>JAKVCM010000007.1 GCA_022448605.1 Puniceicoccaceae bacterium | reverse complement strand
GCCAACAATTATTCGTCTTCCTCGGTAATTTCTTCGTCGGAATCCGCACTTTCTTCAATTGGATTCTCGGAGACGACTTCAAACTTGAGTTCTGTCTCTATGTCCGCATGTAGCTTAATATTAGCCGTATGTGAACCGAGCACCTTAATAGGAGCGGCTACCTGAAGTTGCTTCTTCACCAGCTTGATCCCCTCTGTCTTTAGGCGCTCCAGTAAGTCGTTAGCGGTAACCGCGCCGAACATTTTACCGCCCTCGCCTGTTTTCACAGCGATCGCAATACTTGTCTTCTCGATGCGTTCGCTGAGTGTGCGTGAATCCTCGATTTCCTTTTGCTCTCGGGCTTCACGTGCTTTGAGTAGCGACTCGACGCGCTTCTTGTTAGCCTGCGTAATAGGTAGAGCTAATTTACGAGGCAGCAAAAAGTTGCGGGCAAAGCCAGCTTTTACAGTGACTGTGTCGCCTTCGGCGCCGAGTCCATTAATGGGTTGAAGAAGGAGAACCTGATTGTTGGCCATGATGCTGTCAGTGTGTTAAATAAGTTGTTGGTAAATTGAAAAAAGGAAGTTTAAGTCTAAAAAGGTACGTCTTCATCAAGAGTGTCATCGTCCGCAGAGAAGTCTTTACTTGCCGCGGGCTTTTCAGTGTCTGCCTGACGCTTGGGGGGTGAACTCTGTTCGTAAGCTCCGTAGTTGTTGTTAGAATCACTGTCGTCGCGATTACCAACGAATTGAAAAGTCTCCATTACGACGCCCATTTTACTCCGCTTTTGTCCTTCGTTAGACTCCCATTGATCGAGCTTGAGGCGACCTTCAATCAGAATAGGTTTACCTTTGCGGAAATACTTAGTGATCACCTCAGCCTGCTTACCAAATGCGTCAATATCGACGAAAGTGGTCTCTTCACGACGTTCGCCATCCTTGGTAGTGAATGAGCGAGATACAGCAAGCCCGAGCTTGCAAATAGTCAAACCAGTGGCCGTCACGCGAGTCTCAGGGTCGCGGGTCAGATTTCCCATCAAAATAACTTTGTTGAATGAGGCCATAGTAGTCGTGGATTTGTAGTGTTATTTGGACTCGACGAAGATGCGGTTGATGCGCTTGTCGAGTTTGAGCTTCTCGTTAAGAGTAGAAGGTACGTCGCTAGAACCCTCAAAATAAATCTCGATGTAGTGGCCTTGAGTGTAGCGGCGATCTGCAGCACGAGCGAAGTCGAGCATACCAAGGTCCTCGCTATCGGATGGCTCGCCTCCAATGGACTTTAATATTTCGTTAAGGTCAGCCATAACTTTAGCGGAATCGTCTTTGGATTCGCGGAGATCTAGAATGAAAGTTGCTTTATACTTATTTTTAGTCGTTGTACTCATGCGATGTAGCTGTGCGTTGGTTAATTGTTTTCATGGAGGATTCGATGCCTTCGTTCAAGATCAAGTGTATCTGATCGAGAAAAATCGGGCTACGATCCGCCAAAATGCTTAGTTCGTCCTTTGAAAATTTACTAAGAACATAATCAGCGAGGTCCATCTCTTTGTGTGGTTTTGCTCCGATCCCAACTCGGAAGCGGGCAAAACCTGTGCCGACTTGAGTTAGTATGTCAGCGATCCCGTTATGCCCGCCAGCACTGCCTTTGACACTCAGTTTAATGCGTCCTAAATCGAGAGTCAGGTCGTCATAAATAACAAGCATTGATTCAGCGGGGAGCTTGCGGTAGCGCAGCACGGTTCCGAGAGAGCGACCACTAGCATTCATAAATGTCTGTGGTTTGAGCAGCATGAGCTTGCGTTCTTCGTATTGGAACACTGCGACCTCTGCTTCAAATCGAGCTTCATGTTTCCACGTAGCACCGTATTTTGTAGCTAGCTGATCAACAAGGGTATAACCGATATTGTGTCGGGTGTTACGATACTGAGATCCTGGATTTCCGAGACCTGCAATGACCGCGATGGGCATCTGTTAAAGAACGTTGTCGGTCAATATTCGGTAGAGAAAATTGGCCGGATTAAAGATTTATTTATCTCCTTCGGAGGAGTCGTCATCACTCTCGCCTTCGTCATCGCTGACCTTGGTCGCAGGAACTTCGTCGGCAGCAACCTCCTCGACTTCGTCCTCAATAGGCTCGGCTGCCACAGTCGGGTGCTGGACTGAAACAATGACTTGCTTTGGCTCACCCAAATAATCGACATCCTCGATGACCGGCAGGTCAGCAATTGTGAGCGCATCACCGACAGCAAGTGCAGAGACGTCAGCCTCAACGTGTTCAGGGAGCTTAGAAGGACGGCAGCGAATATCGATTTCGAGTGTCTTGTGGTCCAGTACACCGCCGTCGTTTTTGACACCAATACAATCTGCTTCACCGACAAGTTGGACAGGAATCTTAGTGTTGAAGGCTTGACCACGCTCTACCTCCTGAAAATCGATATGATCAATAGTACTCTTGACAGCATGATATTGAACATCCTGAACGAGGCATAGCGCAGTATCACCCTTTTCATCAGTCAGCTCAACTAGGGCTGCGCCGCCTCCAATCTCTCGATTCAGGTCGCGAAAATCAACCGCGGCGACGGTGATCGAGCGAGCATTGCCCTGACCGTATAAGGAGGCGGGAATTTTGCCCGATGCGCGCAGGCGACGTGCTACACCGCGGCCGGTGACTTCACGATTTGTGATGTTAAGTGTATACTGTTGCATGTCTAAAAATCTTTTTTAAAATTACAGTTCCAAGAAACGGTCTGAATCTAAAGAGCCGCGCAGACTAAAAGAGAGAAAACGAAAAGCAACCCTAAGTTTGGGGATTTTTCAATTCGGACAAGAAGGATGCCTAAACTACTTGTCCGCTGCCAGGATCTCTTTGATGTGTGCGACATAAGCCTCCGCGCCCCCACGCTGGTAACCGGTCTTTTCAATCAGTTCCCCTTCGGGAGAAAGCACCAATATCGTAGGAAAACCACGAATTCCGTATTTTTCGGATAATGCCTTGTTTTGGGCCCTTAAATCTTCGGACTGTTCCTTGCCGCGGGGAAAATCCAACTCGACCAAAACTAAATTGTCGGCCGCAAATTCCTTAAATACCTTCTGGCTGAAAACTTCCTTGTCTAACTTGATACACCAACCGCACCAGTCAGAACCCGTAAAATCCAAAAGAAGTGGCTTTTGTTCAGCAGCAGCTTTAATTTTAGCCGCTGCGAAGTCAGTCATCCAATCGTCGCCTGCCATAAGAGAGGTATGGAAAGCAATTATACTGAGAAGAGAAATTGAGAGAAGTTTTTGCATAGTCTTGAACTTTTTAGGATTATTTTGTATTAATAAAGAATATGGTCTACTATGCGAGGGAGTATTCTCAATAAAGCGAAAAAAATTCGACTTATTCGAACTCTTGCAGGATAATATTCTAAGCTATTTGGAACTAAAGTTGCTGATAAAGTTCCAACTAATAAACTCAACTAATCATGTCATCAATTATCTTTTTCATCATCATACCTATCATTGTTGGACTCTGGGCGCAACTGAAGGTCAAAAACACCTACGGTAAATACGTTCAAGTATCCTCTCGTGGACGTATTACAGGGCGAGAAGCAGCCCAAGCAGTCATGGAGAGCGCTGGCATCTACGACGTCGAAATCGTCGAATGCCACGGAACTTTGACCGATCACTATGATCCGAGCAAAAAGCGACTCGCACTGAGTCAGGATAATTTCCAAGGCTCTAGCCTTGCAGCCCTGGGAGTCGCCGCCCACGAAGCAGGCCACGCCATTCAGCACAAGCAGGAGTATGCACCGCTTAATTTGCGCATGACGCTCGTTCCGATTACCGGATTTGCCTCGCAGTTTTTGCCAGTCATTATGTTTGGCGGGTTTTTCTTAGGTTTTGGCCCGATCACCATTTACCTAGGTATTGCAGTTTACTTAGTGCTAACCGTTTTCCAGCTCGTCACTCTTCCCGTAGAGTTCGACGCCAGTAAGCGTGCTAAAGCGCAACTCGTAGGCCTTGGTATCGTCGACCAAGACGAGCTAGTCGGAGTAACCAAGACTCTCGACGCCGCTGCTTATACCTATGTCGCCGCCTTCGTTAGTAGCCTTGGATGGTTACTCTACTTCTTAGCCGCAAGAAGATAAAAATTCATAATAGCAAATTTATTAAAGGCCATAGCTCATTGCTTGGTTTTTTTGGAACTTAAAAATTTACAATTTTTTCGTATTTCTGTGGATTGCATTCCAGACCAGACTCTTCAAAATGGAGTTAATACTTTATGCTTTCCCGCCTGTATACCGCAGCTATTTGCATCATCCTATTTCCAATCCTTAATCTTTCGGCGTCTTACAAGGATGAAGTGCATTACACTCAACTCATAAATGAACTGAGCCTGAGGGGTGTGTCGGTGCCCACTGGTGCCGGAGTAAGCGTGACTCAGGTCGAATCCAGAGAAGATACAAACGGAAGCGGCCAACTTGATAGTTATGAGGGCTATATACCCAATCCATCCAATTCTGAGTTTAGCGGAAAAACTATTACAGATGCTTCAAACTTAGGACAGGATCCTTCCAATCATGGAACATGGGTCGGCCGTAATCTCTACGGTAACACATCCTCTATTTCTCCCGGAATCACAGCTGTTTCAGTTTATGAGGCAAATAACTTCATAAACAGCGGATGGTATTCGGGCACCCCTCCTACCGAGTCCAACCCCCTTCAAAATCACAGTTGGGTGAACTGGTTTCAAAACAGCAACACATCCCGTAGAATGGATTATGCAGTAAATAGAGACGGATTTTTACCTATCGTAGGTATCTACAATTCAGACTTTGGCTCTCAATCAACACCCTCCGACATTCCGGACACCTACGCCAGTATTTACAACGGCATTACGGTGGGCGTCAGCGATGGCACTCATCGTTATGGAACGACCACTTACGACGGAGCAGGGCGCACCAAGCCTGAAATCGTCGCGCCCGGAGGCATTCCTGGGCTTAATCCAGCTACACAATACACGAGCTTCGCAACACCAATTGTAACTGCTGCGGCTGCCTACTTGATCGACGCGGCAGGATCAAACGCCGCTGCCAAAGACCAACTAAGCTTAAAAGCCATTCTACTGGCAGGAGCCGATAAATCCATATCAGCAAATTGGGATCAAACTCCCACTCGTCCGATTGATGATGTTTTCGGCGCAGGTGAACTAGATATTTACCAGAGTTATTTTATCCAACAAGGTGGACAACAAATTGCAGGTAGCATAATCGGCACACATGGATGGAACCTAAGCAATCTTAGCGCTTACAGTAGCGAGACTTACGTAATCAATATCTCGAGCGGCTTCAGACTACGAAAGCTCTCGGTCATCGTCACATGGAATCGCAAAGTGAAAAAACAAGGACCTTACTTTAACCCAACACTTGCAAACATGAGCCTAGAACTGACAGATGACGGCGATAATTCCAGTGTCCAAAGCAGCGACAGTGCGATCGACAACATTGAACATATTTGGAGAGATTTAGGCAGCGAACTTGAGGCTGGCAGCTATAATTTGACTGTCGCAACAAATTTAACCACCGACTACGCTATAGCTTGGCGAAGCGAGCTTTACCAAGACTACACACTATGGAGCTCGAACGCGTTCACTAGCAGCACACCGTCAGCGGAACAAGACCCCACCGACGATCCAGATGGCGACGGCATAGAGAATCAGCTTGAACAAGCCTTTGGCGGCGACCCTGAAACAAACGATCTGAGTATTCTTCCCATTAGTGAAACCATTGAGGACGGTGGCCAAAGCTATCTGCAAATCAGCTATCGCAAGTCGGACTTTGAAAACGGCCTCAACTACACAGTAGAGACAGTCACCGATCTTAATGGAACCTGGAGCAGCTCAACTAGCGAAGTCGAACTCATCAGTATCACATCTGAAACTGGCGCATATGATCGCTACACCTACCGAAGAGTGGCTCCTCTATCATCACATGAAAAAGCCTTTCTCCGAGTTTCCGTGACCCAATAAAGGATATAGACTTGACGCACCATGACACAAAGGCATCTTTCGCAACCTTTCTCGTTCGGGCCGTAGCGCAGTCTGGTAGCGCACTTCGCTGGGGGTGAAGGGGTCGCAGGTTCAAATCCTGTCGGCCCGACCATGGGAATGACGGCATGCTTCCTCCAGAGCGTGCCATTTTTTTTGCCAATGTTTTTAAGTAATACCGCTCTCTTTACCCGTCGTGGTCTGATGCTCGATATTAGTCGCAACCGAGTGCCGACAATTGAAACACTCCACAGCTTGATTGATGCTCTACAAGTGCTCAACTATAATGAGTTGCAACTCTATACGGAACACACCTTCGCCTTCGCTGAGCACGAAAAAGTTTGGCAGAACGCCTCGCCGATGACGGCTAAGGAGATCCTCCAACTCGACGGCTATTGCGCAGATCGTGGTATCGAATTGGTGCCTAATCAAAATTCCTTCGGCCACATGGAGCGCTGGCTAAAGCACGCAGACTACAAGCCACTCGCAGAATGCCCCGAAGGCTTTCAGCATCCTCTTGCTGGCTGGCGCGAGACTGGCAGCACACTCTACCCCGATGCAGACAGCGCCGCTTTTATGGATAAACTTTATGCCGAGCTACTCCCCAATTTTAGCTCGTGCCAGCTTCATATCGGAGGCGACGAGCCATGGGAACTGGGTGAAGGCCGCAGCGCAGAGCGTGCCGAACGCGAAGGTAAACACCGCGTCTATTTGGACTTCATGAAGCAACTTTTCGCACTAGTAGAGAAACACGGCCAAACTGCCCAATTCTGGGCAGACATTATAATGGAGCGTCCCGAACTGGTGTCGGAATTACCCAGAGGTGTTATCCCAGTCATCTGGGGCTACGAGGCCGACTCACCATTTGCCGAACATTGCCGCATAGTGGCGGAAGCCGGCTTCCGCAATCAATTCTATGTGGCGCCTGGAGCGGGCAACTGGAATTCCTTCTCGGGTCGCCTAGATGTGACCAAGGCCAATATCCGCTTAGCCGCCAAACAAGGTCTCGCTAACGGCGCGCGCGGCCTGCTACTCACCGCATGGGGTGATAACGGGCATCACCAGCCTTGGTTCACCCTCTACCCCGCACTCATCATCGCAGCGGCAGAGTGCCATGGGCAAAGTCTGGACGAGACCAAATTAGCCGAAATAATCGACACCCTCTTCTACCCGAATGAATCAAAAGGACAGGGCACAAGCATCTGCGCGCTAGGTCAAATCGACGGTATGCTCAAGCAACCCTCACCACCGAATAGTTTTCTAAACAGTGCCTTCTTCGCGAACGAAAAACAGCTAAACGACACTGTCCTCCCCCTGGCTAATCAAACCGAGCTTGCAAAATGCGAGGAGGCATTGAACGCGATCCGCACTGACGGGCTTGATCCCGAAATCGCCCTCTCCATACGCTTAAATCGAGCAGGATTAGAGCGCTGCCTCAATAAGACTCCCTCCGAAAGCAAAGTTCAGTTAGCGAAGGACTTCGCCACACAATGGCGAAGGCACAGCCGCGAAGGTGGCCTCGAAGATAGTCTGGCTCGGATGCATAGCTAAAAAGCGAACAAAGCAAGTTGCCAATGCTACCTAAAGATTCCTTAATTAGATATCAATGTTGCAACGACTCACTCTCCTAATTCTCCTGTTGTGGTGCAACGCCCTCGAAGCTCAAAACCGAGAACTGCTCGGTGAATACAAAATCGGCTTCGTCGGGCGCGACCAAGAAGACGCCATATACCAAGCTGCCCGCGAAGGGGCTCAAGCTGCGGTGCTCAAACTCAACGAAAAGTATTCAATCGACATTGAGTTAGTGATTTTCACTCCGGATAAAAACAACGGAGGTAGCCAGATGACTTCACTGGCCGAACTCTTCATTGAAAATGCGGACGGTTTAATCATCAGTCCGGAAAATACCGAAGCCGTCCGAGCATCCATAGACTTTGCCTTACAACAAGGCCAAGAAGTCGTCTTTTTCGAAAGCCAGCTCTCCGACCGCGAGACAATCACTTCGGTCTTGGCCGACGAGGTCGAAGCTGGCCGCCTAGCAGGGCGTGCGATTCTAGCCAAACTTCCGACGAAGGCTCGCGTCGCAATACTCACAAGCGATACACCAGGTGCGGAATTGGAGCAGCGAATGACTGGTTTACGCGAGGTGCTTAGCTATCGCCGCATCGAGACCACGATCACCTGTGCGCCCGACTATCTTTCTGCGATCGAAGCGATTCGTGCCGCCGAAGAAGCCGACCGCAACGATCAAATTAAGGGCTGGGTTTTCCTCGAAGATTGGCCACTGCTCGGTCTGCCAGCACTCCCATGGAAGCCCGGTAAACTACCCATCGTCGCCATTCAATCCTCACCTTCTGCCTTTATGTATGTCGATCAAGGCTACCTCGATGCGCTTGTTGTCCACCCTTACTATGATTGGGGATATAAGAGCATCGAGACCATGATTGAAAAGCTTCATAATCAGCTAGAACCCGATGCGAACATCGTCCGCACCAAGCCTCGCATCGTCGATTGGCGAAATGCCGAAAACTACCGTGATAGCTGGAAAAAGTGGCTTAAGTAAAAACCGTGGCGGGTGATTTATTCGGTGTGCGGTTTTTACTTTTTGAAAAAGTTTATCTGCCAACTTTATGCCTCTCGCCAGTATCACTGTGCCCAAGATCGCGCTCAGGCGCGACATGGTCGCGTATGCGTTGCTTCAACTCTTTGATTTCAGGGAAACGAGCCTCCGTCTTTCGATCCCAAATCGATTCGCCATCTAAGCTTACACGAAAGGTGCCACCCGTATCGGAAGGACGTAGTGTGACAGCACCAAGCTCTGCTTCGAAGGTAGTCAAAAGTTCCTGCGCTGTCCAAGCGGCGCGGAGGAGCCAACGGCAACCAGGGCAGTATTCAATTTCAATTTGCGGTTTCATTTTCAAAAATTTTTGCCTGTGACGGTGATGCATCAAGCTAAGATCAGAACCTAGACAATTTGAAGTTTCAATTCGTAGAGCTTCAGCCTATCCATCGGCAAAGACGCAGCCAAATGAGCTATGCTTTGACCTAGAATCTCCAAATTCGGCGCGATAGCGCAGAGTGGATGCACTACGAAGTCGCGTTCAGCGATGCGTGGATGTGGGACTTTAAGGCGCTCGTGTTCGATTGTTTCATCTCCGTAGGCGATTATGTCTAGATCGATACTACGCGGTGCCCACTCGCCTTTGTTCACTCGCCCGAGTTGCGATTCCACTTCGAGACAGTAGTCCAGCAATGCAAGTGGCGCCATTGAGGTTTCGATCCCGACCATCGCGTTAAGGAAATCATTGGCCTCCCCCATACCAACAGCGCAGTTCTCATAAACAGGACTAATTTGTAAAACTTTGAGCCGATCATCCGCCGCTAATGCCTTGAGCGCAGACTGCATTTGTCCTAGTCGATCACCAAGGTTACTACCGAGTGCTATGTAGGCGCGCACTAGCGGCATCGCGTCACCTCCGCAGCGAAGTAGTCGCACACGCAATCAACGGGGACGGAGGGTTTTTTCACCTCTACCGTCACAGATACAAGCTTGGCAAAACGCTCAAGTATGCCGACTGCGATGGCATCGGCTGCTGCCTCAATCATATTAAAACGTTGCTTGGTAAAAATTTTTTTGATCGTTTCGAAGAGTTCCACGTAATTCACCGTAGATTCTGGACTATCTGTTGCTAAATCGAGTGAAGGATCGAGCTCGACCACTACATCAAGGTGGAAACGTTGCCCCAACTTTGCTTCTTCTTCGAGTAGCCCATGTCGGGCAAAAAAAACCAGTTCTTTAAGGACAATTTTAGCAGTTTTCATGGCATATATAAAACCGTTTCTAGTGGAAATAGGAAGAATACAATTCAGCAAATAGATTGCTACTGAGGAGACGAAGCTTGGTAAGACTGCCAATTTTGCCATGCAAAGAGTGCCATGAAAATGGGTAACAGGATAGTACCGAGATAGAGGTATCCAGCGACACCGATTATGACTGCAACGATGGAACTGATCAAATGGACGTTGTGCTGTTTCTTAGGACCTAGAATCGCGGCCATCATTTGCCCACCATCCATCGGATAGACTGGTAGACAATTTAGGATCGACCATGCGATACTGACCCAAATCAAATCTCTGAGGAAGGGAAGAAAAAGAGAACCTTCCGGTATCGAAATACTGGGAGCAAGGACAATGAGTAGCACTCCGAATACGAACTGCAGTGCAGGACCCGCCGCGGTCACAACAAATGATTGTTTGCGATCCAGCTTACCTGTAGGGAAGGAGGCATAACCACCGAAGGCTCGCAGGGTGATCGCTGCGGGTAGGCCATATTTCCGAATGGTAAGCGCGTGCCCGAGTTCATGTATCATGATAGATAGAAAACCCGCAAAGACAAAGACAAGCACTAGCAAGATATCAGTTGAATTGGCAGCATGGAGGCCACCCCCGATAAAGGCCATCGTGATCCAGAACCATGGCTCCACCCGAACGGGAATGCCTAAAATAGAAAATTGTATCATGGAGACTATTCGTAAGTACGGCGGCCTTCAAGCGCGCTGCGCAGTGTGACCGAGTCCGCGTAGGTCACACCGCCACCGCTGGGTAAACCGAAGCCGATACGAGAGACTTTAATCGGCCGATCCTCGACTAGCTCTTCTTGAATGAAATGACAAGTTGCCTGCCCTTCGATATCGTTGGAGAGAGCGAGGACTAACTCAGTGACTTCGCCCGTTCGGATACGGGCTTGAAGGCTTTTTAAATTTAGCTTATCTGGGTCAACTCCATGAATTGGAGAAAGTTTGCCGTACAACACGTGGTAGCGAGCTTTCCAAGCACTAGAGCGCTCAATCGCGATCAAATCGGGAACATGCTCGACCACACAGATCTTACTGGCGTCGCGGTTAGCATCTTCGCAAATAGCGCAAATTTCACTCTCGGCCATGTTACCACAAATTTTGCAGCGGCAGATGGACTCACGCGCTAGCTTCATCGAATTCAGTAGCTCGGGCAGTGTGTCAGGTTTTTCAACTAACAAATGCATGGCTACTCGTTCAGCGGAGCGATAGCCCAAACCCGGTAGGCGTTTAAGCTGCTGGATTAGGGAATCGTAGGCAGGTGTCATTTCAAGAGATCAAGAGGCATTTGACAGAGGCCAGAGAAGAGAAGACAGATAAGCCAAGCGATGACAAAGGACCTACATTAATCCAGGTAAGCCACCCATCCCGCCAGTCACGGAACCCATTGCTTCTTCGCTGGTTTCCTTGGCCTTGGCTGCAGCTTCTTGGACGGCTGATAGGAGCGTCTCTTCTATGAAGTCGGCGTCTTCTTTTAAAAATTCGGGATCGATCTTGAAGCCTTGAAACTCGCCTTGCCCGTTGATCTTAACGTTGATGGCGCCACCTCCGCTAGAAACTTCTAAAATAGTTCCGGAGAGCTCGGTCTGTACCGCCTCTATCTGTCTTTGCATTTTTTGTGCTTGTTTGAGTAATTTACCGACGCCTGCCATAGTCTAGTCTTCCTAATTTATTAGCTTGTTAAATTTGTGAGTTTTGCAGTGTCCAGAAACTAAGCGCATTGAGTCAAGCCGATTGCAATTTATACCGCTTGATTAGGCACGCTCACATAGAGTCGAAAGCGCACGTGGCTATCCTGACCTCCCAAAACTAGAGTGTTCGAGCCATGGATGAGTTTTACACGCGTTTCTTAGCTATTCCCACCAATTGGAATGCCGTTTACAACTGTACCGAGTTGACTGGTCTTATCCTCGATAAAGACAGAATCACCAACGGTATCTATTATACAGTGTTTACGCGACACCCGAAAGGGCGAGCGATCTGAGATTAGGATCTGGTTATGGAGTATCGCCCTTATACTTGTGGTCTGAGCTCAACGGCAAAAATAAAAGGGAAAAAATCTAAGGAGTCGTTTTTTAAGGGCGGTTTGCTGGTGCATTTGTTGTGAATTTGGTTCAATCAGAACTTGGACCGTAGTCCTCCTTGAGCCAAATATACCTTGATGGCGATGCTTAACAGCAGGCTGGAGTTCATTAAGTTTATCCAAAGCTATTAGCAGGCGATCGTTCGTCACTCTCAGCCGATCGAAGATCATAGTCAAATAAGGTACTAGCTGCTCACCCCCTTCATCCAAAATTTGTTGAAAATCTTGGCGCTCGATGACTTCGATTGTAGTGGGCTCTAAGGCCCGTGCCGTCGCAGAGCGGGGGCGACTCTAAATCATCGCCATTTCTCCAAATGTTTCACCTGCCCCTAATATAGCTAATATGAGCTTTTGCCTATCTCTTTGTATAGAGATCTCAACGGAGCCCTCAATCACACGGTAAGCTTGTTCGCCATTGTCGCCCTCTGCGAATATCAACTTTAAAGCCTGGAATTTATCCATCTTCATACCAAAATGCGATAAACCAAATTACGCTGGATTCACTCAGTCATGACCTCACGCACCTGAGTTGCCTTTAAATCTCGCCCTGCAGATAATACACGAGTCAAAACGCCGCGCTCGGTAAAAATACCACAGATAGAACGACCTTTTTTAATGACGACGGACACTATGCACTGCCGGTAAATCTCAGAAATTGCTTGTTCAATGAAGGTCTCTTCGGACACGTAGAAGATCGAAGCACTTTTTTCACTAAGGAGCCTAGAAACAGATACTATATTTTGGGGCATGCAATTAAAGTGTTTAGTGAAACAACTCTGGCAACACCTCTTTGTTAAACCAACTGTAATGTAAATGAGCTTCTACACTTCTAGCTACACAACGACTACTTGACTGAATTTGATTAACTGCAGGAATCAATATCAGTGTCTCCATCCAGGCTGGCACCGTAACACTCGTTGTATAATGATTAGCGGATACAAAAAACGCCGCCCAATTTCTTGGGCAGCGATCAATAACAAACAACAAATATACACTAACTTATACATATACAGACGTGTAAACCTGCTTAACGTTCAATAAATCTGAAAAAATTATAGAAAATTTGAGCCCAAAAATGTTGCAGAAAAGATATATATCCGTATCTCATTGAAAGACATATGTTTAACGAAGAATTTAGCCTCGCAAGGGATACCCTCTCTCAGACCGAAAAATTAGAGAAGTATTCTGGGGAGGTCGAATGGAGCTATCTAAAACCGCATTTTAAAGCTGGCAATCTAATCTATGTGGACCCTGGCCTAGACTTGAAGGTCGCCGGACTGGTCTTCACAAAGGATGATCAAGTACAGGTGCAGAAATGGCTCCAATGCGGCGACCTCGTCCAGCCCTGCAAACTCCATGCTGAGCACTGGGAAAAAGAAAAGACCCGCTTTCAAGCTATGATCGTGCGCCCATTCATACTCGCCCAACCCCTAAAAAAATCAAGTTTACTTTATGTCGGAAAACAACAAAAACAAAGACCCCATTAGGATTTTCCTCATTTACCTACCCTTGGGCTCTCTCTGCATCGGTGGTCCTATCAAACACGTGGGCTAATTTAGGTATGAATTTGTCAACCGTCGCCAATGGCTGGATGACGATGCTTACGCCGAATTACTCGCCCTCTGCAAATTTTTGCGAGGCCCCTCTAGCAGCCAGTTGGGCTTCGCAATCGCATGGCTAGTCGTTCTGGTTAGTGGAATTGTTGGTTATTTATATTAGGGCACCTGTAAAAACTTAGAAATTTATCCTTGTACTATACGCATTGAGTTCCATCTTGGGAAAGATGCCCATAATGGAGAATACTCGTTCATGCAAGACCCCGATCAAGCAAGGCGAGTTTTGGACTGCCAAACAACGCTACGGGCACCCCATCCATGAAATTTCTTACCGAGCGTGCTACAAGCCTCAACTACCTGCCTATTTCATAAAGCGCTACGCGAAGCCCAGCCAATTGATCTATGACCCCTTTATGGGAAGGGGCACCACACTGATAGAAGCAAAGCTGCTCGGTTGCAATGTGATCGGTAATGACGTCAATCCGCTCAGCACAATTCTGACAGCCCCGCGCCTCTGCGAACAGAATGTCGAAAAGATTGCTCAACGAATCGAACAAATCAAGCTCCCTGAGGTAGAGATTGATAACAAGGACTTACTCGTTTTTTTCGAAGATCAAACACTCGCTGAACTCTATGGCTGGCGTAGTTATTTTAAAGGTCGACAAGCCACAGGTATCTTTGACGAAGTTGACGCTTGGCTTCAAATGACAGCCTGCAATCGCCTGACGGGACATTCAAAAGGCTTTTTCTCAGTCTACACATTACCTCCCAATCAAGCTACCACACTTAACGCTCAGCGTAAGATTAATGCTAAACGAAGTCAAAAACCAGAGTATCGAAACACGAAAGAACTGGTTCTAAAAAAGTCGAAAAGCCTACTACGACAGAAGCTACCAAAGAATTTCAACGCGACCACATCGACCCTACTTTGCCGTTCAGCTGATGCCACGCCTGAGATCCAAAACGAGTCCGTACAGCTGATCGTGACCTCGCCCCCTTTCCTCGATATCGTCAACTACGTAGGCGACAACTGGCTGCGTAACTGGTTCTGCCAATGCAATCCCGAGCCTGGAAAGCTCTGGCAACTACGCAAGCTTGAAGACTGGACAGATAAGATGAGTGCTTCGCTAAAAGAAATGAGCCGAGTGCTCAAGCCTGAAGGTCGTATCGCCCTAGAAGTGGGCGAAGTGCGCAAGGGTAAGCTCAAACTGGAAGAGCAGATCATCCTCGCCGGGAAAGCAGTAGGCCTTAAAGTTGAATACACACTGATTAATAAGCAGATCTTCGCCAAAACTGCTAACTGTTGGGGTGTGCAAAATAACACACTTGGTACGAACAGCAATCGAATCGTAGTTTTTCGAAAATAAAGCGTTCTACTTAATCAAGTTCAAAGCCTGCAAATGAGTACTTTTAGCTGAAGTGGCCTTAATTATTAGCGTAGAAATCATCAATCTTCTGGGAGACATCACGGTAAGAAATATCCGCACCATAAAGTGCCTTAAATTCCACCATCGCTTTATCCATGTCACCTTGCTGCTCATAGGCAGATCCCAGCTGATAGAGTACGTCTTTCTTCTGGTCTGTCATGCTAGGGATCTCAGACTTCGCAGCTGTGAGTTGTTCGGACGCTAAATCATGAAAACCTTTAGCCAGATAAGCCTTACCAAGAAGAATAAGTGCGCCAACCCGAACTTTGGGACTACGTTGGGCCAATTGTAACTCTTTAATCGCTTTATCAATTTCTTCGTCTTCAAAATAAAGCTCACCCAGTTCGTAGCGATAACTAAACTCGTTGGGGTAGCGCTGAACCAAGTCTTCAGACTGTTCTAGGCGAAAAGCGCGCTCCTCAGCACGTAGTTTCTCTAGCTCTGTTTTGGCAGTCAGATCTTCAGTATTGGCTTCTAAGCGCTCTTCCACATCAGAGATCGCTTTCTGCATCTTCTCACGCTTGAGGGTGCCGACCATTCGCTCTAGATTCACATCGGCGCGACCGGCTTCCAATGAGCGAGCCTTAGCCACCCATTCTAGGGCACTGTCAAAGTCTCCTAGCTTACGATAGTTAGATGCAATCTCGCGGTAGAAATTAATATTGTCTGGAGTTTCAGCCACCCCCTTCTTAGCCTCCTCAATCAATGCACGTAGCCCCGATTCACCTGTCTTAGCACGGCCTGCTTGTTCGAGTTTTTGAGACTCATCTTCGTCTTTTAGTTTATCGCGGAAACTCTTATCTTCCTCCCACTTACCCTTCTTCATTGTCTGCTCAACAGAGGCTTTCTTGATCAATGCTTGAACTTCGTCATCTGACGGGTTGGCTCGATAAGCTACGTCGCCAATTCGGATGGCTTCTTCGCAATTACCAGTTTTGATGTGTACTTTCATCAGTGACTTGATATTTTCAATGTTGGCGGGCTCAAGCTTACGCACAGCCTCATAGGCAAAAACGGCTGTTGAGTATAACTCTAGCTCTTCGGAGGCAGATCCAAGCACTTCGAGAGCAGTCACATTCTCAATATTTACGCTGAGCATTTGTTCAGCAGACTCCATCGCTTTTTGCGGATTCTTTTTAATTTTCGCATGGCTACCAATAGAAAAAGGAATGCTCGTCACCTTGGAAAGTAATCCACCCAAACCCTTAGTTTTGCCCTTGGTGGCACGCTGCTGAGCCTGACGTAAAATTTTACGTGCATCTAAACAAGCAGGGTTTCGTGCGACGATGTTGGTCAAAATATCGACAGCGTAACTGGGATTTTTGTCGACCGCTTTACGCGCATTTTCAATCTGCTTTTGCAAACGAGTATCGAGATCTTTAAGAGCAACTTCTTCCATGGTATAAATATTTAAACAATACGCTAAATATATGATTCAGGGTCAACTGTGAATTACATCCAATTCCTTACTTGCCGCGATTTCTATGGCTTTAATCGCTTTGGCAACCTGCAAGTCATCCTTTCCCTCGACCAAGAGCCTGAGTTTCGGCTCAGTCCCTGAGTAGCGGGCGAGCACACGGCCTTCGTTACCCAAATCTTGTTCCGTCGCTTTAATGACTGACTGAAAGTGCTTCAGCTCAGCAAGCGGTCGCTTTTTGGCGACTCTGAGGTTTGTTGCTACTTGTGGAAAAAGCGTGATCTCTTTTCGTAGTTCCGAGAGGGCTTTGCCCGTCGTGCAAATCAATTCAATGATCTTAACAGCTGCCAGTAAGCCATCTCCGGTCGTTGCATAGTCTGAAAAGATAATGTGTCCTGAAGATTCTCCACCAATATTCGCGCCCAACTCACGCATACGATTGGACACATTCCGGTCACCTACGTCGACTCGATCCACCTGTCCACCTGCATCGCGCACGGCGTGGTCTAGCCCCAAATTACTGTGGATTGTAGAAACCAAAGTGCCTGACTTTAAAGTACCGGTATTAAGCGCGTGACGACCAAATAAAGCTAGGATGACATCACCGTCTACAATGGTGCCGCCTTCATCACAAACTACAAGCCGATCACCATCACCATCGTGCGCAATACCTATGTGAGCTTTATGTTTGAGAACCGCTTCAGCCAGCTGAGCAGGGCACTCGCTTCCGACGCCATCGTTTATATTTAGCCCGTCAGGCTTGTCCCCAATCAAGAGTAATTCAGCTCCCCAATACTGAAAGACTGCAGGTGTTGTCTTCACTGTGGCTCCGTTAGCCAAATCTAAAACGATACGCCAGCCATTTAGACAATCCTGATCCATTAAAGACCTGAGGTATTTGATATAGAAACTAGAAGCATCCAAGGGATGGAACTTAGCTGAAGGCAGGTTTACAGGTGGCTCAGGCTCTTTATCGATAAGTGACTCGATTAAGCTCTCTTGCGCCACGTCTAACTTATGAGCGCAATGGTCGAAGAGTTTGATGCCATTATCGCATGAAGGATTGTGAGAAGCCGTGATCGCGATACCGAGGTCTGCATGCTGATCTATTACAGATCTGGCAATTGCTGGTGTGGGTACAACACTTGCATCATGAACATGTACCTCATGTCGATTTAACCCTGAAATGAGAGCGTCACTTAAGGCGACCCCACTAGCACGGGTATCTCGTCCAATGACAACAGTAGACGTTTTTACGAAGCGAATTTTAGTCAGATAATTTGCGAGGGCACAGCCGAGTCGGTAGACAAATTGCGGGCAGATCAATGAATCTCCAAAACGCCCTCTTATACCGTCAGTTCCGAAATATTTAGCCATAAATAATGATACTTATCTGAATAAAAAGACTGAGCTTTTTTCAGCCACTGACCTGCTCGACCTGACTCTAAGAGTTCGCGGGCAAGCTCGACTCCTGATTTCAAATCGCCACTGCGACCAGCGATCCAAAAAGCAGCACCCGCGTTAAACAGTATGCTATTGATCAAGCCCTCCGGAACCTCTTCGTGTTGACCATTGAAAATTAATTTTAAAATTCTAATATTGTCGTCGACATTTCCGCCACTGAGAGAATCAAGGCTGCAATTCGTCAAGCCTGCCTCCTCTACTGTCAAATCACCGAGGCGACCGCGAAAAGAACCAAAACCAGCTACATGATTCCTTCCCACGCAGCTAAGCTCATCAAGGTTCAAGCCCTCTGCAGGTATGCAGTGTGCCACCAATCCTGCCTTCAGTCCGATTTGATCGAGAGCGCCTGCAATAGGTTCGACCCAAGCTTGAGCAAACACACCCATCAATTGATAAGCTGGACGACCAGGATTAATCAGTGGCCCCAGTAGATTAAAAATAGAACGGCGCTTCTGCTCAGCCAGTGCCTTACGCACGGGCATAATTTCCTTAAAAGCTGGGTGAAATGCAGGAGCAAAAAAGAAACAAAAATTCAACTCTTTGAGAGACTCACGAAGAACCTCATGCGGGGCATCGAGGCGAATACCTAAGCCCTCGATTAGATCAGCGCTTCCGCACTTAGAAGTAATTGATCGGTTCCCATGCTTGAAGACAGGGACGCCTTCCGCCGCAATGATAAATGAAACCGCTGTCGAAATGTTAAATGTGCTCGAACCATCCCCACCTGTTCCGCAAACATCAATCGCTTGAGGTGCCCATGCTTCAACACCAGGGTCTAGTGATAGTTTGCGAAAAGCGGCAGCAAAGGCAGCCACCTCAGTGGCGGTTTCGCCTTTATCAGAAAGCGCTACCAAAAATGCTTGTTTCGCCACTAAGTCTACCTGCGGGGAGGCCATCAAAGAAGCGGCAACCACTGCTTGTCCTGAGTTAAGGTCTTCCTTGTCTTGGAGGGTATTTGTAAGCTGTTCGATTTCTTTCATATGGGCTATTTACAAGGAAAACGTTCAAAAGTTCTGCACAAGCAAAATCTATTTCAGCGTATTCCAAGGATATGCGAAATAGATACTTTTTCTTGCTTTCCATTAAACCCGCTTCATCTAGCGTGCGATCTATGCTATTTCGACTTTGTCTTCTAACACTATGCAGCACGTTTTTATCTAAGCAATCTACGGCGGTCGACATGCCAGCTGAACTCAAGCACGCAGATGAAGGGGTCGGATCAACCAATTTGAGTTACGGACATGCCATTATTCTAGGTATTGTCGAAGGCGTCACAGAATACTTACCTGTATCCTCCACAGGGCACCTCATATTAACAAACGCTGCTCTCGGCTTAGATAAAGATACGCCAATCCGTGATAAAGAGGGAGCGTGGATTCTAGTGCATGATGACGAAAGAGTAGAAGCCCGACCCTACACAGTTGGCGAAGCCGCTTATGCCTACGTCATTGTGATTCAAGCAGGCGCCATCGCCGCAGTGATAATGATTTATTGGCAGACAATCTTGCAGATTTTGCTTGGTTGCTTGGGCCAAAATCCGCAAGGCCGCAAACTGGCAATCAATCTAATCTTCGCTTTTCTACCAGCAGCCATCGCTGGATTACTGCTCGATGATTGGATCGAAGCCAAACTAGGTAATAATATTAAAGCTGTAGCTGGAGCGCTCATTGTGGGTGCAGTGATCATGCTAATCGTAGAAAAATGGCGTAAGCATGGCCAAAAATGTGCCCCCCTACCTGAAGATGGCCCCAGAATACACGACCTCTCGATTCGCCAATCAGTCATGATCGGTTTCTTTCAATGCTTCGCAATGTGGCCAGGAACGAGTCGCTCAATGGCAACGATCGTGGGTGGTTATTTGGCAGGACTGTCACCCAAGAATGCGGCAGAATTCAGTTTTTTGCTTGGACTTATTACGCTAACTGCTGCCTCTGGATATAAAATAATGACGGATGGATCGCATATGATTCGTGCCCTCGAGATCGGGCCTTTACTTGTCGGCTGCCTAGTTGCTTTTATCTCATCTGCACTCGCAGTCAAGTGGCTGGTTGGCTATCTAAGTAAACACGGTCTCTCTCTATTTGCTTGGTATCGAATCGCACTGGCGATTACAGTCCTACTCGTGCTTGGTAGATAGACCTTAATTTCATAGTAGTAGACCATATGAAAAGGTCAGGCAATCGGATTTAAACTAATAAATTGGTAAATCCCGCAATATTGGTAGGGCTTGTAATTTCACGGCAGGCTAACAGTCAATTTCTTCTACAGGTATCAGCCCCTGATAGTCTTTCTAAGATAAAAATACCCTAACTGCTTCGGGGTTATGATCCTAAATTTTGCTATTCACAATTAGATTATGACTTACTTTTTAACTCAGTCTCAATATCTCCAACCAACTCCTCTTCAAGCTCTTCTTCCTGATTAATATAGTAATCTTGATACGCTTTGTCTGTGTAGTTCGAGTAGTAGTAACTAGATAGCGTGCTTGTTATATTGTTGAGAATCGCACCGTATACGGGTGTATTGGACTCCCAAAGTCGACGGACATTTACCACGGCAGTCTTCCGTTTAACAGTGTTAAACTTGATCACATACAAAATACCATCTACCAATGGCAACAAGTTGAGGGCATCACTAACCGCCGCTAGTGGTGGCGAGTCGACCACAATCCGGTCGTAACGATCGCGCAACACGGCGAACATTGCTTCAAACTTTGCACTGTTCAGAACCTGCGTCGGACTCTTGGACTTTCCCCCTGTGGACAAGACATCCAAATTAGGATAAACTTCTTTGGTAATGACTTCATCCAAGCTGACCTCCTTTTCAACATGATCGAGCAGACCAAGTTCATTTTCAATCTGAAGCGAACGCGCCACATTGGGTAGACGTAAATCACAATCGAGAAGCAGCGTCTTCTCCCCGTGGTTTGCGAATGTGAGTGAAAGATTAGAGCTCACAAACGACTTACCCTCACCAGGAACCGTGCTTGTCGTAAGAATAATTTTAGCATTCTTACTCTGATCGCTCAGTTTGAGCGCCGAGTGAATCGAACGAAAAGTTTCAGTCACATGACGATCCACATTCGAAGCCACCGCCTGCGCCTTTGTGTTAGTATCCAGTTTCTTGATACGAGGGATCACTCCCAACATCGGCAAGCCAATCGTGCCCTCAATATCAAAGGCGCTTTTAACCCGGTCATCGAGAAAAGCGACTGCAAAGATAAGTCCCACCCCAAGAGCGATGCCACCAAAGAAGCCTGTCGCCAAATTCAAAACGATATTAGGGGAGGAAGGCTGGTCTATCCGCGGAGGAAAAGCTTCGTCCACAATACGTGCATTAGGGTTTTTAAGGTTTACCTGAGCCTTTTCCGTAGTCATGCGCTGGTTAAGTGCTTGGAAAAAACTTTGTTGGACTTCTAAGTCCCGAAGAAGTGAATTAAACTCAATCCTAGTTTTACCCAATTCTATGAGCTCTTTCTCCTTCTCAGCTAGTCTCAGACTAGCCACATCAAAATTACTCTTAGATTCTGAATATCCAGCGTAAATTTTATCGACTGAATTTTGCACCGCTAGTTCAAGTTCTAATTCACCCTCTTGAAGGGTCTGTAAAAGCTGAATCATAGCTGGGTGCTTCTCCCGATAGCGCTTACTTGTGGAGGAGATACTAATACGCGTGCCAGATACTTGCTGCAATAAATTAGCAACTCGTGGTTGTTCGGCTACGAATGGAAGCTCCCATAGCTCTCTCCCTTCTAGACGATACGTTTCAACTTGATCCCATTTGGTCTGAAAATTATCATAGATATTCTTGTTGGTAAGCTCTATCTCGTTAAGGCGCGCAAGTTGAGCGGCTGCGATGTTCTCATCACTTTGGAGTGAAACCGCATTATTTTGCTCACGATATTCCGCCAATTTTAACTCAAGCTCTTCAACCCGGTCTTTCTGCTGGTCCGCCCGAATACGCAGATCTTCAACCGCTTTCATGGAGCCATCAATGTTCAACTTTAGATTGTAGTCGATGAACTCTTTCGCAAATAGATTAGACACCTCGGCAGCCACAATGGGATCAGGGTGAGAAAAAGCGAAGTTGACCATGAGACTCATGCGCCGTGGAATTATCTTACGATTCTTTGCCAAAATCTCGAGCGGCGTCAGAGGCCCACTCAAGCTGAGTGCACCCTCGTAAGGAGCCATAAAGCGCAGACGCAATTCGTCCTGCAAGCGTTGTTCCACACCTTTGATAATGGATAGGCTCTCCATTACGCTAATCTGCGTATTTAAATCTTCCGCGCTAAGGATTTGGTTTTGCTCCATTTCCGTACCCTGCCCCATGGCGCCGAGCGCGGATGCATCATCGCGAAAAAGCTGCACCTGCGAAACCGCAGTGTAGACTTTGGTCTTGTTGAAAGTATACAAAATAGACCCAGAAAATATAATAAAAAGTGTGACGATCAAATACCAGATGCGCTCACGAAACATTAATAAATAATCCTTAAAAGAACGTTGAGGACCAATTCCACTGCCACCATCTCCATAGCCGCCACCATAGCCATAATTACTGCCACCATAAACATAATTACTGCCGCCATAGCCACCTCCGCCACCATAGCCATAACTCGATCCGCCATATCCACCTAAATTAGGATCTGGAGCGCCTCTGATGTAATCATTCTTCATATGCTGGAAAAGAGTTAAATTATACGCTCAGGCACCCAAATGGTGTCGCCTTCCTTGAGGATGATATCTTTAGAGTTGGGATCTTGAATGATCCGGCTAAAATTGACTTCCATTTGACGGGCTCGACCGTCTTCTTCAACTCGTTTTATAGTAATTGACTTTGGATTTCCCAATCGACTCACGCCACGCACACTCGCCAAGGCTTCAATCAAGGTCAAATCTCTATCTGGTGGAATAGGAACGACCCCTGGGTTGTTTACTGAGCCCAGTATGTGAATTACTTTCGGCGAAAACTCTACGACAAGAAGGGAAATTTGAGGATCGACCAAATAATCTCGGTTATAAAGGTCTGTGATCAAAGCTTGCGCTTCGCCTGCAGTCATCCCAGCTACTTTTACCTTACCAATGAGTGCGAGCGCGACCGATCCATCTCCTTGTATTCGGACACTCTTATTAAGATCGGGCTCTTGAAAGACTTCAACTGTAATGACATCCGATGGTTTTAAAACATAATTCTCTCCGACGACAATTCCAACGCCTCCTCCACCGCTGGAGGAAGCAGAGCTAGAGTTCAAAGAGCCTCCGCCACTCCCACTCTCACCACCCGATTCCTGGGCCTGCAAAAGTGGGGACGAAAAGAAAAAAGAAAGTGCGGTGAATAAGGAAAGCTGCTTCATGATGTAAAAAATGCCTCAGTCATGAGGCATTTTGACCTGTAATGAGGAGGAAAGTTGCAGAATATTAATAGCGTAGGGTCGCGGTCAAATCTAGGGTCTCACTCTCGTAGCTACTATTGACCCGATTCGAATCATTTTCGGCATAGGTGAAACCAGCGGTGAAGCGCCAATATGTGTTTAAAACATACATAACACGCAAGCCACCCGTGAATTGCTCATTTTCACGGCTTAAGTAATAAGAGTCAGTATCTGTGTATCCTAGATTAGCCATGGCTGACCAGTGAGTATTAAACGAGTAGTTGCCAACAAGATTTGCCCTGTTAACTTCAGTAGCTTCGCCAAGACCACCAGTGTTGTAATCGCGAGAGAGAGTAAGTTGATACAATAACTTGCTGGTAGCCATCCAAGTCAAACTAGCATTTAGGCCAAGCATATCTCTATCACTTCGGTCGATACTTTCATTGGACTCATTGATGGTCTTGCCGCCCGCACTTACCGTGCGGTAACCAATTTTAAAAAAACCAGTCAATTTAGTGCTTATGTTGCCCCTCAAGCCGATATTGAAAAAGTCAGTATCCTGCTCATAACTTACTACCGGATCTAAACCAGCCCCGAACGAGTTACCACCTTCAACATCTGTAACGGAGTAGGTGTAACCTAGAATCAAATCAAGCTTGGGAGTCAGATCGTAGTAAACACTCAATGGGTAAGCAGTAGTTGCACGATCAGAAAAGAGGTTTTTGAAAGTCTGATATTCTGTCTCATCGTAACGAACTCCAGCGCTAAAGCTAAACTTTGGAGAAACTCGATATTCCGCATCTAACTCGCCAGATGTTGTGTCAAGCTCAACTAGGTCATTTGTAACGTTATTTGTGCCATCATTAATCTTGATCTCATCGAAAGAGGCAGAACCAATTAGATTGAGGCGACTTGATTCGTATGTGCCCAATGCCTCGATGTGGAAAAGTTCTGTATCCAACCGATCATACTCATCATACCTAACAATATCATATCGAGTGATTACAGTGAAATCCGCATTTGTAATACCACGACCAATGTTGATTTCGAGACCGGGGGAGATTGTCCATGATAAATCCGGATCTTCATCCTCCTCGTTACGAAAAGTGTTTGAAGCCCAACGAAGGCTCGAGGAACCATTGAAATAGATATCTGTGTTGTTACCAATTGAAACGAACGGAGCAGCTACGGAGCTCGGAGCACTGATCCAGTAAAACAGACTTACTGTTAGAAAGGATATGGGAAAGGGAAATTTGTTTTTCATGAACCGAAAAGGCGCTTATAAATAAGTTTGTAAAATATACAGTAGGTGCACAATAGCTTCTGTATTTAACGCAACAAGATCTAATATTAACTGCAATAAGAAAGTCTATTTTATTTGGGCTTGGCTATAGTCACCTTTTAAGCAGAGTAATATTAAATTCTCTAATAAAGTAAATCAACAATGAGCAGGCAAGCAACTACCCGCAATCCAATGACTCGCGAAAGGCCTATCCTGCTAGGATTCGTCATTCAGCGTAAAGGCATCGATGGAAGAGTAGAAATCTCTGTCCGATGGGGGCGCTTAATCGGGACCTTTGTTTTACTAGCTGTACTGGGATGGTTTACCCTAGCAGGTGCTCTTTATTTTCACTTCAAATACAATAAAGAATTCGATCAGGTCTCCTACACTAAGATGCTGACCTTGCTGCCATTTGGTCTAGAAACTCACCGTGTGGAGATGGGCAACTACCACATTGAGCGCGGGCTATCAGAGATTAAAGAAGGTAATTACAGAGACGCCCTGCGACTCATCCGCATAGGCGTCTCCAGATCGCCAGCAAACTTAGAAGGCCGTCGTGTACTTGCCGAATTTTACGAGATCGCCCTGAAACGCCATGATATTGCTGTGGATCAACTCCTCCAGGGTATAGAGCTTGGGGGCATTCAGGATGGTGAATACCTCAAAGCTACTCTACGCGTTTTGCTCCGCTACCAAATGGATAAGGATATCCAAAATCTTGCGAATAAATATTTACCTGAAGAACCAGAGCTGACAGATATTAATCGTACGCTAGCATTTGGCGCTGCCAACGCGAATTACCTTCGGGGCAATTACGATTTAGCAGAGGACTATATAATCGATTATAAGCTGCTGGAATCTCTTGAAGGTGTTCTCCTTTCAGCTCAAATTAGCTGGGATCGAGGTAGCAAGATAGCCGCAATCACTAAGATGGAATATTCAATTGAAAAGTTTCCAAATTCGGAGCCCCTTCTCATGCAACTAAGTCGTTATCACCGAGAGTTAGGCGAAATCGAAGAGGCACGTCGCTACGCGATTCTGCGTAACGTGAGTGACCCCCTCAGCGCCGCGCCGCGCCTCGAACTACTCTATATTTACAACAAATCTGAGGACTTTGAACGCGAGCAACTCGAAACACAACGGATGCTTCAACAGTTCCGTAATGATGAACCAGCGCTACAGTCCATCGCTAACTTTGCAGCAGACACCGGTAACATAGAACTTGCTCGCCGCACTTACGAGGAAGCGCTAGAGAACGAGTTCGCCATCGACGTGTTCGCGCTCTTGCTAATCGAAGCCCATTTGGTCGATAAAGACTATCAAGGCGCCCTCGACTTCTCCGAAGAACTCCTTAAAGAACGCCCTGACTGGCTTACCCAACGTTGGGCAATTTTTAGCAGTCTGCGCGCCGTTGCTTCCTATGGTATCAATCGCCCAGACTTAGGCGAAATTTACCTCCAAGACTTTATCGACGATGCAAGCAACCAAGCGCAGACTTACATCGCAGTATCTCGTCGCTTCACTGATATTGATCGCGTCCAGCAAGCACGTACAATACTGACAATCGCCTATCAAAAGGCTCCAACCAATCAAAAGATTCTATCAGAACTAATTCGCTCAGAGCTTGCCCTCGGCAATACAGAAAACTTAAGTCGTTTACTCTCACGCTATCTTCAAATGCGCCGTCCTCAGATAGAACTCTTAACAGAAGCCTATAATAAGCTGGGTAGTGATCGCTTCATTTTCACGCCGGATCGCCAGAGCCTGTTACTTCAGCTGAATGCGATCCTTCGCGAAAGATCGTAGACTACTCCTCCTGGCTTGCAGTTCTGAGCCTAGGCAATAAGGTCTTGCGTGCTAGGATTGAGCTAACTCAACTGTTGCAGCAATCACTCGACGCCCGTCGACATCGTCAACAATGATATTGAGGCCATAGCAGTTGAGTCGCTCGCCCGGTTCCGGAATGTGGCCAAGTTCGCCCGTGATCAGACCTCCAAAAGTAGAGACCTCCTCATTGTCGATTTCGATCTCTAGCTCCTGCTCGATGTCGTGGATGGGCGCCAGCCCTGAGATCCGAAAACGTCGTCCATCGCCAAGCATTACGATCTGCTCATCTTCGCTGTCGAATTCGTCCTGAATTTCGCCCACAAGCTCCTCAAGTATAGTCTCCAAAGTGATCACGCCGACGTTTCCGCCAAACTCATCGATAGCAAGTGCCATATGAAACTTCGCACGCAGCATCCGTTCAAGAGCCTCCTCAAGGGGGGTCTCAAGAGGAAAGACCGCAACATTACGCTTAAGCTTCATGAAATCAATTTCTGAAACTGGCTCACGCCAACGGAAAATATCCTTAATATGGATCAATCCGAGGCAGTCATCGAGATCACCACGGCAGAGCGGATAGCGAGTATGCCCAGCCGACTTCATAGCTTCCAGGTTTTCTTTATTATCTAGTTCTAGATCGCAAACGACCACTTGACTACGCGGCAGCAAAATATCCTGCACCACTAGCTCCTGCATTTGCAATGTACGATTCACAATCTTCCGAATCACACCCGAAAGAAGGCTGCTATCTTCACCCATTGCTCGTATTTGCACATCAATATCTAGAGGATTCAGTTCATCATCGACATCTACACCGATACGGCGATAGAGGAACTTCTTCAGCATGCGGAAAAATAACATGATCGGAAATGTCAAAAACTGAAAGGTCAGCAGAACACGATAAGAGCGGCGAATCGCCTTGGACGGGTCACGCATTGCCAGACCACGAGGGAAAATCTCAGCAAAGAAAAAATGAACGGAAACCGCCAAGGCAAACGAAACTAGGACCACAATCCACCTATCTGGCGCAGCAGCTAGGTCAAAAAGGCTAAAAAAATCAGTGACCAGCGGCATTAGTAGAAGTCCCACCGCCACCGTGCAAAGTGTCTTACTAAAACGTACAACTCGCCCCGTCTGATCACTATTATCAATCAAGCGCGCCACGCCTAGAAGCTTCTTCAACTCATCCAGTTGCTCCTCGCTGGGCTTTCGATAGCGAAACTTCACAAGGCTAATCTCGCACATTACCAAAAAGGCGTGCAGTACGAGCATCAGCCCGACCGCCACAAATGAAATTAAAAAACTAATCCAAGCGTCACTCATAATCAAACAGAAGCTTGTGAACTTTGCGTGATCTCACGGGTCGCTTCGAGCAGGCGCTCGTTCTCGGCTACCGTCCCGATGGTAATTCGGACAAATTCTGTCATACCGTAAGCTGTTAAAGGTCGCACAATGATACCCCTTTGCTGCAGCGCTTTAAAAAACACCCCGCTATCGCCAACCTTGGAAAGCACAAAGTTCGCTTGGCCACCAATCGTCGTGTAGCCTAGTGCTTGCATGCCCTCAACAAGCTGCTTCCGTCCTGATTCATTGGCTATGCGGCACATATCGACAAATTTGTGATCACTCAGCGCCGCTGTCGCAGCCGCTTGAGCCACCAAACTCACATTAAAAGGTTGACGCACACGTTGTAGCAACTGGATCAGTCTAGGGTCGCCGTATCCATAACCGATCCTCAAGCCGCCCAATCCATAGATCTTGGAAAAAGTTCGCAGGCATACAACCTTTCGTCCAGCTGTTATTTGTCCACGTAGATCTGGGGCGCTTTCAAGATACTCAGCATAAGCTTCATCCAAGCAAAGAATCACATGCTCTGGCAACGACTCTGCCAGTTCGACTAGGTCAGCTTCCGTATTCGCCACCCCGGTCGGATTGTTCGGACTGGCCACAAACAACAGTCGCGTATGATCCGTGACGGCCGTACGCATCGCTTTGAGGTCATGACCAAAATCTAGCATAGGCACCTCGACCGGAGTCGCACCAAAAAGCTTAGCGACCAATTTATAAACAATAAAGGCCTGCTCACCCATGACCACTTCTAGTCCAGGGCGCAGAAAAGCGTGCCCCAGTAGTTCGATGATCTCGTTTGAGCCGTTACCTACGATAATGGTGTCCTTGTCCACGCCTCGAACTTCAGCGATCGCTGCCCGAAGTTGACTACAAGCACCATCTGGATATAGATGCGCACTCTTTAACGAAGCCTGCGCTGCCGCGATCGCCTTCGGCGACGCTCCAAACGGATTTTCATTCGAGGCGAGTTTAGCAATCTGGGTAGGATCTAGTCCAAACTCCAGAGCAACATACTCAATAGGTTTTCCGGGCTCATAGACCGGCTGTTCATGCACACCAGCATTCGCGAGTTTAGCGTAATTCATTATAAGACTCTTTGAACTTGCCTCCCCTAAACTCGATTGCAACAAAACAAAGCTTAAGTAATTATGAAGATTTTACTCACTGGTTCCTCCGGACTCCTCGGCCATGCATATGCGCAGGCCGCCGTCCGCCGTGGCCACACCGTCACCGCGCTTTATAACCAAAACCGGCCAATTGCCGACGGTCTGGCGAGGACGATCCAGCTTGACGCATCAGAGCCTGAAGAGCTTACCAAGATCGCGATTGAACTCTGGCCAGACGCCATCGTCAATTGTGCTGCTATTTCAAACGCCACCTCAGTCGAAGCAGACGCGATGTGCGCCGAAAAGGTCAACGTCGCCCTGCCCCGCCTACTCGCACAACTTTCAACACACCTCGGCGCGCGCTTACTCCACGTCTCCACAGATATGGTTTTCGACGGCCAATCTGAGCAGCCCTATCGCTCGACCGACATGCCCGCGCCAACTAATCTCTACGGACAAACCAAACTCATGGCTGAGCGCGAGGTGCTCGAGCACAACCCCGAAGATCCAGTTGTCCTCCGCATCCCTATTCTCATGGGCAACAGTCCTGGCGGCCAACGTAGCTTACACGAGAAACTGATCGCCGCGATCCAAGCTGGCAAAAAGCCCAAACTATTCTGCGATGAAATTCGCCAACCCTGCTCCGCTTCCAATGTGGCCGAAGTTCTTCTTGAACTGACCGAACGCCGCGACCTCCATGGCCTCTTTCATTGGGCCGGTAGCGAAACTCTCAGCCGCTTCGAAATGGGACAACGTATCTTGAAGCACTTCGGCCTGCCGCTCGACACTATCGAGTCTGCCTGCCGGGACGAAGACTCCAGGCCCGCTAGGCTGACCTTTAACCTGAACCCCATCGTCTCCAAACTCAAAACCAAACCCATCGACTTTGAGGCGCAACTCAATGAGCTTACCCGTATCGAGCCACTCAACGCTTAAAGCGTAACGTGCTACGAAAAAGAGCTCGCATGCCAACTAATTAATGCTTATCGCCCTGCCTAATGCCTTCGGTGACGCCGCAACCAACATGGCGATAGACGCCGCGTTGCTTGCACACATGCCCGTTGGCCTAGCCGCCTTTCGCCACTATGGCTGGCAAGAACCAGCCGCCACGTTTGGCTACACACAACAATACCACAGAGTATTAACTGAGCTTGCCTCAGGCCATGCACCTATCGAGCCGTCACAGGCCAGAACCACCCTTACTCGCCGCATGACTGGCGGCGGCATCGTCGACCACCGCAACGACTGGACATACGCACTCATTCTAAACAGCTCCGTTTCTGCCGCTTCGACTCCAGCGACCGATCTCTACGCGCAAATTCATCACGCAATCAGCTTGTCGCTCGATAAGATCGGCATCGACAGTCGCCTCGCCCCCTGTCCACGACACTGCAAAGAGACCCCCGTCGCCAGTGAGATACCAACCCGCTGCTTTATCAGCCCCGCAGCCAACGACGTGCTTCGCCCTGATGGCCAAAAAATCGCTGGAGCTGCTATGAAAAGGTCTCGCCAAGGCCTTCTGATCCAAGGCTCACTTGACCGCAGCAGCCTTCCCGGAACTTTAAACTTCGTTAGCTTTCAATACCACCTAGTCGATCACCTAGCCAGTATCTTGAATCTTAAGCTTAGCGAGCTTGAAGACATCCGCCCTCTCTTTAAAAGCGAACGGATTGAGCTTGAAAAACAACGCTTCGCTGGCGACGCATGGAACCGTCGCCGGTGACCGCGCTTCATAACTTTGATTTTTAAAAAAAATGAACCTGATACTGTGATTCAAGGTCGCTATAAATTAATATTCGCGATGTGGCCAAAAGCTTCTGTAACGCTTAGCTTTTCTAAATTCAAAGTAGATTAGGGCTTAAATGAAACTCGACAAAACAACAAGGCCGCTCACTATAAAAGCATGTATGCTTGGAGCAGATGCCGTAATCTGATTGCTGTGATCGTAATTCTTATGGCCAGCCTCAGCTCTGTTCATTCCTATGAGCAAGGTAGCTATTTCGTTTTTGATATCATCGAATCTGCAAAGGTAACCCCTACCATAGGTCGTATTGCAATTCCTGCGGAAGCCCTCGCTCAAGTCAAGAAAAAGGCCGCGACGGCTGTAGAAATCGAACGCAGCGAACTTGAGATCGACTTCATGGAAACCATTCAGCCCAAAACTTCAGCAGACTCAGCCTTCGAATTGGATCCTATGGCCAAAATAGAAACTTTCACCAAACCCACTAGATTCAGAACAAAAGCCTTAGACTCAGGAAGTAGCGAATCGGTCTTTGGCGAATAAAGCTCAAGCCTTCCGGGTCTTCTTTGCGTGTTTTCGATCTGGATAAACCGAGCGGCAAATCTGGCAAACCCTACCGTCGCAACCATGCGCAGTGCAATATTCACGACCATAGAAAATGATCTGAAGATGTAGATCATTCCATCTCGATTCAGGAAAAATCCGTTTTAAATCACGCTCAGTTTGGGCGACGTTTTTGCCACTCGTCAGCCCCCAACGCTGAGCTAGGCGATGGATGTGTGTATCAACGGGAAAGGATGGCACGCCAAAGGCCTGAGCCATCACGACCGAAGCCGTTTTGTGACCGACCGCTGGGAGTGCTTCCAGCGCCTTGATATCAGCAGGTACTTGACCCCCGTGCTCATCAAGTAGGATTTGCGAAAGTCCTGCGATACCCTTAGATTTCATCGGGGAGAGCCCGCACGGGCGGATAATTTCTTTAATTTCTTCGACCGAAAGCTTCAGCATGTCCTGGGGCGTATCCGCTCGTGCGAAGAGCAAAGGTGTGATTTGATTGACCCTTACATCCGTGCACTGAGCCGAAAGCAGGACCGCTATGAGAAGCGTGTAAGGGTCTTTATGATCCAATGGAATCTGCGTCTCAGGGTAGAGCTGCTGAAGGCGATTTTGGATGTAAGCGGCGCGTTCTTTTCGAAGCATGAGACAAAGAGGATGTGGTTGCTACTTGCCCAAGGTGTAAACTTTGCCCAGAAATGTAAATCACTGATGAGCGAAAGATCCATAACACCCACTGAATCACTCCCCGAATTACTGCGTGGGACACGCGCCGTCGATGTACTCGAACGCTCGCTCACACAGAATCGGCTCGGGCACGGCATACTCCTTCACGGCGATAGCTTAGATAGCCTAGAAATAATTGTACGTGCAATAGCGGCGCATCTACTCGACACCGAACGCGATCCATTTGAACACGTCGACTGCTTCACCTTACGACCCAGCGGCAAGGCGCGTCTGATCAAGGTAGGTAAAACCGAAGACAGTAATACCATGCGCAAGCTGGTCATCGATATTGCAAAAAGCTCCAATCAAGGTGGACGCAAAGTCGGCATCATAATCGAAGCCGACCGAATGAACGCCGCCTCGGCCAACGCCTTCCTAAAAACCCTAGAAGAACCTCCTGCGGGCACGACTCTTTTTCTATTGACGACGCGCCCCTACGACCTGCTCGACACTATACGAAGCCGTTGCCTCAATTTTCGTATCCCTGCTACTATCGAAACCATTCAGCATCCAGATTGGGTATTATGGGTCGTGGCCTACCGCGAATGGCTAGGTTGCCTCCTAGAAGGCCCCAATAAAAAAACAATCCCTCACATTGTGATAGGCGCCTATGGTCTAAATGCTCGCTTTCAAATCATCCTTAAAGCGATGACATCTGAAGCTTGGAAGATACAGAAGGAATCCCTTCCCGACCACGTGACCGCAGATGAGAAGGACGCGATGGAAGTCGGCCTAAGCAAAGGCTATCGCAAACAACTGCTCGGCGAGATCGAGAAGGCTACAGCTGGATATGCCCGAGAGGTCGAGGCACTCAACAAAGGCGAACTCCCCACTAGTGCCCTCTACCGAGCGACTGAAGCACTAGAACGCTCGGCAGGACTTATGGAGATCAACTTCAACCAGGCAGCGGCCCTAGAGCTCTTCTTTTTAAGTTCATTGAGAATTTGGTCGCTTGTTAGATAACTCATAGACTATAAACTAGCACCTTCCTTAATCCTAATCCATAAGACTGTAACAAAAAAATGACTAGTCAGATTAAGCCTTTATTCATCTAAACATTATTTTCTCCAAAATGTGTGGTCGCTATACATTACATGCCAATAAAAAGGCGCTGGCCGATGCCATCGCACTCGCGCTGCCCGGAGACTACAAGCCAAACTACAATATTGGCCCGGGTCGCGAAACCTTAAGTATCGCTACTCGCGAAAAGCTGCAAGTCGCATCAACGATGATGCACTGGGGACTCCGTACACCCCAAAATTTCCATATCAATGCGCGTATCGAAATTGCAGATACAGCGCCTCGCTTTCGCGAAAGCTGGCATGCATATCGTTGCCTGCTTCCCGCCAACGGATTTTACGAGTGGTATCAAGATGGCATCACTAAGCAGCCCTACTACATCTATCCACCGCAAGATACTTTGCACTACTTCGCTGGGCTCTGGTTTCCGTCGACCGGCTACGAATCGCCACCCTCTTTTGTCATTCTAACTACTAAAGCTAACACTTCAATCCGTAGCATTCACGAACGTATGCCCGTGATCATAAAGCAGAAAAGCCAAGTTTCTTGGCTGGACGGCACACTCAACACAAGAGACGTTCAATCGCTAGCTAGCAAAGTGATTCTAGAGAAACATACCGTTTCCCGCCGTGTCAATAGTGTCCAAAATGAAGACAGTCGCCTAATCGAAGCGACCACTCCCCTCACTGATGACCAGATGATGTTTTTTTGATTGGTATACGAGAGTTAAATTACATATAAGTCACCCACACGCAGCATTAACAAAATCTTTTAATACCCTCGACCCGAATCGCTTCTACTAGAAAAATCCTTGCCAACAGCGACAGTGAGAAGTCCTAAAATAAGATTATAACGATCCCCTCACCATTTTTCAAACTCGCCATGACCGTATCCTGCTGTTTATCGTATACCTTATTCAATCTATCAGCAGCGAGCAATTAAGATCAGAAGAATGCTTCTCGAGCTTTTCTAACCAGCCGTTCTTGCTGTATAAACCTAGAAGCTTTTACCTACAAGCATGAAGGCAATTATCTGGGGCTCTTGTGGCTCACTCCCCTCACCGACCTCTTCGGCAACGATTCGCCAGAAAGTCAAGGATGCGATCTGGGCGAGCCGCGAGCTGGAGTTTGCAAGCATTGAAGCGGTTGACGCCTACCTTGAAACACTCCCCCACAGCGCTCACGGAACCTATAAAGCAAACACTACTTGCATACAGATTGAAGCAGGCACTAAAGAGTATATCATTTGCGATGCCGGAACGGGGCTACGCGATTTTTCTCTTAGCCTAGGCAAAAATGCGCCGCCCGCTACCTACCATATCTTCATATCTCACTTACACTGGGATCACATTCAAGGATTTCCTTTTTTTGCGCCCGCTTATCAGTCGGGAAACCGAATTATCTTTCACGGATTTCATCAGACTACAGAATCCGCCATACGCGCGCAAATGGGCGCACCCTGTTTTCCTGTCCCCTATGAAGCGATGCAAGCAGAAATTGAATTCGACATACAAGAAGACGGCGCGCACTTCGCCGTTGGCGATGTCCATGTAGCCACCATCAAACAGCAGCACCCTGGCGATTCTTGGGGATACTCCTTCGAGCAGGGCGAAAAGCGTATCATCTTTTCCTCCGATTCCGAACATGGTATTGAAGCTCGAGAAGAAGGCTACCCGTTTGTCAATTTTCTACATAAAGCAGACATACTTATCTTCGACGGGCAATACACCTTCGAGGAAGCAAGTGAAGAAAAGCTTAATTGGGGACACTCTGATCACATAACAGCGGTCGAGCTGGCAGCACGCGCTAAAGTCCGTCAGCTCATTGTTTCCCACCACGAACCAGGCTATTCAGACTCCAAGATCGAAGAAATCCACCAGGGTGCTCTTCGCTACTGCGAGGAATATAATCAAAAATTATCCCAGTGTGAACCCGCCAGAATTTTTCCAGAGCATATAGAAGTAGCCTTCGATGGCTTGGTGATCGAGGTCTAAAAAAATAACACGCTCTCATGACCGAAACTACCGATAAGCTAAGCGCAGAAAAACGCAAAATTAGCAAAGCTGAGATTAACGAACTGCCGCTTATCGCATGGGAGGGAGAAATCAAGATATTGGAATCCTTTGAGGAGATGGAAGCCGCTGCCGCAGTTCTGGCAAACGAAAGCCACCTCGGTTTTGACACCGAGACTCGACCAAGCTTTAAGAAAGGCGATTACTACCCGCCCGCGCTCATCCAGCTAGCTACGGAGCACTGCGTCTACCTTTTCCGCATCAGTAAAACTGAGACCTTTGATCCGCTCCTCCCGATCCTAGAGTCGTCCGGTATTTTAAAAACGGGTGTCGCGATTAAAGACGACGTCAAAGAACTCCGAGCGATGAAAGACTTCACCCCGAGCGGCTTCGTCGAAATCGCTGACATCACAGTGAAACTTGGCTACGGAAATCGAGGTCTTCGAGCGCTTGCAGGACTTCTGCTGCAAGGGCGCATAAGTAAAGCAGCTCAAGTCTCGAACTGGGCACGCCCAGAACTTGACGACAAGCAAGTTCGCTATGCGGCGACCGATGCATGGATCAGCCGCGAAATCTATCTTCAGGCTGTGGCAGAGCAGGATAACTAACTAAAGCCTAAATTACCCCGCTGATCCGTTACAAAAAAGCCGCGGGCGAGAGAAGTATCGAAGTGGCCCCTATTAGAAAATTAGCAGAGCTGGAACGGCAGTGAGAACTTTTCAGTATGATTATTCAACCTAGAACATTGGGCGTAAGAGCAGGAACCAAGTGCTCACCAGACTAAAGGCCAGCAACAATGTGCTAATGACATACATTGTACGCGTAAATTTGAGATATGGTATCGCGTTACTCATACCGAAAACCTTACTGCAAAATTTATTACGAAATTCACGCTTACTCTCTTCTGAACTCACAATCATGAGAATGCCAAGCACCGCTGGCAAGGTGCAGATAAGCATCTTGATGATAAGAATTGCGAAACCGATATCCAAAAGTGGCATAGTATTTTTCAAGAAAAATTGTGCATAAGAGGGATTCACGCAAGCGCCAACTTAAGCTCGAGTTGACAGTTAAGCATGCGCCCTAAATCCAATCCATTGCCCAAAAATACTTTAATTGTTAAGTATTTATTTTTTTATATTACTATTTGATTCATTGGAGAGTATTCTTTTTACCATTGGGGATGATTAAATGCAGGATCTACCCACTGACTATTCTCGCACTCGCCTCTCTGCCATTGCTTACGCAAGCAGAGAGCACCCAAACCCTGCCGACGCTCTACGTCGATGTCCAGCAGACGGCCAATGTCCGACCCGTCACCACCTACGAATCACCAGTTTCCAACCTTGAGTTCGAGCCGCGCGTTGATCTGCAGTCTCGAAATATGGCTGAGGCCCAGGGTGATATCACCATCCGAGGTGGCCTCTTTGAAAACAGTGGTTTTCGTGTCGGTAGCGCAACTTTGATTGATCCACAAACAGGTCACTACTCGGCCGAACTGCCGATCGCACCGGAAATGCTCACACGCCCGGATATTCTTATAGGTGCTGATAATGCACTTTACGGTTTTAACAGCACGGTTGGCACCATTAGCTACGGCTGGCGTCAGATCGCCGATGGCGGTAGCCTTACCTCGGGAGGTGGCGATCACAACCTAAACTTCCAGCGCATCCATAACGGGCTGACTGGGCAACTGGGAGAAAGCGGCGAATGGAGCTGGGGGGTCGAAGCTGAAATCTCTCGGTCCGAAAGCGATGGCACAATCCAATTCGGCGACCATAACTTTGACCGCACCTCGGGCCGTTTGCAGCTTGTGGGTCCGAACTCGCAGACCGATTTCTTCGCGGGATATCAGGCCAAGTTCTTTGGCTGGCCAAACATGTATACGCCATACGGTGTCAACGAAACTGAGAATTTAAAAACTAGTCTGCTCTTGTTCAATCACGCCCAAAATTATAACGAGCGCAGCTACTTTGAGATCACAGCCTACTACAGAGAGCATAAGGATCACTACATATACTCGCGTGAGAACCCTTCTGCATTCCAAGCAAAGCACACCACTGACGTGAGCACATTAGCGTTCTCTGGTTTACATGCACTAGGCGAAGCTTTCAGCTTAAGTTACTCTGGCCAGATTACTGCTGACGAAATTGAATCAACCTCATTAGAAAGCGGCAGGTTTGAGTCTAGAACTTATTCGAAGTTAAGTCTACTGCCAGAATGTAAGATCGAATTAGCGCCTAACGAGCATCTAGTTATGCAAATTGGAGGAAGCTTTGACGACACGGATCGGAACGACTCGGAATTCTCATTAATTAGTAATATTGCTTGGGGGCGGCAGCATTATAATGGAAATTCAGAAAGCGTTTATCTTTCCTACTCAGAAACTAGCCAAGTCGCGGGATACACAGCAATTGGCGGAAGTGAGACGACGGGACTCTTTCGCAGTAATCACGATTTGGGCCGAGAAAAAACTCAAAACGTAGAAATAGGAACTAAGGTAATGCGCCAAGACTGGAGCATTGAAGCTGCCGTCTTTTACCGCTGGGATGATAATCTTGTCGATTGGACATTCGCTGGAACGAGCGCACGCGAAGCTAATCCAGTCGATATTGAGACCTTTGGCCTCGAACTGATCACCTCCAAGCGCTGGGATAGCATCGAAGCTATCGCTAGTTACACTTTTCTGGATAAAGATGAAGACTACGGGAATGACACCATCGACGCAAGCTTCTACGCGCTCAACTACGCCAAGCATCGTTTCACTCTCGGCGCCATCTGGACACTTAGCGAAATCTTTCAATTCCGCATCGATAACGAATGGCGCAAAAATGAAGACAACTCGCTACGTGAGTCAAGCGACTCTGCTCTTTTTACACACTTCGGCCTCAGCATCTACCTGCCACAACTCAAGAACATGGAACTATTCTTAGCAGTCGATAACGCATGGGACGATGACTTTCAGGACGTTCCTGGCACACCTGGGCGTGGTGATCAATATTCTGCAGGCGTGACTTACAACTGGTAGTCGGGGCGTCACTTGCGACGACCACTGCGTAGAGCTGCCCGAATGAAAGGGCTCCATAAGTAAAGCCTCTAGAGAGCCGATTTGTTAACCCCCGTTTTCTTGGCGCTCCAATTCAGCGAGTTCCTGCTGCGCTTTGGCAATTCGCTCTTGAGCATCTTGAATTCGGCGGGCGCGGGCTTGAGATTCTTCGTAGGATTTTTTCTTGGCAGCGAGTTGCGCCTCCACCCGAGCGGCTTCTTGCTCGGCAGCGCTCACATCCGCTGTGGTCGCCTTACGGGCGATCTCGTCACGAATGCGTTTTTCTTCTAGATTTTTGATATCGGCTTCTAATGATTCCTGCGCCTGCACTTCTTGCTCATACTCGTATTGGCGCTGGAGCTCAGCTGCTTCGAGAGCCTCCTTGCGCCTTTGCAGCTCGCTACCGCCTATAGCGCCCAGAGTACCGCCGAGGGCAGCGCCTGCGAAAATACTGCTATCACCTATTTGCGCCCCAGCGACCCCTCCTAGGATAGAACCGACCACGATGCCGATGTCGCGCCCACTATTAGGGTTGTTCTGGCAAGCTGTTGAAAAAATGAGCGTGTTGACGAGTAAAATAGATAGAGTAAGCTTATGCATGACACCATAGATAAGTGCCCTTGCAGAAATTGCAAAGCACAGAATAATGTGTTTTATCATCCAATTAAATTTACGAGCAAATTATGAGTCTACGAAATCCTGAACGCGGCCTCCTATCAGTCAAAGGCCTCATTTTTACCCTTGGTCTGATAGCTTCCTTCATCTTTGTCGGTGCGATCTATGGCATCCTCATCCGACCGAGCGCAAACAAAGCCGACCTAGCTAACAGCTTCGGCGTCGATGTCGGCTCGTCCTTTTCTAGTTTCTTTGTCATTCTCAAAGATTATGAGCAGCAGATGTGCCTCTCACTCTTTCTCTGGGGAGTCATGATCCTTATTTACAAATTTGTACTGCTCAAAAACGAGGCTAAGACCCTTGGCCGCTTCGCTCCTGAGAGCGAAGGTATCGACGCAGACCCAGAAGTCGAACTGCTCGGCGAAAGCCCTAGTATCTCGCGCCAGCGAGCCGGCCAACTTTCGACTGAAATTGACAACAAGAGCGAACTGCCCGATCTACGTAATAAAATTCTCCCTTACGTCATGGCTCGAGGGCTTGAACGCTACCATATTACTGGTAGCGTGCCCGAAGCCACCGAAACCATTATGGGGCGACTCGAAGTCGCTTCCGAGCAGCAAGAGAGTGAGCTCTCAATGCTACGCTACCTTGTCTGGGCGATCCCCTCCATTGGTTTCATCGGCACCGTCCGCGGCATTGGGGTCGCGCTACAACGTGCCGACCAAGCCCTCCAAGGTGACATCTCTGGAGTGACGAGTGCGCTCGGCGTCGCTTTTAATTCTACCTTGGTCGCCCTCTTTATAAGTATCCTCCTCATGCTTCTCATCCACCTCCTTCAAGGCGGCCAAGAAGGCCTCATTCTACGTCTGCAAACCTTTTGCCGAGAACAGCTCATCGACAAACTCTTCGACCACGAGGAGTCAGACGCGAAAGAGAAGGAGTCAGAGCCGCCAGAAGCTGAAGCTAGCGTCTAGGCACGCAATAGGCTTACTGGACCTAGGTCCACTCAATCACTAAACCAGCAACAATGCATAAACGCCGCGAAGCCCAGAGTTCAGCGCTCTCATTTATGGATTGTATCTGCTGCGGTTTCGGGGCGGTGCTACTGCTTTTTATTTTAACGGCCAAGGCACAGATCACCGATAGTCAAGAAAAGGCCATGCAATCGGTCAATGCTGCCGAGACACTCGAAGCCGCCATCCGCGAGACTAAGGCCAAAAAGTTAGCGCTTGCAGAAGAAATTAAAGCCCTCGACCCGCAGCCTGGCACCAAGGCCACCAGCGTGGCCGCACTCGCCGCCGAACAAGAGCGCTTAGCCAAAGCAGTCGAAGATCAGGCCAAAGCCCTTACTGCACTTGAAAACAAAACTGAGCCTACTGATCAACCAGCCGCCCTCGACCGTCCCTCCGCCGATAAAAGTTATCTCTCGGGCCTACGCTTACGCGGACCACGCGCCGTCATCCTACTTGAAAGCTCTGGCAGCATGCTGGCCGAAGATGCCAAGACCGCCATTCAAATGATACAACAAGGGACTGGAGCCAAAGCCAAGAAATGGCTACGCAGCAAAGCCGCTGTCCGCGCTGTTCTTGCAGCGATCCCCAAAGATACCCAAGTCGCGATCTTCGCCATGGCTGAGGAGACCAAAGCAATCTCTGGTAACACTAAGAATCCCTACATTGATCCCTATAACAACGAGGCTTTGCTGTCCTTCCTCGACCGTCTTGAACAGCTAGAAGCCAGCGGCGGTGCCGACCTATCAAAAGGCCTCAAAGCCGTCAGCCAGCTCAAGCAACGTGCCAGTAGTCTACTCTTGATCGGAGACGGGTTGCCCACAGCCCCTGCACCGCGCAGCGGCAGCCTGACTGAAGCCGACCGCGTCAAACTCTTCAACCGCGCCATGGCTAATCGCCTCAACTACCCATTAAACGTCATCCTCTTTCCCTTTAGCGGGGACCCTGCCGCCGCCGGACTCTTCTGGCAACTAAGTGGTCGCACTAAAGGGATCACCCTCATTCCCGACAACGATTGGCCAAGCCTATAGAAAATCTCAAAAGCTGAAAATCGGAAAACAATTAAGCTGGAAACCAGACATCCGAATCAATGATTAAACGCCGCCCCATAGAGGTTTTCAGCCTCTCATTTCTCGACTGCCTCTGCTGTGGCTTCGGGGCGATTCTGTTGCTCTTCATCCTATCCATCGGTTCAGGGCCGCATGGGGTTGAGAGCGAAGTCGACGTGCCAACACTCAGAGCTATGCAAGCGCAGCTTGCCATGCTGGAAGCCGACGTGGCCGATCAGACCATTCTGCTCGAGGCAGCCATCAATAGCGAACGAACCAACACCGAGCGAGATCGTATTCTCTCTCTCATTCAAGAGCAGGAATCTAAGTTAGCCGCCTTGGAAAAGAAATTCGAAAGCCTAGAGTCCACGCTCAGTACAACCGAGCAAGCCGCCGCCACGGCAAAGCGTTTGCTGCAGAGCTTTAAACATGAAGACCTTCCTCCTATTGGCCTACCAACTGAGGCAACACACGTTGCCTTCGTTATCGACACCTCAGGTAGTATGCGCAACCAAATGACAGGCCAACTCCACTATGGTGTGGTCGAACAAATCCGCGAGCTACTTGAGAGCCTTCCCGTAGTGCGCAGCATCCAGTTTTTCGACACCAGCGGCAATTACATCCTGAGCAGCCGACGCGGCTTTTGGCTACCCGACACCTCTGGCTTACGCCAACAAGCACTTCGCCAGATCCTTAACTATCCAACGGCCAGTGTCAGCGACCCCGAGCCTGGCTTACGCCGTGCCATCCGTGACTTGAAACCCAGCCTCAAAGCAGACGAGTTCATGAGCATTTACGTCGTCGGTGACGACTTCCGCGGTTCAACCCAAAGCCTACTTATCCAACTCGACCGTATGAATCCGCGCAGTACTAGCACCGGTAAGCGCCCCGTCTCGATCAGTGCAATTGGCTTCCCCACCCTAGTTAACCCCTTTCAGATCGGCGCCACCCAGGGCAACTCCCGCTATGCCAACATTATGCGTGAAATCGCCGAAGCCCACGACGGCGTGTTAATTTTAAAGCCAAGTATCTAGTAATGCTGCACCTGATCCATAATCTCAGCTCTTAGCCACCGTCTGAGGTCTTTAAAATCTTAATAAACGCGTCCTGAGGGATGGAGACGCTACCGATATTTTTCATGCGTTTCTTGCCCTCTTTTTGTTTCTCTAATAGTTTACGTTTACGGGAAATATCGCCGCCATAACACTTGGCAGTCACATCTTTGCGATAGGCGCTGATTGTTTCTCGGGCGACTATGTTGCTGCCGACGCCGGCTTGGATCGCGATCTTGAACATTTGCTTAGGCAAGATCTCTTTTAGGCGCTTGCAGAGCGCGCGTCCGCGGCCTTCGGCTTTGTCTAAGTGTACGATAGAGGAGAAGGCATCGACGGCCTCTTGATTTACACGAATGTCGAGGCGGCAAAGCTTAGCCTTTTTGTAACCGGCCATCTCGTAATCCATCGAACCGTAGCCGTGGGTGATGCTTTTGAGGCGGTCATTAAAATCGACCAAAATTTCATTGAGCGGTAGACGGCAGACGAGCATGACGCGTTCATCATCGATTGTTTCGGTATGTTCACAGATACCGCGCTTCTCAGAAACCAATGCCAGCACATCACCGATCGAATCAGACGGAATATGAATCGATGCGTTGATCATAGGTTCTTCGATGAACTCGATCTCAGCGGGATCAGGGAGGTAGACAGGGTTATGTACTTCGATTTGTTCGGCGTCTGTCTTTGTGACATGATAAACTACACTCGGATAAGTGGAAATCACATCGAGATCATACTCGCGGCGGATACGCTCTTGGATGATCTCCATGTGAAGCAAACCAAGGAAACCACAACGAAAGCCGAAGCCAAGGGCGACGGAGTTTTCCGACTGGTAAACGAAGGCAGCGTCGTTAAGACGAAGCTTGCCCATGCCCGCCTTGAGCTTGTTGTAGTCGCTCGTATCGATGGGGTAGATACCACTAAAAACCATGGGGCTCACCTCTTTATAACCGGGTAACATTTCCCTAGTAGGATTAGTATTATGAGTGATGGTATCACCGAGCTTTAGGTCGGCCACATCGCGGAGATTCGTCACGACGTAGCCAACATCGCCTGCTTTAAGTGTCTCTTGCTTAGTCATGGCGGGCGAAAACTTGCCCACTTCCTTAACTAGCATCTTGCGCTCGTCACTCATTGTAATAATAGGATCGTTTATCTTAACCTGACCAGAAAAGACACGGACATAACAAATCACGCCTTTGTATGTATCGTAAATGCAGTCGAAAATCAACATACGCAGCCCATCCACTTCTGCCCATCGAGGCTTGGGCACACGGATGACAGCGGCTTCGAGTAGGTCTTCAATCCCGATGCCGGTTTTACCACTAGTCATCACAGCCTCGTCCGCGGGGATCGCTAACACGTCCTCCAACTGCACCATGATGGCAGTCACGTCGGCACTAGGTAGATCGACCTTGTTAATCACGGGAATGATTTCCAGTCCCTGTTCTAGCGCGAGGTGAGCATTGGCCACGGTTTGCGCTTCGATGCCTTGAGCGGCATCGATCAGCAGCAGAGCACCCTCACACGCAGCCATACTACGGGAAACTTCGTAAGAAAAATCCACGTGCCCAGGGGTATCGATCAAGTTGAAAGCATAGTCATTCCCGTCTTTAGCTTTATAGACCATAGACACGGGGTGGCTTTTAATCGTGATCCCTCGCTCACGCTCCAAGTCCATGGAGTCGAGAAGCTGGGCTTTCATATCACGCATTTCTACAGTGCGCGTCATTTCGAGGATACGGTCAGACAAAGTTGTCTTTCCGTGATCGACGTGGGCAATAATGCAGAAATTGCGAGTATGGTTGAGATCAGTCATGAATGATAGAAACGCGCTAAAATCACGGCCTACAGAAAAAGTTCAACCCTCTTTCTTGAAAACAAACTTTACCTGTGCGAGTGATTCTGGAAGCGTTCTCTAAAAAATGTCAGACTCCTCACTACTCAATATACTCGTGGTCGGCTCTGGTGGTCGTGAACACGCTCTTCTTCATGCATGCCTTCACAGCCCGCTTGCGGGTAAAGTGATCGCCGCTCCAGGTAATGGCGGCATGGCCGTAGAGGCGGAGTGCTTTGACGTCCCCGTCGAAGAAATTGAGGGTATGGTCGCTCTTGCCCAAGAGCAGGGCATCGGTCTCGTCATAGTAGGCCCAGAAGTGCCGCTTAGCCTCGGTCTCGTCGACGCGCTGGCCGCCGTTAGCATCCCCGCGTATGGCCCCAATGCCGCTGGAGCCCAGCTTGAATCGAGCAAGGTTTTCTGCAAAAACTTTTTTGCCAAATACAACATCCCGACCGCGGCCTACAGTAATTTTACCGAAATTGCTCCCGCTCTCGCCTACCTTGATGAGCATCCTGCTCCCATCGTCATCAAAGCTAGCGGCCTCGCCGCCGGTAAGGGCGTCATTATGGCAGAAACACAGGATGAAGCAATCGCAGCAGTTGAAGATATGCTCGAGGGCGATGCCTTTGGCAGCAGCGGCAAGGAGATCGTAATCGAAGAGACCCTATACGGCGAAGAAGCCTCTATCCACGTGATCGCATCGGGTGAAGACTTTGTTTGCCTGCCTCCCAGCCAAGACCATAAAAGAGCGGGTGAAGGAGACACCGGTCTCAACACAGGTGGCATGGGTGCCTACACCCCAACTAGTCGGGTGACATCTGACATGCAGGCCGAGATCGAAGAAAAAGTGATCAAACCCACTCTCGCCGGCCTCAAAGCCGACGGCATCGACTACCGCGGCACGCTCTACGCGGGGCTTATGCTTACGGATCAGGGCGTCAAAGTGCTCGAATACAACGTTCGTTTCGGTGACCCCGAGACCCAAGTGCTCCTCCCGATGGTGGCTGACGACCTTGTGCCCGTGCTACTAGCCTCCGCAAAGGGCGAATCACTCCCCACGAAGCTCCAATTCCACAAAGGTGCGGCTATCGTCGTCGTGCTCGCGGCAGGAGGCTACCCCGGTAGCTACGCCAAAGGGAATCCAATCACATTCCCTAACTCACTGCCTGCGAGCGCCGCAATCGTTCATGCGGGAACGACTCGCGAACCCGACGGCACCATTCGCACCGCTGGAGGCCGTGTACTCGGCGTAAGCGGCCAAGCGCAAACTCTAAAAGCTGCAGCCAAGCTAGCCTACAAAGTCTGTGATCAGGTTAAGTTTAAAGACAAATTCCTACGGCGTGATATCGGGCATCGGGAGTTAAATCGATGAGCGGAGAAATAGATTTTCTTCTCTCAACCAAAATATCATTATAGACGCGCAGGAGTGTTTCCCTCATACCTTTACAAATAGTCCGAACCCTACTGTCTACCTTCAGACCATGGCCTCCAAGCGTAATCTAATTCTGACCATTTGCACGGGCAATGTATGCCGTAGCCCAATGGCAGAGAAATTACTGCAGCACGCGCTAACTGGTCAGGGCGAACCGCTCAATCAGATCGAAATCGTCTCCGCAGGTGTCGCTGCAGGCTATGGGGACCCAGCCTCAGCCAACTCAGTGGCTGCGCTTAAAAAAATAAAACTCGATCTTGGTAGGCACAAGAGCCAACCCCTGACCCAAGACTTAATTGACCGCGCTTTCCTTATTCTAGGAATGACGCAGTCCCACATAGATATCTTGAACCATAACCACACAGGCCTACCCGAGCGTGTGCATCTCTTTCGTGAATTCATGGGAAAAGGTGAACCCACCGAGATTCCCGACCCTTACGGGCAAAACTACACAGCCTACGCAGCTTGTTTCGATTCGATGGCCGAAGCCATTCCTTCGCTAATAGCGTATTTGAAAAGCGAATACAAAATATAAAAGCTAGACATTAGGACTAAGGCCTGAAGCTAGATCACTAGCGAGCCTTCGAAGCTCAATTACTGAACGGAAACGGACCTATCTGTCTGGGCAATTGAGGAATTTAAACGCCACAAAGAGTGATAGATCGCTATGACTTTTTTTCTTCGGCAGATTCTTCAGTTTCAGCTTCATTGATGGGTGCTTCAAGCTCTGGTTCTTTGGCCTCCTGGATTACAGTCTCTGGACTAGCCTGGATCTTCAGTGATTCCACGTCTTTAGCAACTTCAGTTTCGGTGGCGACTTCTTGTTTAGCTTCGGCTTCAGAATCTGACTCTAGCCCTGATTCTATCTTGGGGGCTTTGGCTTCCTTTGGTTTAGCATCTGGCATTGGTGGGGGCGCAAAGAGGCGACCATCTCCGTATTCGGTGACGTAGCCTTCAGTGATCAACCAACGCAGATCAAGCATCAACTGGCGGAGCTTCTTTTGATCCCCTTCACTAAGTTCGACTTTGGGTTGCGCCTCCGTGGAGGCAGAGGCATCGTTTGCGATTGTCGCTGCCGCTTCATCAAGTTCAGAAGCCTTCTCTGGCGCTTCGACAGTTTCACCTTCAGTAGAATCAACTTCGGCAGCTTTCGCTTCGACCTCGGCGACTTCCGCCTTTGCTTTAGCCGCAGCTTCAACCTCCGCTTCGGTCATCTTGAGTGCTTCGGGTTTTTGCTTCTCGGTATCGATACCAATATATTCATTCGGCAATTTTGAGGCAGGTAAGTCGGGATGCTTTTCGATAAAATCGATCAGATCACCAATCGATTCGGTAAAGACAGTTTTGCTATCGCGGAATTTACGCTTTACGGCGCATACGAATGAGACTCCCTTTGCACCTTTTTTATAAACAGCAAACTTATGACGGCGGAGGCGACCACGAATGTTGTTGGCCGAATCAAGTGGGAATTGCTTTTGACTCTCAACATAGGCTTCAACCGAGCGGCGAATATCGCCCTTAGGCAGGCGCTTGATGTCACGGCCTGCAAAGCGAATGCTCTCGCCAGTGCCGACGACCTTGTCTTTACGATGCTGGAGGAGAAAGTGACGAACCGCTTCAAGCGTTTCTAAAGACTCAGACTCGCCTTCTTGATGGTCCTTGACCGTGTAACGCGCGCCTTTTTTCATCGATTCGAGCCAAGCATCGATATCCTCCTGCTCTTTGGAGCTCTCGACCCGTGCTGCGAACTGCTCGAAGGACATACCTGTAATTCGGGCGGCGTAATGAAGCTGGAGAAACTCTTGGTAGCGGTGGTAATTTGGGGGGCCCAGTAACTCGCTCGTAATCATACAGCGATTGACCATTTGGAAGTTGCCTTTTGGTGGCTCCACTTCGGTATCTTCGATCTCGAAAAATTGGGCGAGGTGATTCGCCATGACGTGATTGATTGCAGCCTCTTCAGTTTCAAAAGGGAGGTGCCCCGGCACAGAATAGTAAAGCTGTGCAGGCTCGTCATCTTTTACAGGTTTAGGCGAAACGACTACGATGTAACGCTCTGGCTTTTCGAGAAGTAATTGTGCGATATCAAATAGCTGATAGGTGCGTGCGCTAGAACGCAGGCGGTTGATCAACGCTTCGAAGGCTTCATCCTGTGGATAGAGGTCAACGTTGATCGTCGGTTCAAAATAAGCTGGTGCTGTGGAGCGGCCGCGACCACCTACGCCACGGTTATCAGGGCGACCTTCACTGCGGCCACGGCTCGCGCCTAGAGCGCGCCGATCTGATTGACCGTCTCGTCCAGTTGCATGACCACTGCTAGGACGTCCACCTAATCGACGATCGCGTGACGCACCGCCTCCGCTACCACCGCCACCGCGGCGACCTTTACCTCCTTTGCCACCGCCGAAAGAATCGTAATTCTTCTGGCGACCGGACTTGGCGTTTTCGTCCGCCCAGTTAGGACCGAAGTCGAGACCGGATAGTGCATTGAGATCGAGCGCCTGTTTAGCTGGCTTAGCTGTTTTGGGCGTTTCGCTTGGTTTGTCTGCTGGTTTTTCAGCCATGGCTATCTGGGATAAACGCGACTGATTTTGTTTCAGGCACGTGCGTTAAGTTTATTAGGTGTATGTTGATATGTTAAACTATTTGAAGATTCAAGCATGGGCAGAGCCTTTTTTATAGAAAGTAGGTGTTTTTCAGAAATTTATGTTGATCTCAGAAAAAAGCTATCTATCACCAGCTACTTTGCTACATTAATGTAGCCCATCGGTCGAATGGTGGAATTGGCAGACACGCATGTTTAAGGGACATGTGCCGAAAGGCGTGGGGGTTCAAGTCCCCCTTCGACCACGGGAACTCCATCTGTGACTCATTAAAGTAAATGAAGCCTAGCAAACCCAAGACAAATTCAAACGAGACCTTGCATGTTGAGCAATTACGATTTGGGAAACAATCAAAGAGCACTTCCTGAAAATTGAGCTAGCCACAAAACGCTAGCTTTCATTTCACACCACTCGCTAACACAGTCTGGAAATTCGGCTCCACACTTTCGCATGCGACCACGGTGACTTCAATCTTACGAAAGCCAGCATTTTTCAGAAACTGGTAGAGCGTATTCTCGGAGAATCCGAGCCAAATATCGGCATAAAGTTCGCGTGCTTTTTCGAACTGGTGCTCTAAAAGATCAATAATGATTAACTCCCCGCCTGGTTGCAAGATACGGAAAGCTTCTTGCACTGCAGTCTCTGGGTGTTGCGCGTGATGTAGTGCTTGGCTAAGCAGAGCGAGGTCAACACTCTCGTCCTTAAGCGGCACCTCCTCAATATCACCAAGTTGATACTCTAAATTACTAAAGTCGTTCTTCTTTGCGAGTTCGCGTCCAAACTCCACCATTTTAGGTGAATTATCGACACATGTGACCCGTTCCGCACGACGCGCAAGCAACTGCGAAATTAAGCCCTCGCCAGCGCCCAGATCAGCGATTCTAATCTTTGGCGTGAGATGAAGCAGGAAATGACCAATAGCCTCCCAGCTACGCCCAGGGCAATAGTTCTTACATAAGCGCCCAGCGACGGAATTAAAATACTGTTCCGACTGTTGCTTACGCTTTTCCAAAATACGCTTAAGATTCGCATGATCAGAAACGATCTGCTCAGAGCCATCGACCGAGGCACAAGCCGCCTCCATGAGCGCTGAGCCTTGAGGATCGAAGCGACGGTTGAGTGCATAGAAAGTCTTCTTACCTTCGCGGCGGTCATGGACCAGCTCGCCTTGGCGGAGAAGACCGAGGTGGGAAGAAATTCGCGACTGCCCCATATCGAGCACTTCTTGCAACTCGGCCACCGAAAGCTCTTCGCGCGCCAAAAGCGAAAGAATCCGTATGCGCGTCGAGTCAGCCAATAATTTAAGAGTTTCCCAAGAATCTGCCATCTGTAGAGTTTCAAAGAATAAGGGAGCGACTGGCAAGCAATCTCCGCAGGGCAATTCACTGATGGAGGATCACTCCTACATGAAATCAATCTCTGCAACACCTTCATAGCTTCGACTGGCAAAATTAGTCCATGCATTTAAGTCTATTAAATGTGGTCATTCGCTTCGAATCGGCAAGATTTTCAATTTGCACATTTAAACTATAATCAGTTCATTGACTCGATGAATCAGAGTGGGCAAATTTATAAAACTGTTCCAAGCGAAGCGAAGAAACTAGACGCGCAGCAAACCAATTCACGTCAAAACGAAATGAGGCAATCGTGATTAAAATCTGCATCATTGGATCTGGTTTAACAGCTCTTGCCCGAGCTTGGCAGTTAGAACAAGGCGGTCAGAACTGCGACATACTAGAAACATCCGATCAGTTCGGCGGTTCGATCCAGAGCCACCGCGCGGGTGATTACCTCGCAGAGGAAGGACCTAACTCAATCCAGGTCAACAGCTCTGAAGTGGACAATTTCTTGAGGAGTATACCAGGCTACCAAGATCGGGTCGTGGCGGCTACGAACAACTCGAAAAGACGCTTCATACTAAGGAACGGAAAGCCCATGGGTGTGCCGAGGGGACTGCTCTCGGCAATCACCACCCCGCTCTGGTCTTTCAGCGGCAAACTACGTGCCCTCAAAGAGCCATTCATCGCTCCAATCTGCCCCAAGAAAGAGGAGAGCGTCGCCGACTTTGCGCGGCGTCGCTTTGGACACGACATCTACCGATACGGAATTAATCCTCTAATCGGCGGTATCTACGCGGGGGAACCCGAGCGACTTTCATTGCGCTACGCATTCCCTAAGTTATATGCTCTAGAGCAAAAATATGGCGGTATTTTGCGTGGTTCGATCTCAATTATGCGCGCAGATCGTAACAGTAATGCACCCAAGGTGAAAAAGCAGATCATCTCTTTTAAAAATGGCCTAGCAGAACTGCCTCAATTGCTCGTAGCTGCTCTAGGAGAATCAGTACATACCAACGTATCCATAAGTTCAATACAAAAAATTGGAGCTGGCTGGCGAGTCGATTGGAATGGAAAAACCCATATTTACGACGAAGTTCTGCTAACAACACCGATACACGCTCTTGATAAATTGCCGTTCAATGTATCGCTTCAAAAAGCGCTTCAACCGCTCCTAGCGATCGACTACTCACCTGTATCCGTATTGACTGTCGCCTTTAAGCAGAGCGACATCACCAGAACACTCAATGGTTTTGGCATGCTTGTGCCTGAATGTGAAGGACGGAAAATTCTCGGCGTACTTTTTCCTGCAAGTCTCTTTGCTGGTCGCGCGCCCGCAGGCGAGGTGTTACTGACTGTATTTGTTGGTGGCGAACGCCAAGCTGAACTCGCCGTTCCTGATAAAGATACTCTACTTAAGACCGTCCTACCTGAAATAAACGAATTATTTGGCACGACTGGTGAGCCTACATTTAGTTACCACAAGCATTGGCCCCGCGCGATCCCGCAGTATAATCTTGGATACGGAAAAGTGCTCGCGCAAATGGAGGCGATAGAGAAAAAATTTGTTGGGCTCAAACTTGCAGGTAATTACCGCGATGGCATTTCGCTAACTAACTGCATCGAAGCGGCAGTCTCAAAATAGAGACACTTCACTACCTGAGCACTCTGAGAACATTTCAACGCACACTAAAAACGGGAAAGCCTCGGAGCTATCAGGCTACGAAGCTTGCTGAAAATCAATTTTTTCTTTTACTCGTCTGTAAGGTAGCAAGACATTTTCGGCATAGGGATTGTGGACTTCGCAGCCGAAGAAGCTGCTTCGCTTGCGCCGCAAGATTTTTTGTCGTCGCCATCCTTATCTGCCGAGCTATCCTTGTCACCGCCGCAAGTATCACAGCAAGATTTTTCTTTGGTGTCACAGGACTTCTTATCGCCGGAAGATGCTTTTTTTTCAGAGCGGCATGAGCCAGATTCGGAGCAACAACTCTTAGCTGCTTCATCTTGGGAAGGTCCTTTATCGCTGGTGCCACAGCCACCGCAATGTGCATTGGCCGTTAAAGTCGCAGCAAAAAGGATAATCGTAATTAGTAGAGTTTTCATTACTAAATTTACGGTTTTAGCGATTATAGAAATTATTTAGCCAACGTGCACGTGGCTGACTATTTTGCAAGTTCTACTCTTTTGATGCTTAAACTCAGTCCTGTAGAGGGATCAATCTCGATTAGACAACCAGAAATACGCACATCGTCCTCCGCTACGGAAAAACGGCGCTTCATGCCATCAAGGAAGGTAGCCACAACTTGCCCGACATCGCGTCCAAGGACGGAGGCATAGGGACCACACATGCCCACATCGCTCAAATAAGCAGTTCCTCTGGGTAAAACACGGCCATCAGCCGTCGGGACATGTGTATGAGTGCCAACAACTGCGGCGGCACGGCCGTCAAGGTGCCAGCCTAAGGCAATCTTCTCGGAAGTTGCCTCCATATGAACTTCGACGAAGACAGCGTCACACTGCGAGTCAAGCTCAGCCAGCTTGGCGTCAGCCATAAGGAAGGGACAGCTGGACTTAAGTGTCAGATAGTTGCGCCCAAGCACGGTCAAGATGGCGAGGCGAAAGCCATCTTTTTCAACAATCAAGTGACTGCGCCCGGGGTTTTGCTCGGGCAAATTAGCGGGGCGGCATACCTGATCCAGCCCGTCGATTTCATTTTCAAATTTTTTCTGATCCCAGACGTGATCACCCAGCGTGACGGCGTCAACGCCGGCTGCGATCAACTGGTCAGCGATTTTTTTAGTGATACCTGCTCCGCCCGCAGAGTTTTCAGCATTGGCGATCACAATGTCCGCGCCTAGCTCCTCGCGCAGCAAAGTAAGACGCTCGACTACAAAATTGCGGCCAGGACGCCCGACAATGTCTCCTAAAAATAAAATTTTTGGCATATTTCAATGGTATGAAGAGAGGCCTGAATCGTGCAAGCCAACTTATCGGAGATAAATTTTGAAATTAAAAACCCATCTTGATCAAACAAAGCTATTGATAACACGTTATGCAGACATCGCGGTAGCAGCCTGAAGCTGACTTCAATCTCTAGAAGCGCACCGCGATAAAGGGTGCTTACATGCTTGATTTAGGGGCGTTTTACTGTCTTCTTCCTAGCCCTTCCGCTTGGGCGCGGTCCCAAACCTACTTGAAACACATAAAAAACCACACACACGATGAAAACCGATAAAGCAATCGACTTTCCTGAACAGGACGAAATTGGCCCCGAAATGAAGGGTGCTGATGCCTTGGTCGCCTCTCTTGAGCGCGAGGGAGTGGATGTGGTCTATGCATACCCCGGCGGCGCTTCGATGGAACTGCACCAAGCCCTGACTAAGAGCGAAAAGATCCGAACCATCCTTCCTCGCTTTGAGCAAGGTGGGGGCTTTATGGCACATGGGCATGCGCGTGTTACTGGTCAAGCCAGCGTCTGCATGGCGACCTCTGGCCCCGGCGCGACTAATCTCGTGACCTGTATTGCAGATGCATACATGGACAGCATTCCGCTGATCGCGATAACTGGTCAAGTTTACCAGCAGTTTATCGGTAAAACTGCTTTCCAGGAGACCGACTTTTTCGGCATGACGCTGCCTATCGTAAAACACAGCTTCCTTGTTCTCGACAAGGAAGACCTCCCCCGCGTGGTCAAAGAAGCTTTCCATATTGCGCAAACTGGTCGTCCCGGCCCTGTTGTGATTGATATACCGAAGGATGTGCAGCAAGCCATGTTCGAGCCCACTTTTCCCGCTCAGATCGACATCCCAGGCTACAAAATTAAATCGACCAAGCCTGAAGCGACGGACGAGGAACTCCTCAAGGTGCTCGACTTGATCAGTGACGCTGAACGCCCAGTACTTTACATCGGTGGTGGTATTATATCTGCCGAGGCGCACCTTGAGTTGCGCGAGTTTGCCGAAATCACTGGCCTGCCTGTCGCCTCCACCCTTATGGGGCTCGGCGCCTTCGACGCAGAGCACCCTCAATCGCTGTACTGGTTCGGCATGCATGGTACAGTTGCCGGCAACTGGGCTGTCTGCGATAGCGACATCCTCGTTTGCGCAGGCGCTCGTTTCGACGACCGTATCACAGGTTTAGTCTCCAAATTCGCACCTGACGCAGAAATTGTCCACATCGACATCGACGTTTCCGAGCATAATAAAAATAAGCGCGTCAAACACCCTATCCATTCGGATGTTAAATACGCGCTCAAGCGTATGACCGAGCTGGCTAAAAAAGGAAAATTCAAAAAGCCCAAGATCAGTAAATGGAATGCAACGATTGAAGGCTGGAAAAAAGAATACCCATTTTCCTACGATAAGACGGGCCACATAACTCAGCAAGAAGCCATCGAAACGCTCTACGATGTCACGAAGGGCGACGCCATCATTACGACTGGCGTTGGGCAACACCAAATGTGGGCGGCACAATTTTTTAAGTTCCGCGAGCCACGCACTTACATTAGCTCACTTGGCCTCGGTACGATGGGTTTTGGCCTACCTGCCGCGATTGGTGCCAAGGTTGCTCGTCCAGATAAGCTCGTTGTCAATATCGATGGTGACGGTTGTTTCATGATGAACATTCAGGAACTGGCCACCGCGAAGATCGAAAAAATTAATGCAAAGACTATCATCCTCAACAACCAGCACCTCGGCATGGTGGTTCAGTGGGAGGACCTCCTTTACGAAAGTGTTCGCGGCCAGACCATTCTTTGTGACAAGGACAACATCGGTGGCCCCGACAACGTCGATGCCATCTATCCAGACTTCATAAAAATCTCCGAGGGTTTTGGCGTAGCTGGTAAGCGTGTGGTCAAGCGCGAGGAACTACGTGGTGCGATCGAAGAAATGATCGCTCACGATGGCCCTTATGTTCTCGAGATAGTCGTGCCCTACACCGAGCACGTTTTACCGATGATTAAACAAGGCCTTTCCGCGAAAGAAATCTTAATTAAGTCTGAATAAATCGCACGTATTTAATATACTGGGGATCAATTCGAAGCAAGATCTACGAATCAGCGGTAGCCAAAAAGCTTTTTAACGAAGCTCCAAAAACTAGGCTTGGAGGGAGCTTGAGGGGGCAAAGGATCCTGAGTGGAGGGCTCAGTGCTCTTACTCTCGAAACTCGAAGCGTTTGGTTCATAGCTAAGCTCTAAGCGGTAATCTTGAATAGAAGGACGTTGCATGACGGCGACCTCGACAATCTCTGAGAGTTGGTCGAGATAGTCTTTGCCAATCGATTCGAGTAGGATGGGTCCGAAATAATAATTAAGCGATTCGTGCTCGTAGATAACATACCATCCAGTGTCGATCTTGGCGGAATCGTCGAATAAATCACCAGGATAGCGTTGGTCGAAGTCTACCTTGGACAAAAAACCCGCAAATGGAATCGCGGCTTCATCAATCACGCGGATGGGCCTTGCTTGTAGTAGTGCTGGGAGAACAAAAAACAATAACGCAAGTGCTCGCACGCGCCCGAGCGATCTTAGTCTTAAGATAGCGCGAGTAAGCACCCAAAGGGCATTCGACTCGCACGCTAATGAGTTATGCATACACGAGCTCATAGTCCACTCGGCAAGTTAGTGCCATGGTCACCTCCTAGGCTGCCATTCCCACCTTGCGAGCCACCGCTGGCTTTTTGACCTGCTGCAGAGGTATAGTCGTTTACCCCGGGAGCTAGGGTCCTTTTTTCAGATAATAAGCTAGCTGAACTAGTGCTTTCTTTAGATCGATTGACCTTGATCGTCTCTTGCGCGCCTACACCACCAAAACCAAAGTCTTCAAAATTGCGTGTTTCCTGACCGCCGAAACCAGAATTGCCTGATTGGGTATAGGATGTTTTGGCCCTTAGTCTACCATCGTAACCACCCCCTGCCGAGCCAGCCTTATCTTCACCGCTAGCTGTTGAGTCTGAAGCTTGCGTTGCGGCGCTGCCGCTACTTTCTCTACCGCCTTCACTGGTTGAACTATCTTTTGAACTAGTGCTTCCAGCTACTTCACCACCGTCCGTGCCGCCGACACTCTCTATACCTCGTTGTTCGCCCCCCTCAATGCCACTGCCGGGATCGGGTGAGCCCGCGGTCGATCCAGATTCCGAGTCATAGCTGCGCGTAGTCAAGCGACCGTCGAAGAGATCTGGATCGGGCTTAGCAAAAAGGGAAATAGCAGAACAGAGGTACACAAAAGTAGAGATCCAAAACTTCAACAGAGACTTTCGATTATCAGGGAAGCGCGCAGTTTTTTGAAATAGCTGTGCCGCCCGGGCTGACGGGCGAAACGAGTTTATCGCCCCACTACTCTGGCTAGAAGTCAATAAAGCAGCTATAGCTTTTCGCTGCATTTGACGGTAATCTTTGGATTAGGCTTGGTGGCATCAACCTTTAGGTCGATCTCGACACTTTCGTATCCAGAACGACTACCACGGACTTTGTAGACATCAGGAAAGAGTTTCAATTTTTCTTCCCTGAATCGATTGGGTGGCAGAACACCGATCATACTGACGTAGGTGCGCTTATCAGACTCTATAGTCACCTCAACTTCGTTCGACTGGGCGGCGAGCGCAGCGCGTATGCGAGCTTCATCGGCTTGCAGACTAGGTATGACAGTGCTAGGTCGGCTGGCCATAGCCTCATTAAAAAGTTTTGCGGCAATCGGGAAACGCCCGTCTTTAATCTGTTTCGTGGCTGCGGCTAGACTTTGACCGTAACGTATATTAGCAAGGTAGAGGCTAGAGGCTTTTTCGAGCCCTGCGCGGGCCTCTTCAGAATCGGGCGCGAGCGCAAGGGCTTCTTTGTAGAAATTACGAGCTACTTCGTAGCGGCCAGACCTCAAAGCGTCGAAACCATCGGCGAAGAGGGTTTCTAAGCGTATTACCTTATATTTTTCTTTGATTACGGCAAGGCGAGCTTGTTCCTCGGGGGATGACTTCATCTGCAACGCAGCCTCAAGGGAGACGACCGCTGCGCCGAGGTCGCCTGCTTGTTCGGCTTGAACAGACCTATCGACGAGTGCCTTGAAATCCCGCTCAATTATGCGAGCTTCCAGTGAGGCGCGTTGGTTGCAAATGAAGGGATTATGTTGATCTTCAGTTTCCAAACGCTCGAACGCGTCGAGCGCGCCCTCAAGGTCGCCACTGGCTTCAAGTGCACGAATAACTTTGACCTCTTCAGCGATACCTTCGAGCGCAGCCACCATGACTAGGCCATGCGCTGCAGCCGCATTCGCCCTATCGAGATCGAGAACAGACTCGAAAGCAGTGCGTGCGCCAGCAAGCTTGTAAATCTCCATAGCCTTAGCCGCAGCCTCTAGCAGATCAGCTATTTGCTGAATGGCTCGGGCTTCCATATCAACAAGAATTGTGCCTGTCATCTCAAAGTCGCCGATGGCGACTTGATACTCAGCCGCATTGAGCGCGCGGAGTGCACTATCATAGGTCTCGACAGCTTCGCGGTAAGTATTTTCGAAGGAAGATTTTAGGTAGTCGAGGCGCTGTAGTTCTGAGTAAACCTTGTCATTTAGGGCGCGAGCTTTTTCGACCAGCGCGAGCGTAGCTAGTTGGGACTCGGCTGCTTGAACAACTCGGGAGTAATATTTGGCTGCGTGGTCTGGCTTGCCCTTGCCCATAGCATCTCTGCCCTTCTTCGCATTGCGTTTGAGCTCAGACATAAAATCGAGCGATACATCACCCTCTCGCAGCGCTTTGACGATATCTTGTTCGACTAATTTATCCGCTTTTTCGGCGAGTTGAAGAAGGTCAAAATCGGCGATGTCGGTCTCGTTTTGACTTACAGTAATGCTAACTCCGCCGATTTCTGAGCTTACGGAACCGCCGATTCGTATGATCAGAAGTAAAAGAAGTGGAATAACGATCAGCGCGGCTAAAACTAGTGCAACGATCAAAACGGGTTTCTTATTTTGAGTCATAAATTTGTTAGTCCCTTACAATACGGACAAAAGGCTTAATTACGATGAGAAAAATCGTTCCTTTTATCTTCCTTTCATGGAGTTCTTCATGCTTGCATGGGAGTTCAAAAAAAACAGCCTTTCGGCAATTTTATGCCAAAACGCACTGATATTCAAAAGATTCTCATCATTGGTTCGGGCCCGATCGTGATTGGGCAAGCCTGTGAATTCGACTATTCTGGCACCCAAGCTTGCAAGGCGCTGCGTGAAGAGGGCTACCAGGTCATCCTCGTCAACAGCAACCCAGCGACCATAATGACTGACCCAGAGTTCGCTGATGTTACTTACATAGAGCCACTTACAGTCGACGCGCTAGAGAAAATCATTCTAAAAGAAATGCCAGATGCACTCCTTCCGACTCTAGGCGGGCAAACTGGGCTCAATCTTTCGATGAATCTTCACGATGAGGGCATCCTCGAAAAATACGGCGTTGAAATGATCGGCGCGAAACCTGAGGCCATTATAAAAGGCGAAGCACGCGATACTTTCAAACAGGCCATGCTCAAGATTGGCCTCGATGTTGCAAAGTCGGCGACCATAACAACTCTGGCAGCTGCGCTCGAAGCTGCAGACGATTTGATTGGCGACTTTCCCATAATCATTCGCCCCAGTTTCACACTTGGTGGCTCCGGGGGCGGAATCGCCTACAATCGCGAGGAATATGAGAAGATGGTGCAGAACGGCCTCGATATGTCTCCGACAACTGAGGTGCTGGTCGAGGAGTGTTTACTTGGATGGAAGGAATACGAAATGGAAGTCATGCGCGACCACAAGGATCAGTGCGTGGTCATCTGTTCGATAGAAAATTTTGACCCCATGGGCGTCCACACAGGTGACTCCATCACTGTGGCTCCCGCCATGACTTTAACCGACAAAGAATACCAACTTATGCGCGATGCGTCTTTTGCCTGTATCCGCGAAGTCGGTGTCGAAACCGGCGGCTCTAATATCCAGTTTTCCGTCAATCCAGCCAACGGTCGAATGGTCGTAATCGAGATGAACCCTCGCGTCTCTCGCAGTTCTGCGCTGGCATCAAAGGCGACTGGTTTCCCTATCGCAAAAATCGCAGCAAAGCTCGCAGTCGGCTACAGTCTTGATGAGTTGCAAAACGATATTACACGTGAGACTCCTGCCAGCTTTGAGCCGACCATTGACTACGTAGTGACAAAAATCCCGCGTTTCACTTTTGAGAAATTTATCGGTGCCGACACGACCTTGACTTCTGCGATGAAATCCGTGGGCGAAGCCATGGCCATCGGGCGCACTTTTAAAGAATCCTTCCAAAAAGCACTCCGCTCGCTCGAAATCGGCGCGAAGGGCTTTGTCGGTCCAGCGAAGTTTGCCGAAAAAATCACAGACATGCAGTCCATACGCCAAGGTATCTCGATTCCTTCTTGCGAGCGAGTCTTTTGGCTACGACATGCGCTCCTTAACGGCATGACTGACGAGGAGATTTTTGACCTCTGCGCGCTTGACCCGTGGTTCATCGATCAGCTACGTCAACTGGTAGAAATCGAGCTCGACCTAAGGAAGAGCAGCCTCGAAAAGTTCAAGGTAGAACTGATGAAGACGGCGAAAGAGGCTGGCTTTAGCGATGCCCTAATCGCAGACTTATGCCTCTCCAATCGGCAGTCTGTGCGTAAACACCGCGAAAAGCTCGGTTTGATAACTGACTTCCGCCTAGTCGACACCTGTGCAGCTGAATTTGAAGCTTTCACCCCATATTACTATTCGTCCTATGGCTCGGAAAACGAGATCTCAGTTTCCAAAAAGAAGAAGATCATGATTCTTGGCGGTGGGCCTAACCGAATTGGGCAAGGTATCGAGTTCGACTACTGCTGCGTCCACGCCTCTTTCGCATTACGCGATGCAGGCTACGAGACGATCATGGTCAACTCAAATCCAGAAACCGTCTCAACCGACTATGACACATCGGATAAACTTTTCTTTGAACCGCTCTCACTTGAGGACGTCTTAGAAATCTACTATCAATCAAAGTGTGACGGTGTGATCGTACAATTCGGCGGCCAGACACCGCTTAACCTCGCAAGCGAACTTGAAGCACACGGTGTCAACATAATTGGTACCTCGCCTTCCATGATTGATGCTGCGGAAGACCGTAATCTCTTCCGAGATATCCTCGACCGCGTCGGCTTAAAACAGCCAGAAAACCGCATAGCGAATTCCCTCGAAGAAGCTTACGAGCGTGCCAGAGAAATCGGCTTCCCTATCCTTCTTCGCCCATCCTTCGTTCTTGGGGGTCGCGGTATGTTCATAGTCTATGATATGGACGAAATGAAGAAAATCGTGCGCGAAGTTTTTGATGTCGCACCAGGCACCCCTGTGCTACTCGATAAATTCCTCGAAGACGCTTACGAACTTGATGTCGACTGTATATCCGACGGCGAGAACACTGTGATCGGTGGCATGCTCCAACACGTCGAATTTGCAGGTGTCCACTCTGGAGATGCCGCCATGGTAATGCCACCGCACACACTCTCTGATGAGATGCTGGAAACAGTACGCCAAGCCAGTTACGCACTCGCTAAAGAGCTCGAGGTCGTAGGTCTTATGAACGTGCAATACGCGATCAAAGACGACGAGCTTTACATAATCGAAGTCAACCCACGAGCATCACGCACCGTACCTTTTGTTTCCAAAGCGATCGGCGTGCCACTCGCCAAACTCGCCTCCCGCATTATGGCGGGTGAAAAATTGGAGGACCTAGGTTTCACCAAAGAAATCATTCCGCCCTATTGGGCAGTCAAAGAGTCTGTCTTTCCCTTCAACCGCTTCCCCGGGGCACCCATCATGCTGAGCCCGGAAATGCGCTCGACTGGGGAGGTTATGGGGCTCGACAAAGACCTGGGCGTAGCGTTCGCCAAATCACAAATGGCTGCCAAGCCTGCACTGCCTCATTCTGGCGACGTCTTCATTAGCGTGAAAGATGCCGACAAAGAGCGTGCAGTGCAAATAGCCAAGGGCCTTAGTGCACTCGGCTTTGGTGTCATTGCCACAATAGGCACTGGAAAGCTCTTCAAGCAAAATGGTATCGAAGTCAAAAACGTCTGCCGCTTGAGCGAGGGTCGCCCGAATGTGATTGATTTGATCAAGAACAACAAGGTTTCGCTTATCATCAACACCCCGCAGGGCACCGTGCCTCGACAAAACGAGAACGAGATTCGCACCGAAGCCGTGAAACACAACATCTGCATCATGACCACAATCTCTGCCGCTTCCGCTGCCGTCGACGGCATCAAGTCAATACGTGAAAAGGGTTATGAAGTGCGCTCAATTCAAAGCTACAGTCAAGAAGCGAACCCGAACTTAGGTAGCAGATAGCTACATTGGCTCAAATAATCAGACTTCATTACCATGGAGTCTAAGCAGATGCTTAGAATAAATTCATGATTGCCATAAATACTAAATTCAGGAGGATATATGAAGTTAGTGAGTTTCCGCAAAGTAATGGATACGAAAAATACTAAACATCCGCTTGAAGCCTCCTCTCATCGCGAGAAAAGATTGAAGCATCGCCAGATAGGCGAAAAACTCGCATTTCTGTCGATCGCATTTCTAGTCGTCCTTGAGATATGGGGCTACTTCGTTGTCAAAACAATTAAGCCCGACTTAATGGCCTACCAGTATTTTCGGTTCCTACTGGAAATCCCTATGACTTTCTTTTTCTTTTATGGGCACCAATGGGCTCTCTGGATTTTTCGAGCAGGCTTCGTGTTTAGCGCTCCTGCAGCGATCTATCTATGCGTATTACTAATACATCGTGATGTATATTTATTTTTGGTGCCGACTGCATTTATACCGGTGATTCTATCTATTATCGGCACCATAATACTCTTCGCCTCAGAAGACTTCATGCTTCACTTCAAGCATAAGCGCCACGAGCGCAGCATTTACGACTAGAGGCCAAACTCCGCAAAGTAATTTAGCCAAAACGGCGAGAGGTGAAATTGAAGATATTACCGACGCGCTCAGTACAACTAATGCGCCTTTTTATCCCCTTGATTTTGAATTAATTTACCTTTTTCTACACGCTTTCCATATGAAAACACCCACCATTATTGCACTGCTCCACGGCCCCGACCAACCAGGTCTGGTCTCACGCGTATCCAGCTGGATTTTTCTGCGTGGTAGTAATATAGTCCACGCCGATCAACATGAAGATCCCGAGGCGGGCATTTTCTTTCAACGTGTGGAATGGATTCCCTCGGGCCAGATTGACGAGGAAGCCGCCAGTTTTGAAAAGTTCGCCTCAGAAGAGCTTAGTATGAAGGCCAAAGTCGCACAATCAACCGATCGCCCAAAGGTCGCGCTTTTCGTCTCTAAAACTGACCACTGCTTCCACGACACTATTCTCCGCTTCCGTTCTGGTGAAATGGCTGGTGAACTCACCTGCATTATTTCTAATCACGAAGCGCTGGCAGAGGATGCCGAACGCTACGGCTTGCCCTTCCACCACATTCCTGTAAGCAAAGACAACAAACCTGAGGCGGAAGCTGCGCAGCTCAAGATCGTGCAAGAGCATGTTGCCGAGCTCATCGTCATGGCGCGCTACATGCAGGTGCTTTCCGATGACTTTATGAATAAGGTAGGCTGCCCTGTTATCAACATCCATCACTCCTTTTTGCCAGCATTTGCAGGCGGCAAGCCCTATCACCAAGCGCACCTACGTGGAGTCAAACTCATTGGCGCCACGGCACACTATGCCACGGCTGATCTTGACGAAGGTCCCATCATCCACCAAGACGTCACAAGGATCAATCACCGCAATGATATACCCGAACTGATTCGGAAAGGTCGCGATCTGGAAAAATCAGTCTTTGCCCAAGCCATCCGTTTGCACCTCGACAATCGCATATTAGTTTACAACAACCGAACAGTAGTCTTTGATTGAGGACTGATATTGAACAGCAATAAATTCTCTAAGATGAACCGTCCACAAAAAAACAAAATAAGCAATCCCACTATTCCTGAGGAGCAGCAAAACCTCGTTGACGAGCGAAACTTGGTAGATGTCCAAGAGTCCGAAGAAATCTCAGTAGAAGATCGCATCAATATCTATTGGATGGAGAACAAGAGTTTTATTAGCTGCTGTATCTTTGTGCTCGCTCTGGTTATCATTGGGTTCAACGGCATGCGTATGTATCAAGGCCACGCCGAATCTAAGCTACAGATTGCTTACGCGGAGGCTATGGCTAACGAAACTATTGCTGACTTCGCTCAGGCTAACAGCAACAAAGATCTTGGCGGACTAGCAGCGCTTGTAGTAGCCGACCAAGCCTACTCCGCAAAGGAGTTTGAAAAAGCACTCAATTTCTATGGTATTGCTGCCGATGCTCTGGCCACCAACTTTCTTGCTGGTCGCTCCCTACTAGGCCAAGCCTTTGCTAATTTTTATATGGGTAACGAGGAGACCGCCTTGGCCCAACTAGCTGACATCGCAGCAAACAGCATGCTAGCTGAAGTCGCTCGTGCCGAAGCCGCCTATCACCTCGCCGTGGAAGCAGACCTTGCCGACCGTAGAGAAGAGTATGACCGATATATCGCACAAATTCAGGCCAGCCCCATAGCCACCCAATGGCAGCAGCGTGTAGCCATATATGAGCAGCAAGCTCGCTAGGCAATTAACTCATTAACTTTTAAACACACAGACTGTTCTTCTTGTCTGTGTTTTTTTGTGGGACCACGTTAGCGCCAAGAGGGCACGCGCTGACTCCTTCAAGAGATTCAAGTGAGGCTGCCGGAGGTGCGTGCTTCCCGCAGCAGTCAGCTAGCTAAGACAAGAAACTAGCTGATCCAATTTAAATAAAATATAATTACCGCTTATCAGTAAGTTAGCTTATCCCTATTTACAAAAAATTCCTTATTCGGGAAGCATTGACAGTGTGAGCGGGAGATGCAAAACAACAACCTTATTGTCCAATTATCCGACTGACCATTCATTCGGAGGCAACCCAACCATCTCAATTAGTAATCAAAATCGCTTTCATTATGAGCACTATCATTACAGATATCCGCGCCCGCGAAGTCATCGACTCTCGTGGCAATCCAACCGTCGAAGTCGACGTCGAACTTGAGTCTGGCATCATTGGCCGCGCTGCCGTTCCTTCCGGTGCTTCCACTGGCGAGCACGAAGCTGTCGAACTCCGCGATGGAGACAAAGATCGCTATCTCGGTAAAGGTGTCCTAATGGCGGTCGATAATGTCGACAACGCGATCGCCCCTGAGCTCATCGGTCTCGACGCTTGCGACCAGTTAACCATCGATAAGGCCCTACTCGAAATCGACGGCACGCCAAACAAGGGCAAGCTCGGCGCAAACGCCATGCTCGGTGTCTCTCTCGCTGTAGCACACGCTGCTGCAGACGCACTCGGTCTTCCACTTTACAAATACATCGGTGGCCCTAATGCCAAGGTGCTTCCCGTGCCTATGATGAATGTTATCAACGGTGGCTCTCACTCCGACGCACCTATTGCATTCCAAGAGTTCATGATCCGCCCAATCGGTGCTGCTACATTCAGCGAAGCCATCCGCATGGGTGCTGAGTGCTTCCACAGTCTCAAGAAAGTTCTCCATGATCGTGGCCTCAGCACAGCTGTAGGTGACGAAGGCGGTTTTGCACCTAAGTTCGACGGCACAGAAGATGCCCTCGACACACTTACAAAGGCAGTTGAAGCAGCTGGCTACAAGGTCGGAAGCGACATCACATTCGCTCTCGATTGTGCATCCTCAGAGTTCTTCGAAGACGGTGTCTATGACTACTCAAAGTTCGAAGGTGATGGCGGCGCAAAGCGCAACTCCGAAGAGCAAGCAACATACCTTAGAGAACTCACCGAAAAATACCCGATCGACTCAATCGAAGACGGTTGCGACGAAAACGACTGGGACGGCTGGAAGGCTCTCACCGACGCCATCGGCGACAAGGTGCAACTCGTAGGCGACGATCTATTCGTAACAAACGTTAAGTTCCTCAAAAAAGGCATCGATCTCGGCGTAGCCAACTCGATCCTTGTTAAGGTCAATCAAATCGGTACACTGACCGAAACACTCGAAGCCATCGAGCTCGGCAAGGTTAACGGCTACAACTCCGTGATCTCTCACCGCTCCGGTGAAACCGAAGACGTAACTATCGCCGACATCGCTGTAGCCACTAACGCTGGCCAGATCAAGACAGGTTCCATGAGCCGATCCGACCGTATTGCGAAATACAACCAACTGCTCCGCATCGAAGAAGAGCTGGGCGAAAATTCAATCTACGCTGGCATACTCTAGTCGTCGCCTGAAAAATTAGATTTCCGCTAGGTCCGACCAAAAATCGGGCTTTTTTTGTGGAGAACAGAGAATCCTAGAAAGCGCTACACGCGTCCACTATGAAAGATGTTGTCTCCCATCACTGGTAATTACTACCACTTCCGACTTCTTAATTTAAGGAGCATGGACTGCCGAGACCAGAATGACGTAAACTGTCAACCAGCACGAGGTTCGCCGACAGGAAACAACCCGAAAGACTCCGCCCTCACACTATAATCTGCTACTGAAATGAAACATAATTTACCCTTTCTATTCCTACTCCTAATTAGCCTTCAAACGGCCTGCGCGCAGCATGATATTGCCCGTCCGTGGGATCAAGATGTCATCTACTTCGCGCTGACGGATCGTTTTTTTGACGGAGATGCTTCCAATAACCGTCCACCTGAAAGTGACCCGGCACTCTACGATCCAACTCCGTCAGACATGGATCTCTATCATGGGGGCGATTTTCGCGGACTCGAAATCGCCTTAGAGAATGGCTATTTTAATGCGCTGGGCATCACCGCTATCTGGATCACGCCGCCCTTGCGCAACGTCTGGTATGCCGCTTTTGATTCAAACGATGCTCCCAAAACCGGCTATCATGGTTATTGGACGCAGGACTTCCTAGACATTGACCCACACCTGACCTCCGCGCGTTCGCTGGACGGTAGCAGCGAATACCCCGACACCCGCGACGGCCGCCCCATCTTGCCGATTTTCAAATTAAAGAATTTATCTCAGTCAGATCGCAATTTGATCCTATCCGACGGTTACTCAAAGAACGTTGATGGCGAGGTATTCGGTTTTTATAGAGACAATCTCATTGCGGCTAGCTCAATGCTGGCGAAGCCTTCTGACTGAAGTGCGTCAACACGTCACGATTGCTGTGTGCTACGGTTTGACTTAAAAACAATGAACTCTTAACTGTCAAATAGTGCTATTATGGCTTTAGAACAAAAAAAGAATACCCTTGTCGAAGAAATCACGCTCATACCTGATGCCTACGAGAGGCTGGGCTACATTGTTGACCGCGGTAAGAAAGCCGACGGCCTAACGGAAGATCTACGCATCGATTCGTTCAAAATTGAGGGATGCATGTCTCAACTCTGGATTGTACCCGCTTACAAAGAAGGACTTTGTAGCTTCAAGTCCGAGTCTGACTCTGCTATCGTAAAAGGTATCGCTAGCTTAATCTGCGATTTTTACAGCAACGAGAAGCCCGACGATATACAAAAAACCGACGCCGACTTTCTCAGCGAAGTCGGTATTACGCAGCACCTCTCACCTAATCGTCGAAACGGGTTTAGTCGCATCGTGGAGTCGATCCAGCGCTTTGCAAAGTCATGCTCAGCGGAATTATGAATCTCCATCGCGGTAATGCGCGGGATATTGATCGAGGCTTAATCAGAGTTGTGGCAGACAATTTTACCGCTATTTCATCAATACTTGAATCGTAATTGCAGAGCCTACCAATCCATCTTACGGCGCGCCCTGCGCACTCGCTATCTTTACATAAATGACAGATCGCTTACTAGCACATCTCGCCAAAGTAAGACACCGCGACATCGTTCAGCGAGGCTTGCGCTGCTATTGTCCTAATTGCGGGCAAGCTAAGCTTTTTCGGTCACTTTTGAAGATACACCATCGTTGTCCCTACTGCGGCATGACGCTAGAACGCGGTGACGGATATTACCTAGGACCGCTCTGTATTAACTATGGCTTGGTAGTGTTTGGATATGTCGCACCATTTTTATTATTAGGCGTCGCTGAAATTATTCCTTTCAATCTAGCCCTAGTGCTTAGCCTAAGCGGTGCGATCATACTACCAGTCATTCTCTATCGCCCATGCTGGAGCCTATGGCTAATGATCTATTACCTCTGCCTGCCTGACGAGTTGCACGCCAATCGACCCAAAGATAGCGACGACCTAATGTTTGAAGAAGAGCAGCGGCGATAAATAGTGGCGACAGGATTTGCTCGCCTAGATTGTCTTTTTATCAATAAAGGCCTTAGCAAACCCAGACCCATGGGATCTATAATTCGTTCGCCCAAATGTCTTCTAACTTTTGGCGGCGGCGGATTAGTTTGGGAGTGCTATCCAAATCAAGCATCACTTCAGCTGCCTCAGGATAGGAGTTGTAGTGTTTAGGCGTCATGGCGGAGGAGTATGCTCCTGAACCGTCGATCACACAGAAGTCGCCAATTTCGGCAAAAGGTAGTTCGCGTGTGGCGAGTAGCTCAGGGTCGCCGGCGGCGGGCGACAAAATATCGCCTGATTCGCAGCAATGCCCAACGATCACGTAGTCTTTAGACTCAGACTTGTCGGAAGACTGCAGCAGGCTAATCGGGTGCTGAGCCCCATAGATGGAGGGGCGCAATAGCTCGGTCATACCAGTGTTGAGCTTGATGAATTCATAGCCGCCCTCTCCTGTCGAGACGACGTCTTGCACTTTCGACAACAATGCGCAGGCATTGGCCACGAGGAAAGAACCAGGTTCGACTTCGAGGTGAATCTGTCGACCAGTTTCGACGGCGAACTCTTCAAACTTCTCTTTCACGGGCAAACCGACGACTTGTAGGTCGGTCGACTTCTCGTCGGGCATACGGCCGACTTTGAAACCACCACCAAGATTAAGAGTAGTGACGTCCGGGAACTGACGAACAATGTCAAAATTCATCTTCGCAACCTTGAGCCATACATCTGGGTCGCTGCCCGAGCCAATGTGCGTGTGAATACGCACTGCGTTGAGGTCGTATTTTACGAGAATCGCTTTGATCTGAGGAATCCAATCATGCCAGATCCCGAAACTGGAGGACGGACCTCCAACGTTGGTGCGATTATTACCCCCCGAGCCTGCACCTGGGTTTATCCGAATGCCAACTTGGCCACCGGGCATGAGCTGGCCAAAACGCTCTAACTGAGCAAGTGAGCAGGCATTCAGTTGAATGCCTGCTTCCAGCAGGTCAGAAAGGTCGGCAGGAAGCTCTTGCGCACTCAGACTAATATGTGCAGCTGGGATGCCCGAAGCCATCGCGCGATGGACTTCGTGCCCTGAGGACGCGTCGATGTGGAGACCTGCTTTGGAGAAAATCTTCAATATGGCCCCATTGGGCGAAGCCTTCATTGCGTAACGCGCGGTCAAGCCGAAGGCATTTGGAAACTTAAGCACTGCGGCGGCGTTGGTTTCGAGCGATTTTTGATCATAAACGTAAACCGGCGTGCCGAAACTCTCATTCACAGCGAGCGCGGTCGGGTAATCTAGAAAACGGGGCTGTAATTTTTGCGCCATGCGAGAAAGCAAATGCGCTTAATACGCACAGGCAAGCGCGAACCGCGCTTCGCGCGGAGATTACAAATGACAGGAAACAAATAGCAAATGCTGAAAATCCATTTGCAGCCACCCCTCAGCTATTCGTTAACAGTCTTCGTCGCACGCTCACATCCATAGGTTTCAAGCATCTCGGCAACCAGGCTGGGCAGATGCGTAAGGCTGGCACCCGCTCCCGCCGCCTCACCCGCGCAGCAGACGTAGCCGATCTGTTCTCCCATCGCTAATTCAAGACCACGGGCATCGAGCCACGCTTTTGCGATACTGAGCGACTCGACCCATTGATGAAGCGAAAACTCGCTCTCATCGGCGGCTTCGAGTAATTGACGCCTCGCTGAGGTATTTTCGATACCAGCAAAATGAGCCTCCAAAAAGGCTACTAACTGCGGCGAATCCGCGAACTGTTCACTGAAAATGTCAGCGCCGATACACTCTATGATTTCAAACATTAGTGTATATTTGACGCAGAGTCTCCAAATTTCAAGGAAGTCCTGGAACTGATACTTAATTTTTGATAGATCGACTGTTGGGTCTTGCCCCAAGATCAGTAGCTTTTATCACATGAAAGTATTATGCGCCAAATCCGAACCGCAGCTAGAGCTCTCATCATACTGGATCAAAAAGTCCTAGCCATCAAAATGCGTGATCGGACAGGTATTTTCTACATCTTGCCGGGAGGCGGCCAGAAGCACGGAGAAACGCTCCGCCAAAGCCTAGAACGGGAGTGTCTGGAAGAAATCGGCACCAAAGTCGATATCGGCGAGCTACTCTATGTTCGCGAATACATAGGTAAAAACCACGAATTTCATAAGTCGCACAGTGCCTTCCACCAGGTAGAAAACGTCTTCCGCTGCTCACTGACGGACCCAAACGGAATCGGTCTAGGCACCGAGCACGATAAAAAGCAGGTTGGCGTAGAATGGATTCCAATAGAGGATTTAGCAGTGCGCCGCTTTCTGCCCGAGGTGATCAAACCCTTTTTCAAGGACGGCAACTTCGACTTAGGCACAAACTACCTCGGAGATGTAAACTGACTGATATAATGAAACTAGGAAACGCTGAAAATAGGATTCCTTATTCTTAATTCTAAAATGTCTGTCTACCGTCGCATATTTAGTAAGCAGTATCAGAACCTGATGTATCCGGGGGAACGACTCCGCTTCGACATCCTTAACCCTATATGCATGTTTCTGCTTTGCGCGCTAGGCTTACTTTTTGTCTATTCGGCGCAGATTTCCTATGACGGAGGTCACTGGAAGCGCCAACTCTTCTTCATCGTGGCGGGTATCGGCATATATAGCCTAGTTTCGGTACTGAATTACAAAATATTCCTCCAATATGCTCACATCATCTACATGGCGGGCATTGTTGGTCTAGTGCTAACCATGCCATTTAGTCCAATCAGCGTCGATCAGATGGGTGCTAGGCGGTGGATCGACGTTGGTATCACTATCCAGCCGACCGAAGGTGCTAAGATCGGCACCCTTATAATGGTGGCCAGCATCCTTGCTAGGTCGGAAATAGGTACGGTGGGAGACTCGCTAATTGTACTGGTAAAAGTAGCGGGAATCTTTTTGATTCCTATGTTGTTGATTTTCCTTCAGCCCGACCTAGGTTCGTCACTTGTTTTTCCACCTATGATATTCGCCCTTCTATACGTTTCTCGACTTTCAGAGAAATTTTTCTTAGGTGCATTCGCAGCATTTGCAATCGCGCTGGCGGTATTGGGCGCAGATATCTATGGTTACAGCCAGCATTTGGAGGCTCAGCGCACCGCCGAAAGATCTGGTTCCGCTGAGGAAAAGAGTATGGTAGGCGACTACCAATCACTGCTCCCTATTCACAATTATCAAAGAAATCGGATTCTAACCTTCGTCGCCCCCGACGTAGTGGATCCGAGTGGCACGGGCGCGAGCTGGAATGCTAATCAAGCTAAAATTTCTGCCGCTACTGGTGGATTGTCGGGCAAGGGTCTCTTCAGAGGCACCCAAGCGCAGCTCGGCTATCTCCCACAAGCGGTGGCACATAACGACTTTATTTTCTCTGTTGTCGCGGAGGAAACTGGCTTTCTTGGAAGCGCGTTCATTGTTGGGCTATTTTGCCTGATGGTCGCCAACGGCATACGTATTGCCGGACTAGCAAGAGATCGATTTGGAATGCAATTGGCCATCGGGACCAGTGTTTTATTCCTCGTCCACTTCTTCATCAACATTGGCATGACTATCGGCATAACCCCGATCACTGGACTACCGCTTCCGTTTTTAAGTTACGGAGGCTCCTTTGTTTTGAGCTGCTTTATTCTACAAGGTCTTGTGCAAAGTGTATATCGGTATCGAAAGGATTTTTCATGATACATAATCACGCACTTGCACGCAGATTCGATAATCTAAGCAGACAAAACTTGGGATCCCCACCTCAACCATGGGAGACCAAGACCAATGAACGAAGAATCAACTATAGAACCAACTGAACCTAACAACGCAAAAAACGTTAAAGCTGTATCAAAGGACGATGCGGTAAACGATGAACAATACAACGAAGAGCTGACCTCAGCGCCCAAGGAGAAAAAGTCCGAGCGCATCGATACCCGAGCACTTAAAAACGACGCCGCTGAGCGTGAGAAAAAGCAACCGCTCATCCAACGCATTGTAAAAGCGATTAAGGCCGAGAGAAAGTCCTACACCGAGCTGATCATCAACTCGGAGCCACTCGAAAAACGCGTCGCCCTCCTCCAAGACGGCGTACTAGAAAAGTTTGAAGTAGAGCGCACGGGCGAAGCCCGTGAAGTCGGGGCCATTTTTAAAGGCTACATACAGAATCTGGAACCTGGTCTTAAGGCAGCCTTCGTCGACATCGGTGAGGACAAGAACGCCTTCCTGCACTATTGGGACATACTCCCCGCTGCGAAGGACAATTCGGTCGAGATCGTCCGCGATAATAAATCAGAAAAGCAGCGCAAGCGCGAAGCCGAGAAAATCTCGGTCAAAGACATTCCCAAGCTTTACCCTATCGGCAGCGAGATCGTGCTCCAAATTACCAAGGGCCAGATTGGTACTAAGGGACCACGCACCACCACAAACATCGCCCTACCTGGTCGTTTCCTCGTGCTCATGCCCTACACCGGCACGCTAGGCATCTCTCGAAAAATCGAAGACAAAAAAGAACGTAGCCGCCTCAAAGGCATACTCCGTGGACTCACTCTGCCCGAAGGCATGGGCATCATTGTGCGCACCGCTGGTGAGGGCAAAAAAGCCCGCTACTTCATTCGTGATCTACACATTTTGCTCAAGCGTTGGGAGGTTATCAATCAGCGCATGGACTCAACCAATAAGCCCGCATGCCTCTACGTAGAGCCCGATATTATCGGCCGCACTGTGCGCGACTTCCTGACTGAAGAAATCGATCGAGTAATGGTCGATAAGGTAGAAGACTATGAAAATATAATTGAGGATGTCACTAAAATTTCGCCTCGTTCGAAGTCCAAAATTCACCTATTCAAAGATGACATCCCGGTCTTTGAGCGCTTCAATATCGAGCGCCAGATCGAGCAGACCTACAATCGCTGCGTCCCGCTGCCTAGCGGTGGCGAGATTGTAATCGAGGAGACGGAAGCCCTCATCTCAATTGATGTGAATACTGGGTCGCACAGGAATAAGAACAAGGACGGCAAGGACTTTATCCTACAAGTGAATCTTGAGTCGGCTACTGAGATTTGCCGCCAAATACGCCTGCGTAACATCGGCGGTCTCATCATCCTCGACTTCATAGACATGAAGGCAAAGAAGGATCGCAACGCCGTATTTGCGCGTATGAAGCGTGAGATGGCTACTGATAAAGCAAAGAACCACATCCTTCCCATATCCACGCTCGGTATTATGCAAATGACCAGGCAGCGTCACTCCGAGAGCCACTCCAGTGGAATCTACACTGACTGCCCGTATTGTAACGGCCGTGGATCGGTCAAAAGCTCGCGCACTATGAGTGTCGAAGTGCAACGTCGCCTGATCAGTGTGATTCGCCATATCCGGGCCCGTGACGGTCAAGACAAGGAAATCGCCCTTCGCGTGCTCCTCCATCCGACTAATCTTGAGCGCCTCCGTCGAGAAGACGAAGATCTATTGTTGGAAATTGAGCAATCCTACGGCGCTCGCCTCTCTTTTCGCGCTGACCCGATCTATCACGTGGAGAACTTCAAGATCATAGACATAGAGAGTGGGCAAGAGCAGCGTTAGCGGCAAGGTCGCAGTTACGGTTAGCACAGGATAAATGTTTCATATTTGATAGATCATGCACACTTCGTGCTAGGTGAATATTGCATCGTCCTTCACTATTATAGTATGAAAATATTAGCTGCCTTCGATAAGTATAAAGACGCCATGCCTGCTGGCAGGGCTTGTGATGCCGCACTCAGTGGCGCACTCGAAGCGCTCGGCGAGCCGCTTACGCTAAGTCACGCCCCGTTGACTGACGGAGGCGAAGGCTTCTGCCCGATTTTGACTCAAGCGGCTAGTGGCTATATGGAACACCACAAAGTCAGTGGTCCACTCGGCGAGGAAGTCGACTCGCCGCTTGGTTGGGTCAATCTTGAACGCATTCCCGAGAGTGCCCGTAAACTCCTCGGTTTGAAAAACGGCAAGCTAGCTATCATCGAAATGGCCTCAGTCGCTGGGCTGGAACAAGTGCCTAATGGTCAGCGCCACCCCAAGCATTGTACCACGCGCGGTGTCGGCGAGCTGATACGCATCGCAGTGGCTGAAGAAGCCGATGCAATCCTGCTTGGCATCGGTGGCAGCGCAACTAGCGACCTTGGACTTGGCGCACTGGAGGCGCTTGGCTTACAGTTTTGTCCAAGTGGCCAAGTCACACCCGCACAATGGCCTACAATTGAACAGATCACGGGTAACATAGAGTTAACAATACCGCCGATTTATATCGCATGCGATGTGGATAACCCATTGCTTGGGCCCAGAGGAGCCGCAGCAGTTTACGGCCCACAAAAAGGGCTCAAACCCGACGAAATCGAAGCCTTTGACGGCGCTACGGAACGAGTAGCTAAACAGTTGTGTGAATTCTTCAACAAACCCGAATTTACTTTAAGAGCCTCTGGAAGCGGCGCAGCGGGCGGCATTGGCTTTGGTCTCAATGTTGCCTTAGACTCAAACTATCTAGCTGGCTTTGAGCTTGTCACCGCGTGGCTAGATCTGAGCAGAAAGATCAAAGAAGCCGACCTCGTTTTAACAGGTGAAGGCAAATTTGATAACAGCTCACTCGCTGGCAAAGGCCCTTACGCTCTACTCGCCGCCGCCTATTCCAGTGACACATCAGCCATCTTGCTGGCTGGGCTTGCGGAGGAGGAAGCCGCAAAAACTGTTCGTGACCGTTTTCCAGGGACTGCTGTCTACAGTATAACGCCCGAGGGCACGCCGTTGGCACAAGCCCTCAAATTAGCACCCGATTTTTTAAAGCAAAAAGTAAGCGAAGTCTTACAGGCCCTCTACACGCATGACGGCTGAGGAATCAGAGTTTAATCAGACCAAGTGGCGCCGCATCCGTAGGGTCAAAAAATGGCTGCGTCCACTCCCTCGGCGCTCGAACATGCATCGTTACCCAATCCTTAAATTTTTTACAGAGGCCGCCCGTAAGCGGGTCTACATCTGGAGCTTTCGCGTAGAGAATGCCGTGCCTGCAATTTACGCGGGGAGTATTCTTACACTCATGCCGCTCTATGGCATCCAAATCCCCACTGCAATTATACTGGCGCTACTGCTCCGCGCCAATCTACCAATTATAGTCGGACTGCAAGTCCTCTCGAATCCGTTAACAGTATTACCGATCTGGCTTGCCGCCTATCAAATTGGACGAATAATCCTCAGTGTTATCGGAATAAACGTTGACCCACTCAATCGAGAGGAAGTGCGCCTTTTACTCGACGATTTTATCCATGCTGCATGGGGTGCTAAGTTTGATAATTTAGCGACCGTATTCAGTGTCACTAGCCTAGGTGCGATTGTAATGGGTATTTTCTTCGGCCTCATAGCTAGTTTTGCTTACCGTATAGTCGCGAACCGCACCGCTGCTAGCTATGCCTTGCTCCATCATAAGAGAAAAGAGCGTAAATTAAAAATGCAATCTTCCTACCCCAAAGAGACTTCGACCAATGATTAAAAAAATCTACCTAGTTTGCTTCAGTATTTTTTTATCGATTGGTCTTATTGAGGCAGACCCAATCTATCTAGGTATCGACGTATTAGAGCAAAGCGGCTTTCGCGCTATCGGCGGCAAGCGCATCGGACTACTCACGCATCCTGCTGGGCTCAACCGTCGTGGCGAAAGTAGTATAGACGTACTTCGTCGTGCGAAAAATATTCGCCTCATCGCCCTATTCGGACCGGAACATGGAATCTACGGTAACGAAAAGGCTAACGTCCCTATAGATGATAAGATCGACCCACGCACTGGCCTCCCCGTTTACTCACTCTACGGTAAATATCGCAAGCCCACTGCCAAGATGCTTGTGGGACTCGATGCCCTGGTAATCGATCTTCAAGATGTCGGCGTCCGCTCTTACACATATGTTAGTTGCATGCGTTACGCGATGGAGGCCTGCTTTGAAAATGGCGTCGAAGTAGTCATACTCGATCGGCCTAACCCACTCGGCGGCCTCAAAGTGGACGGCCCCCCGCTCGATCGTGAATGGCGTAGCTACGTTGGCGCATTCCAAGTGCCCTACGTTCACGGCCTTACTATTGCCGAGCTCGCTCGGATCGCCAAGCACACGCCTGGCTGTATGGAGACATCCGAACACATTCGTAAAAATGGCAAGCTCACAGTGATACCCATGCGCGGCTGGCGGCGTGACATGCTTTGGACGAAAACGGGGCTTCGCTGGGTGCCCACCTCACCCTACATTCCCGATCTTTCTGCCGTACTCGGCTACGCCATGACTGGGCTCGGCACCCAGGAAGGCGGCTTTTCCCATGGTATCGGCACCCCCTATCCTTTCCGGTTGCTTCGCTATGAAGGCAAATCCCCGGAGCAGATCAAAGCCGCCCTACAGTCCAAAAGAATTCCTGGGTTAAGCTACCGCATCGTAAAGACCCAAAGCGCGACTGGCGCATCGCTCAGCGGCGTCTACGTCAGCGTGACTAATTGGGACCGCGCACGACCCACCGAACTCAGTTTTCACATGATGAGGCTCGCCGCAGTATGGTCCTCTAGTAATCCCTTTGCAGCTTCAAAAAATCCCGAACTTTTTAACAAGCACGTGGGTAGCACTGCGTGGTGGGACGAAATCAACCTGCGAGGCGCTAGGGCCCGCGTTGACGCCTTCGTTGACCAGTGGGTAAAACAAGCTAGGAATTTTCAACAACAAGCTAAACGCTTCTGGATTTACCGCTAGCTAAGCTCAAGGCTTTCGAGTGGCAAATTTGTTTGAAGAGCGATGAAAACCATCACAAATGGCTACTTTATAATATGAATTACTGCCCTTGGAATCGTAACACGTCAGCCTCTATAGATTCAAACAAATAGCTCCAAGGCTGCAAGGCTTCTATAGTAGAAGGAACCGCATCAATCTGGGTATTGAGCACACCGATCACCGCGAGGCCTTCCTTGCGGTTAAACATCCTAAGGCGCAAACCCAGCTCATCGAGCATCGGTTTTAGCTCGGTGACATCTACACCCTCACTCAAATAAATCGAGATTTGATCCGCCGCCATAAAGCTGGACTCACCCGTCGCCATCGTCTCAACGACACGAATGTAGGGATAAGTCTTGTCATAGTTGAGCAACCACACGCGTTCCTCGGCCTTCTCTTCATCTGGTAAATAGCCAAAGCCAATAATACGCCCCTTATGGATCGAAGCTGGCATGTGATCCGGTAGCGGCTCTGCTCCACAAGCCACGGCCTCCATATTATGAATTACCCATGGATCTATGGCGGCCTCTCCTTTTGATGCTCGGCGCGACAGAATCACCGACACCAAAAGCGATCCCAAAATGAAGCCTATTAGATAGACCATAACACGCTGTGAATTTTTCATCGGTGATTGACTCTCACGATTTGACCTGTGCCTGCAAGTATTCCTTACGCGCGTGTGTGACGCAAAGTACGATAGAAAGGCCACCCGCCCAAACCCCGCTGTAGCGAAGGCCATTGGAAAACCCTAATGCTGCTTGGCATTTATAATCTGGCGTATCTATGAAGATGAGTCCAAACAATAGATGACTCACCACACCAATAAAAGCCCCTGCTAAGCAGATGATGAACACAAAGCAGAGCCAGATGAAGAACCACCGGATAATTTGCCCAAGAATATTTAGCATTTCAACAACATCATTAAAACTACTGCTTTAACAGGCAAGCTTTGGAGAGAAAAAGAAGGAAGCTTATTGATAGCTAAATCTTATTATATTATAAAATCTCCGAAATTAAATTCAATTTTTGAGCCTTCGTCAGTGCCTTAATTCGACGCTCTTCGATCGTCGCTTCGGACTGTGTACCAATCTCTTTCGTGTAGATCAAATCAAGCGGCGCCCTCCCTCGTAAATACTTGGCAGATTTAGGGCCACCACTGACATGCTCCTCAAAGCGGCGGGCCACATTAGTTGATATCCCGGTGTAAAAAGTACTATCTGCGCAGCGAATGATATAGACGGACCAAGTTTCACTCCGAGGATAGCAATTCATATATAATTGAGAGTCATCGAAAGTTAAAAGCAACGCTCATGTGATCTAAGCACTCGCCTACAACACTGGAAGAGTCACGCATCTAACAACACCAAACCATCAATCTTACCAATAGGCAAGAACGCATCCTACAAGACGAAATTATTTAGAATGAACTCTTCGAAGGTTTGTAATTTTAACATTTGCGAACCTATTACACTTTATGTCTTAAGGATCAAACACATGCAATCGCTTGAACCATCCGTCATCATGATGTTTTACAGATAAAAATGTTCCACATGCTGAACCTTTATTACGATCCAATCTACACCGATGGGCTCGACCCGACAGTTCGCTTTCCGCGTGAGCGATATCAGCTTTTAGCAAGGCGTCTAAAAGAGAACCCAAGCATTCACATCCAATGCCCGCCTATCGCTACGCGCGAGCAAATTGTGGCAGCGCACAACGAGCGCTACGTCGACCTATTCATAGAGGGTAAACTCGACTCTACTGCCATACGCCGCATTGGCTTGCGTCCTTGGACGCCCACCATCGTCGAGCGTACCTTACGTCTCGTCGGCGGAAGCTTATCCGCACTTGATCACGCCTTATCTAATATCACAATCTCTGGTAATATGGCTGGTGGCACTCACCACGCCTATCGAGATTGTGGTTCAGGCTATTGTATCTTTAACGATGTCGCTATCTGCGCCTTAGCAGCCCTCAAAGAACCAAGGATCAAAAAAGTCCTCATTCTAGACCTCGACGTACACCAAGGCGATGGCACCGCAGCCATCCTCCAAGAACATCCCGACATTTTCACCTGTTCCATTCACGCCGAAAGTAACTTCCCCTTCCGCAAACAACAAAGCGATCTCGATGTCAACCTCGCGGACGAGACCAAGGATGCCGACTACTTAGCTTGCCTCGACCGTACACTGGAAAAAATTCAACTCAATGACTATGACTGCATACTCTTTCAAGCCGGTGTCGACCCACTCGAAGAAGACGCCCTTGGTCGGCTCTCACTGACTAGGGCTGGACTACGCCAACGCAACGAACGAGTCTTACAATTACACCGACAATACGATCTCCCTGTTGTCATCTTCATGGGTGGCGGTTATGCTAAACCCATTGAACGAACCGTTGATGCTTTCGAAGACCTTTTTACCCAAGCTGCTCATTACACAGTCTGATCTAACATGAAACGCTACACAGCAAGCATAGACACAAACTTACCGATCATGGCCATCGACATAGGCTACAGCGCGCAGACTGCATCTTGCGCCCTGATATACTCTTATAAGCGAGAAACCCAGACAATTCAATTCGGTGAATGCATTGAAACGACTCGTCACTTAATCGAGGAAAAAGGAAAGCATACGATCATTTTGGAAGCCGTCCTCTCCACCTATCACCGGCCCGATGGTAACCCTGACATACGAGGAGATTTTGAAAAAGGACGTGGCTGGTATTACGGACCTGGTGTATCCACCTTCGCGGCAGCAATCCGCTTTCTTCAAGTCCTTGATCAAAAGCTTCCAGAGGGCATCCGCCCAATTCCAATAGTTGAAGGCTTTTTAAGCTACAAAAAGATCCGCACTCAACATGCAGACGACGCTCAGCGACTACTTAAAGAATTCTACACTGCTGAACGCTTTAAGGCAAGAAGTGGCAGCGAACCAATCATCTCAGAAATCGAAGGCATACCGAGTATCGTTAGATACAATCACCCATAATAATTCGAACCCACTTTGCGAGTAAACTATCTGCGGCATCAAATAAGATTTAAAGGAACACAAAGAAATCGACATCTCGTGTGAGTCGAGGCTACTTATCAAGGTGCAATGTAGGATTCTGACCATCAAAAGTCTAAAACCAAAAGAGCCGTTCCTTTCGGAACGGCTCCTTGCTTAAATGACCCTGTATCGTAGCTTAGCCCTTCGACAAGCTCGACATTAACTAGCTGGTCGCTTCGGCTTCGGGATTATCAGTCGTCTCAGTTCCTTCTTCAACTGCGTCGGCATCTGGGACGGGGGCTTCTTCAGTAGAACCTTCAGGGTTAAACTCAGGTGTGGGTAATGCTACGCCTTCAATACGTTCGGCAGCTTCTTCGGGACTGAGTTGTTCCATTTCGGCACCAAGGGTATCAATGCGGAGATTTCGGTAGGCGGGTAGACCTGTGCCAGCTGGAATCAAGTGACCCATAATGACATTCTCCTTGAAGCCTTTCAGCATGTCGACCTTGCCCAACGTAGAGGCGTCGGTAAGGACACGTGTGGTTTCTTGGAAAGATGCAGCGGAGATGAAGGACTCTGTTTCAAACGACGCTTTGGTGATACCGAGGAGAACAGGTTCACCTTCAGCAGGCATACCACCTGCCTCTTCGATGTGGTCATTAGCCGACATGAACATAAAGCGATCCACTTGTTCACCCCAAAAGAAGTCAGAGTCACCTGGGTCGGTGATGCGAACCTTCTTGAGCATTTGCGAGATGATGACCTCTATGTGCTTGTCGTTAATTTCTACACCTTGTAGACGATAAACCTTTTGAATCTCCGCGATGAGATAGTCTTGAACAGCAGACGGTCCGAGAATTTCGAGGATTTCATGCGGATCTGCGCCACCTTCGGTCAGATTCTGACCCTTGTGGACTAGGTCGCCAACTTGCACTACTAAGTGCTTGCCGTGTGGAATAAGGTGAGCCTCTTCATCACCAGACTCTGGGTCGGTGACAAGGAGTTTCTTTTTACCTCGAACAGTTCCGTCGAGTGATACAATACCATCGATCTTAGCCATCTCCGCTGCGTCCTTCGGACGACGTGCTTCGAATAACTCAGCAACTCGAGGAAGACCACCAGTAATGTCTTGCGTCTTGGAGGCTTGACGTGGTGTCTTCGCGAGCATAGTGCCGGGGGCGATTTCGTCATCTTCGTTGACTGCAACCTGAGCGCCAACTGGAATCGCGTATGTTGCAATAATCTTACTAGACTCGTCGAGGATGTTAACAGCAGGATTCAAGTCTTCCTTGTGCTCGATCACTACAGTAGCGATGCGGCCAGACGACTCATCTAGTTCGCGCTTAACGGTGACGCCTGGGATCATATCAGTGAAGCCGATACGACCCGCTTTCTCAGAAAGGATTGGAATGTTGTGCGGATCCCACATAGCGAGGATCTCTCCCTTTGCGATAGAATCACCGTCGCCTTTTGTGAGGACAGAACCAACTACAATCTTGTAAGTTTCAATTTCGCGGTCGTCTTCATCAAGGATAAGGACAGAGCCTGTCTTGTTCAGAACAATATTCGCACCATCGGCTGTTTGCACAATGCGCAATCCCTTATAAACGACCTTACCACCTGTGCGGATCTTGATCTCAGGATTCTTAAGAACACCCGACGCAATACCGCCAATATGGAAAGTACGCATCGTTAGCTGTGTGCCCGGCTCACCGATAGACTGAGCGGCGATAATACCTACCGACGAACCACGTTCAACCATGGCCGAATAGGCCGGATTTATGCCGTATTCGAGTGCAGTAATTCCGACCTTCTTTCGTGTGGTGAGTGCAGAAAGGACTTTCACGCGCTCGACACCTACGTCTTCGATCTTACGGGCTGCCTCTTCGGAGATCAGTTCTCCATTCTTTATGAGGAATTCATCAGGATTGAGCGGATTCTTAATGTCGTTGGATGAGCAACGGCCGACGATACGGTCGTAAAGAGAGACTATTTCATCATCACCTTCATAGATCGCATACTTCCAAACACCATCACGGTTGCCATCATCAAAGTCTTCAATAATACAGTCCATAGCAACGTCACAGAGCTTGCGGGTCAGGTAACCAGCATCCGCTGTTTTAAGCGCTGTATCAGCTAGACCCTTACGAGCGCCGTGTGTAGAGATGAAGTATTCCAGAACGGAGAGACCCTCGCGGAAGGAGGAAAGAATTGGACGTTCAATGATTTCACCTGATGGTTTGGCCATCAAACCACGAGTTCCACAAAGCTGGCGAACCTGCTGCTTGTTACCACGAGCACCAGAATCCATCATCAGGTAAACAGGATTCACAGAATCTTTGCCGCCGTTCGATTTGAGTTCGTCAAACACTGCCTTAGCGATATCATCTGTACAACCTGTCCAAATATCGATGATCTTATTATAACGCTCTCCCTCAGTAATGATACCTTTCTTATACTGGCCTTCGACTTCATCAATCTTCTTACGAGAAGCTTTCACGATGGCTATCTTGGCCGGTGGAATAATCATGTCATCGATACCAATCGAAACACCAGCACGGGTAGCCATATTGAAGCCTATATCCTTTAGGCGGTCGAGAGTGATTACTGTCTCTTCGCGCCCTACGGTGTTATAGGTCTGGAGAATGATATCGCCTAACTTGCCTTTAGGGATCGGGAAGTTGATGAATCCAAGTTCTTTCGGCCAAATGGTATTGAAGATCACACGACCAACTGTAGTTCGAATAATCTTCTTTTCAGAGTTGCCGTAGACGGTGCCATTTTTTTGGTAATCTGGATTAATGAAGTTGATAAAATCGTGCACTTTGAGTGCTCCGTCATTCACAGCTGTATCCAACTCATCGGCATCGACGACCAAAGGCAAGCGCTGATCATCTGCTGGCACGGCAGGTGGGTCAAGAGTGAGGAAATAAGAACCCATCACGATATCCTGCGAAGGCGTCAAGATCGGTTTACCCGAAGAAGGTGAAAATATATTGTGCGTTGCCATCATCAGTGTCTTGGCTTCCATCACTGATTCGAGTGAGAGAGGCACATGAACCGCCATTTGATCACCGTCGAAGTCAGCATTGTAAGCTGTACAAACAAGTGGGTGAACGCGGATCGCATCGCCTTCAATTAAGACAGGCTCGAAGGCCTGAATTGAAAGACGGTGCAAGGTAGGTGCACGATTTAATAGAACGGGGTGCCCTTCGGTGACTTCCTCAAGAATGTCCCAAACTTCAGGAGATTGTTTTTCGATCATCTTACGCGCGCCGCGAACGGTGTGAACGAAGCCGAGCTCTTTAAGTCGTCGGATGATGAATGGCTCAAAGAGAACTAGCGCCATCTTTTTGGGTAGACCACATTGGTTCAATTTGAGAGATGGACCAGAAACAATAACGGAGCGACCTGAGTAATCGACGCGCTTACCGAGCAAATTCTGTCGGAAGCGACCTTGCTTGCCCTTAAGCATGTCTGATAGCGACTTAAGCGGTCGGTTGCCAGCACCAGTGACAGCGCGACCGTGACGACCGTTATCGAAGAGCGCATCGACAGCTTCTTGAAGCATGCGCTTCTCATTGTGAATAATCACATCAGGAGTCTTAAGAGACAATAGATTCTTTAATCGGTTGTTACGATTAATCACACGGCGGTAAAGGTCGTTCAAATCGGAGGTCGCGAAACGACCACCTTCAAGTGGGACAAGTGGCCGAAGATCTGGTGGAATAACAGGAAGTACTTCAAGAACCATCCACTCTGGGCGAGTGCCTGATTCCATGAAGCCTTGGATTGTCTTCAGACGCTTAGAGATCTTCTTTTTGATCTGCTTTGAGCGAGTGGCGTGCATTTGCTCGTGCAGTTCGGCAACTGTTGACTCAAGATCGACTAGTGCCAGAGCGTCGCGGACTGCTTCGGCCCCCATACGAGCGACAAAGGAATCTTCACCATATTCGTCTTGAGCCTGCATATACTCTTGATCGGTTAAGAGCTGTCGCTCTTCGAGGGGTGTCTTACCTGGATCGATCACAAGGTAGTTCTCGTAATAGATGACGCGCTCAAGGTTACGAGCGGTGATATCGAGTAAGAGACCCAAACGGGACGGCATGCTTTTTAAGAACCAGATATGTGAAACTGGAACGGCGAGTTCGATGTGGCCCATGCGATCACGGCGAACGCGCGATACGGTGACTTCGACCCCGCAGCGGTCACAGATCACACCCTTATACTTGATGCGCTTATATTTACCACATGCGCATTCGTAATCGCGAACTGGACCGAAGATGCGCTGGCAAAAAAGACCGCCTGGCTCCGGTTTGAATGTGCGATAGTTGATTGTTTCGGGATTTTTGACTTCACCACGAGACCATTCGCGAATGGCTTCAGGCGCGGCGACAGTAATGCCGACACGGTCAAATTGTTTTGTGGCCTCATAGCCTAGGACGTCGCGTGCTACTTCGTTGCTCATTTAGTAAACTTTCTTTGTTATGTTATGTTGAATGATGGCCCTTAAACGTCGATCGCAGTGTCGAGCTCGAACTTCCCTTCAGAGCCGAGACGAACATCCAGACACAGACTTTGGATTTCCTTCATCAAAACGTTGAACGACTGAGGCGTTCCCGCTTGTAAACTATTATCACCCTTAACGAGTGATTCGTAGATGCGTGTTCGACCTGCAACATCATCGGACTTGACGGTGAGCAGTTCTTGAAGCGTAAAGGCCGCGCCGTAAGCTTCGAGGGCCCAAACTTCCATCTCCCCGAAACGCTGGCCACCATACTGTGCCTTACCACCGAGCGGCTGCTGAGTTATAAGTGAGTAAGGGCCGACCGCACGGGCGTGGATTTTGGATGCAACCAAGTGGTTGAGCTTCAGCATATACATATAGCCAACAACGACCTCCTGGTTAAGTGCTTCACCAGTCTGACCGTCATAGAGAATACTCTTACCAGTGGATGGGAGACCCGCTTCTTCGAGGTATTCACGAACCTTGGCTTCAGAGATACCATCAAAGACTGGAGTCGCCACCTTTATGCCAAGCTTCTTACACGCCCAGCCGAGGTGAGTTTCCAGAACTTGTCCCACATTCATACGAGATGGAACACCGAGAGGATTCAAGCAGATTTCAATCGGAGTCCCGTCTGGTAGGTGAGGCATATCCTCTTCAGGAACTATCTTAGCGACCACGCCCTTGTTACCGTGACGTCCAGCCATCTTATCGCCGACCTGCATCTTACGCTTTTTAGCGATGTAAACCTTGACACTCTTGACGACACCTTGATCCGCATCTTCACCGGACTCAATACCTTCGATTTTGCGCTCACGTTCGTAGTCGACTTCGTCAAACTTACCTTGGTAATTATTGACGATCTCCATGATCTTGATCTTTACTGGAGAGGGATCGATCTCGATATCTTTGGAGACGGCTGCGAGACGACGAAGTAAAGTCTTAGTGATCTTCCGATTCGCAGGAATGATAATTTCACCGGACTCACCGTTCTTTACATCGAGCGGGATTTTCTCACCAAGTAAGATATTGGAGAGAGCTTCAGTCAGATCTTCACGAAGCTTGTCACTCTGAGAACGGTAAGATTCGTTGATCTTCTTCACGGATCGACGGCGATCGGAGGCTGACATTTGCTCGGGCTCACCATCGACTCGTGCAGAAACTTTGATATCCATAATGATACCGCGAACGCCCGAAGGAACGACCAAAGAGGTGTCCTTAACATCAGCTGCCTTCTCGCCGAAAATGGCGCGAAGCAGTTTCTCTTCAGGAGCTAGCTCAGTTTCAGACTTCGGAGTAATCTTGCCGACAAGGATGTCGCCAGGTTTAACCTCAGCTCCTACACGGATGACACCGTCGTGGTTGAGATCCTTAAGAGCCTCTTCACCAACGTTAGGAATATCACGAGTGATTTCTTCAGGGCCGAGCTTAGTATCACGCGCAGTCACCTCGAACTCGTCTACATGAATCGATGTAAAGATGTCATCCTTGACGATCTTTTCAGAGATCAGGATCGCATCCTCGAAATTATAACCATTCCACGGCATGAAAGCCACGAGGATATTACGACCAATGGCAAGCTCGCCATCTTGAGTCGAAGCACCATCCGCAAGGATTTGGCCTTTCTTTACAGGCTCTCCACGAGAAACAATTGGCTTTTGATTAAAGCATGTGCCCGCATTGGAACGCATAAACTTACGAAGATCGTAGACAAAGATGTCCTTCTTTGCGTCGGTCTTGATGTCCTTGGCTTTTACAGGAATTTCGCCATCTTTAGTTAAAACGATTCGGTTGGCATCGACTTGAGCGATGATGCCATCTATGTCAGCGATCTCAACTGTCTTGGAGTCGATCGCAACGCGCTCTTCAATGCCGGTGCCCACGAATGGGGAGTCAGACTGAAGGAGAGGCACACCTTGACGTTGCATATTCGATCCCATGAGCGCACGATTGGCGTCATCGTGTTCGAGGAAAGGAATGAGGCCCGCTGCAACCGAAACAAGCTGCTTCGGTGAAACATCCATGTAGTGAACTTCTTTCGGATCGATCTCAAGCACCTCGTCTTGATTGCGGCAAGTCACCCGTGTGCCTACTAGGTTCCCTTTCTTATCCAGCTCGGAGTTGGCCTGAGCAATCATGTAAGGCTCTTCTTGATCAGCGTTCAGATACTCAACGTCGTCAAGCACCTTACCATTGACCACCTTGCGGTAAGGAGTCTCGATGAAGCCGAACTCGTTGATACGCGAGTAGAGCGAAAGAGAGTTGATCAAACCGATATTGGGACCTTCAGGAGTCTCAATCGGGCAGATACGACCATAATGCGATGGGTGAACGTCGCGAACTTCAAAACCAGCCCGCTCACGATTAAGACCACCAGGTCCAAGTGCGGAGAGACGGCGTTTATGAGTCAGCTCGGCCAATGGGTTGATTTGGTCCATGAACTGAGACAGCTGACTGCGAGCAAAGAAATCACGAATCACTGTGCTAAGTGCCTTCGGGTTGATCAGTTTTTGAGGGCTGATCGAATCGACACTTTGATCGTAGAGAGTCATACGCTCTTTGACCAAGCGCTCAGTGCGGGCGAGGCCGACGCGACATTGGTTGGCCAAGAGTTCACCTACAGTGCGCACACGACGGCTACCCAAGTGGTCAATATCGTCGAGTGTGCCATCCCCACGCTTCAGGCGAGAGAGATACTTAGTCGCTTCAACCACATCCCCTGCGCCGACCACGCGGAATTCAAGATCGGTGTCCATTTTAAGCTTTTGGTTTAACTTGTAACGACCGACTCGACCGAGGTCATAGCGGCGTGGATCTTGGAAGAGGCGTTTAAGAAGCGCTTTAGCGTTCGCAGTTGTTGGCGGCTCGCCAGGACGGAGACGCTTGTAAATATCCTTAAGCGCTTCCTCTTCATTTTGAGTCGGATCTTTTTTGAGACAGCGGATAATCGCGCCGTCATCGACAGTCGTATCGATCGCAACGACCTTCTTCAGTCCAGCTTTCTGGAAAGAACGAACGATCGTCTTGGTGAGTGGCTCAAAAGCACGTGCAAGCACGACGCCCTTGTCCGCATCGACAATATCTTCTGTCAGAACGAGGTTGGATACAGAGTCGCGCTTGAGAGCATCGGCCACCGTAATCTCATCCATATCGTAGAAGAGATTAAGGATCTCCGCATCGGAACCATAACCCATGGCACGGAGCAGTGTGGTAAGGAGAAATTTACGACGACGACGGCGGCGATCGAGGTAGACATAAAGAAGGTCGTTCTGGTCGAACTGAACCTCGAGCCATGTCCCGCGGTCAGGGATAATACGAAAGGCGTGTAGAATCTTGCCGGATGTATGGACACTTTCCTCGAAGGCGATTCCAGGCGATCGGTGAAGCTGGCTGACGACGACACGCTCAGCCCCGTTAATGATGAACGAGCCACGCTCGGACACCATAGGCAGCTCACCCATGTAAATTTCTTCGTCCTTAATGTGATCTTCTTCACGTAAGCGAAGCTTCACATAAAGAGAGACTGAATAGGTAACACCTTCACGAATCGCTTCGATCTCCGTTTCCCGAGGAGGTGTTACATTGTAACTGACATACTCAAGGTGACAACGACTGTCGTAGCTTTCGATGGGAAAAACTTCAGAGAAAACAGCTTCGAGGCCGACGGTCTCCCGTTGACTAGGAGCCACGTCCATTTGTAAAAATTCCTTGTAGGAATCAACCTGATTTTCAATCAGATTGGGTGGCTGGATAACTTCCTTGAGTTGACCGAAATTTAAGCGCTTTGACATAATGGACGTCCCGGGTTACGGTTAATAATTTGATTGTTTTTAGAGTTTGCCAAGGTCGCTCGTTTGGGCTAAATGGCGGAAATGCAAAAAACAGCTAGGCAGGGCTCACCCGATTTGGATGAGCTTACCTAACTGCGGAAATGTTCGATGATTAAGTATAATCGGAATTGTAAGAAAATTACTTAAGTTCGACTTCAGCGCCAGCAGCTTCGAGCTTTTTCTTGACCTCTTCAGCCTCGTCCTTGGAGCAACCTTCCTTAACGGGCTTAGGTGCACCCTCAACGAGATCCTTAGCTTCTTTCAGGCCTAGACCTGTGATAGCGCGTACTTCTTTAATGGAAGCGATCTTGTTAGCGCCAGCAGCCTTAATGATGACATCAAACTCATCTTTTTCTTCTGCCGGAGCATCGCCGCCAGCAGCGGCACTGCCAGCAGCGGCAACAGCGACAGGAGCAGCAGCGCTAACGCCCCACTTCTCTTCGAGTTCTTTAACTAGATCAGCTACTTCGAGCACTGTTTGCGCGGAGAGCCATTCGACGACTTCTTCTTTTGTGATTGCCATGTTATTTTATCTTTCAATTGGTTAGCACCCCGAAAATCGGGATATTTAAGAGATAAATTTCTCCTAACCTTATTATTGGATTTTTGGTTTATTTTGGGCCGCCACTTATAGAATGGGCGGCTAAATGATTTAAATTTAAGGTTTATGAACGTTTTAGTTGCGGGCTTTCGCCTGCAAGACATTGAGAAGGCCTTGTGGTGCAGCGTTGATGACACGGACGAATCCAGTCGCAGGTTGGGTGAGTAAGGCGAGAAGCTGTGCACGGAGCACTTCGAGACCTGGCAGTTTTGCAAGGGCTTTGATTTCTTCTTTAGTAATGGCACGCTCATTGACGATGCCTGCTTTCATTTCGACTTTCTCCTTCTTCTTGAAGAAATCGCCGATGATCTTGGCGACTCCTGATGGATTCTTACCACCTACAACGATTGCGGTCTGTCCGGTAAGATACTCGCCCATATCGGGTAGCTCTTTAGCCGCTGCAGCGACTCCGAAGATGCTGTTTTTGACAACGTGGAACTCAGCTTCGTGCTCAGAAAGTTGTGCGCGGAGTTCAGCAATTTCATCAACAGTAATGCGTTCATAGTTCGTTAGGTATACGTAATCGGACTTGTTAAGGTGATTGTTAACCTCTTCAACGAGATATTGTTTTTCTGGTCTCATGTAATGTATCCCCCTTTAAGCTTTGTTAAAATCAGCGATGTCTACTGCGAGTCCAGGGCTCATCGTCGAGCTCAAAGTGAGACTCTTGATGTATCTACCGACAGAAGTTTTTGGGCGTTGTTCATTGAGGGCATTGACAGCTGCAATCGTATTCTCCGTAATTTGCTCAGGAGTGAAGGAGCGCTTACCGACGATGACGGCGACATTGGCGGTCTTGTCCATCTTGAACTCGACACGCCCAGCTTTAACTAGGTTGATGCCTTCTACAATGTCATCAGTCACAGTACCAGATTTTGGGTTGGGCATAAGGCCACGGGGACCCAGCACACGGGCGACCTTACGGACGCTCTTCATGGCGCTAGTGGTAGAAATCGCGACATCGAAATCGATCCATCCTCCGGTAACTTTCTCGATCAATTCATCGAGACCTGCTTCTTCTGCACCAGCAGCGAGAGCTTCTTCCGGGTTTTCAGTGAAGACGATCACACGCACAGTCTTACCACTGCCGTGAGGAAGCTGAAGTGTGCCGCGAACCATCTGATCACTCTTTCTAGGATCAACTGCGAGATGGGCGTAAACTTCGACGGTTTCGTCGAACTTCGCCTTAGGTAGTTTGTTGAGTAACGCAGACGCTTCTTCGACCGAGTAAGTCTTCGTTTGATCAGTCATTTCGACTGAAGAACGATAGCGTTTGCTTCCCTTAATTTGCTGGGTGGCCATTATTATATCTCTATTGTAGTGAAACGGAAAACCAGAGCGGCTTTCTCGAAAATTGATTGCGAAACTAGCCTACGACTTCGAGTCCCATGGAACGAGCAGTGCCTGCGATGATGTTGAAAGCAGCGTCTTCGTTTTTAGCGTTTAGATCGGCCTTCTTGATTTCGCAGATCTCAAGGACTTGCTTGCGAGTGACCTTACCGACCTTGTCCTTATTAGGAACACCTGAGCCTTTAGCGATACCCGCAGCCTTCTTCAGAAGAATAGCAGCGGGTGGCGACTTGAGGATGAAGCTGAAAGAACGGTCTGCGTAGACCGTGATGACACAGGGCAAAATCATGCCTGCTTGATCCTTAGTCTTGGCATTGAATTCTTTACAGAACCCCATAATATTAACTCCCTGCGCACCGAGTGCGGGACCGACAGGAGGTGCGGGATTTGCAGCGCCGGCTGGCAGTTGTAAACGCATTTGACCTGTGATTTTCTTAGACATGTCTGATTAGCTTTCTTCTGTTCTCTGGACTTGCCAGTATTCAAGTTCGACAGGCGTGTAACGCCCGAAAATAGATACGGAAACTTTGAGCTTGCCCCGGTCTGGGTCAATTTCCTCAATTTTGCCAACGAGGTTCGCGAAGGGACCCTCGTTGACTTTGACCATTTCACCGATTTCATATTCAATCTTCGGCTTTTCTTTACCTTCGGATTCTTCGACTTGATTAAGGATGCGATCGATTTCGCTTTTCTTCAATGGAGTCGGGCGGTCACCGCCAACAAAATTGATGACGCCCTGACCTTCACGGACGAAATACCAGGGTTTCTGCAATAAATTGCCGTCATCATCATATAGGCGCATATTGACGAAGATGTAGCCTGGATAAAATTTTCGGGTCTTGATACTCTTCTTCCCAGCCTTTACTTCGGTGATTTGCTCGGTAGGCATGAGCACGTCGAAGACAAAGTCATCCATCTCTTCGATTGCGATAAACTTATCAAGATATTTCTTAGCCTTTCCCTCTTGGTTAGAGAGAGTTTGAACAGCATACCAGTTAGGACCTGTGATTGAAGAAGAATCTGACATTGATTTATTCTAGAGACGGGTAAATAGAGTGGGAACGGTGCGAAAACTTTAAGTTGTAGGTCTTAGTTGGATAGAAGGCTATTTAACCCAGGATGTCAGAAGCTCGACACCATTCATGAGTGAGAAGTCAATGAGCGCAATGTAGGAACCAAGAATAGCGGTCGCGATAAGGACAATAATCGTCGAATCACGGAGCTCGGTCTTTGTCGGCCAAGTAGCTTTCTTAAGTTCGGTCATCATCTCTTTGTAAAAGAGACGTATGCTTGTGAATGGATTTTTCATTAAAATTAGTAAAACTGGCAGGAGAGGAGGGACTTGAACCCACAACTTACGGTTTTGGAGACCGTTGCTCTACCAATTGAACTACTCTCCTGTGAATTTTGGACTATAATCTATAAAATAACAATGAAGCCGAGGACCCATAGAGAGCCCTCGGCGAAAAACTAGAAACTGTGAAGTGAAGGTGATCTATTTGATCACTTCAGCTACACGACCTGCACCGATAGTGCGACCACCTTCGCGGATGGCGAAACGCTGGCCAGCTTCCATAGCAATCTTCTTACCGAGATCGATCTCAACGGTAAGATTATCACCAGGCATAACCATTTCAACACCCTCTGGGCACTTGATGATGCCAGTGACGTCAGCAGTTCCAAAGAAGAACTGAGGACGATAGCCATCGAAGAAAGGTGTATGACGGCCACCCTCATCCTTAGACAAGACGTAGAGCTCAGCCTTAGCAGTTGTGTGAGGAGTGATCGAACCGGGTTTTGCAATAACTTGACCACGCTCGATAGCATCCTTGTCAACACCACGAAGAAGAATACCCACATTGTCGCCGGCCATACCTTGATCGAGTTGCTTACGGAACATCTCAACACCAGTCACGGTTGTTTTTTGAGTGTCGCCCATTCCAACAATTTCGATTTCTTCGCCGACCTTAACGACACCACGCTCGATACGACCAGTGGCTACTGTGCCACGACCAGTGATGGAGAAAACGTCTTCAACAGACATTAAGAGTGGCTTATCAATTTCGCGGGCAGGTTCATCGATATCTGCATCAATAGCATCCATGAGAGCCGCTACAGACTCAGCTCCGCCTGGCTTACCCTCGAGGGCAGCAGTTGCAGAACCACGAACAATAGTGATATCATCGCCCGGGTATTCATACTTTGAAAGGAGATCACGGACTTCCATTTCAACAAGCTCCAGAAGCTCTTCATCATCGAGAAGGTCAACCTTGTTTAGCCATACGACGATTGTTGGAACACCCACCTGACGAGCAAGCAAGATGTGCTCACGAGTTTGAGGCATTGGGCCATCTGCAGCGGAAACAACGAGGATCGCGCCGTCCATTTGGGCAGCACCGGTAATCATGTTCTTAACGAAGTCAGCGTGTCCTGGGCAGTCAACGTGAGCATAGTGACGTTTTTCAGTCTCATACTCAACGTGAGCAACTGCGATAGTCACTGTCTTAGTAGCGTCGCGAACTGTACCACCCTTAGCAATGTCAGCGTATGACTTGAACTCAGCGAGTCCTTTGTCTGATTGCACCTTGAGGATAGCAGTAGTTGTAGTTGTCTTACCGTGGTCAATGTGACCGATAGTGCCGACATTGACGTGTGGTTTTGTTCTTTCGAATGTTTCCTTAGCCATGATTGATGTTATTTAGTAATGAGAGATTGATTAATGGTTTGTTATTTGACGCGATGGAGCCCTCGAGCGGGATTGAACCGCCGACCTCATCCTTACCAAGGATGCGCTCTACCACTGAGCTACAAGGGCACATCGCAAATTGATGATATAGAATGTAATAAGCCGGAAATCCTACCATATGAGGGGTTGAATTTTGGAAAACTCGCGAAATTGCCTCCAGCCCTCTACTCAGTCAACACTTATTTCTAAAAATAAATCAACATCAGAAATCAGTGTTTTAGCGGGCTAGACGCTAATAAGCGGGTGGATTTAATACAGATTAGACGTCTCCCAACCCTTACAGAATATGCAAGTCATTTTAGGCTGCATGTAATACTATGATATAACCCCTTTTCGCCAGAAAATTGCATCATACAGTGTAAGGCTTGTTAAAAATAGCTCCACTTCGACGACGATCAGCTATTTTCTCGATTTCGTCGTCTGACATACGCTCTGGGTCACCAGTCTCGGGATCAATCTTCCATTTGGCGGGCTTGAGCTCATGGTCGACCGCCACACGATAGTCGAAAACAAAGCAATCGCCCTCCCAAAGGCTCTGATCTTGGGGCATTTTCTCCAAATAGCGTAAAATTCCACCTTTTAAGTGATAAACGTACTTGAAGCCTTTTTTCTTTAGATAAGCGGTCGAACGCTCGCAGCGGATACCCCCGGTGCAATACATAGCAATCTTCTTGTCCTTTTTCGAGGCTAGGTGCTCGTCCACAAATTCGGCAAATTCGGTGAAATCGTCCGTTTTTGGATTAATTGCCCCTTTGAACTGCCCGACATTGAACTCATAGTCGTTGCGCGTATCGACGGTGATGCCCTCGGGGTCGCTAATCAAGTCGTTCCACTCCCTTGGTTCAAGGTAAGTGCCCACAAGCTCTCGCGGGTCAGCCCCCTCTTGACGAAAGGTGACAATTTCAGGCTTCTTCTTTACCTTAAATTTTGGAAAAGGATTAAAATCAGCGTAAGAGTATTTGACCGAAATCCCTTCGAAGCGCGCATCGGACTGGAGTAAGGCAATGGTCGCGTCAATTGCCTTGGGCGAACCTGCGCAGGTCGAATTCACACCCTCGGGGGCAAAAATCAAGGTCCCGCGTAGCCCCACCTTGAGTCCGTGTTCGACCATGCTCTCCGCCCATGCATCGTAGTCGGGTAACTCGGTGAAGTGATAAAAAGCGGCTATTTTACACAAATCGGACATAAATCAGCCATAGTATCTGATTGAGCAACAAATCAAGGTCAAAGCGAGGCTTTTAATTCTTGTCATCTGGCATTGACCTGTCAAAGCCCTGCGCCTCACTCAGAGAAAGCTTCGAATAGCAGGCTAATTCCGCCTAGAGCCCAAGTATCGGTAAAACGCCCGGTCTATGGGCAAAGACACAGATACTATGAACACGAAATTTACAGACCTCGGCCTTCGCGCCGAACTTATCGAAGGTATTCATCGCCTCGGGTTCGAATCACCCTCCCCGATTCAGGCAGAGACTATACCTGCAGCCCTATCAGGCAAAGATCTCGTTGGTCTCTCACAAACTGGCTCGGGTAAGACAGCTGCATTCGGTCTCCCCGCGCTCAACATGATTGATGTCGATCTCAAACAAACGCAAGTGCTCGTACTTTGCCCGACTCGTGAACTCGCAGTGCAAGTCTGTGAGGAGATCAATCGTCTTGCCTCTGCGCTCAAGGGCTTCACCTCGGTGCCCGTATATGGTGGCGCACCAATCGACCGCCAGATGCGTGCCCTGCGCAAAGGTGCCCATGTCGTCGTTGGCACGCCCGGTCGCGTGATGGATCACCTTCGTCGCAAGACTCTCAGCACCGACGCCATCAGCCTTTGCATCCTCGACGAGGCCGACCGTATGCTCGACATGGGCTTTCGCGAGGATATGGAAATCATCCTCGGCGATATGCCCGAAAATCGTCAGACACTTTTCTTTTCCGCTACAATGAACCGCGGCGTCGAGGGTCTCATCCGTAACTTCAGTAAAAACCCACAAGAAATCTCGATCGAACACAGAGCACTGACCGTCGATACGATTGAGCAGAAATACTACGAAGTAAGGAACCGCTCGAAGATTGAAGTTCTCTGCCGTTTACTCGACCTAGAGACCAAGCCGCGTGGCATCGTTTTCTGCAACACCAAACAGATGGTAGAGGACGCCACTGAGGCACTCACGGCACGTGGCTACGTGGCCGACCGTATTCACGGGGACATTACACAGGCCAATCGCGAGCGCGTCATCAAACGTTTCAAAGATGGCTCCGTCGAACTACTCGTAGCAACTGACGTGGCCGCACGCGGCCTTGACATCTACGACGTCGATATCGTCTTCAACTACGACCTTCCCTACGATCCTGAAGACTATGTCCATCGCATTGGCCGCACCGGCCGCGCAGGGCGCTCAGGCAAATCCGTGACCTTCGTTTACGGGCGAGACATCTACCGTCTTGAGGCAATTGAACGCTACACACGACAAGTTGTGAAGCGCATGCCGATCCCAAGCCTTGAGGATGTCGAAGGGCGCAAGGCAGATAAAATTTTCAATCAAATACGCTATTCACTCGAAACAGGATCCTTCAAGCGCCATGATGACCTCGTCGATCGTTTGCTCGACGCCGGCCACACACCGACCGACATCGCCAGCGCCCTCTTTGATCTTCTCGGCAAAGACGAAGGACGCGAAGGTGAAAAAATCGCCGAAGACAACGAAGCCTTCGACCCCAACCCTCAGCGAAAAAGCGGTAAAAGTGGCGGTAAAAAAGGTAGCGGCTATAAGGGTGGCTATAGAAGGGGTTACAAAAAGAAACACGGCGGCGGTAGCTACCAAAAGCGCGGCAACGAGAGTGGCGGCGATGGCAAGTGGAACGAAGGTGGCAAGCATAAGCGTCCCTTCAAAACCAAGAGCAAAATTGCTGGAGCTAAGTTCAAAAAACCTGCTGGTAGTTATCACTCTAGTGGCAGCGATAAAAAACCTGCTCGCCGTTTTAAGCGTCCCGACTAGAGATCAGGAAAATAAGTTTTGTCTCTTCGCCGAAGTCGTGAGAAATTATCAGTATATACTATATAGTGTCAAAAAATTTACAAACGAATCAATTGACGATGGCTGACGAACCAAAGAATAAGAAAGAGCCTAAAGAATGGTTTTGTCTACGCACGCAAACGAAGCGTGAGCATATCGCGGCAGCTATACTTGACCGTTTGGACGAAATTGAAGTCTTCTGCCCACGCATCAGCCAAATCAAAAAGACCCGTACTGGTAAAAAGCGCTTCGTCGAAGCGATGTTTCCTGGATATATTTTTGCTAAATTTAAATTCCACGCGCATTCGAGACAAGTTGTTCATAGCCAAGGCATCACTCGGATGGTCGAACTAGGAGAGCGGCGTATTATTCCCAAACATGTGATCGAAGATCTCAAGGCCAGCCTAACTGAAGATATGATCGAAGCCTCTGATCTAAGCATTTTACCGGGCGCGGAGATTGAAGTCATTACCGGTTCACTTAAAGGGCTTAATGGGAAGGTTTTAGCTCAAATGTCCACTCAAAATCGTATTCAAATCTTACTCGATTTCCTAGGGCGAGAAATTAAAGTATCTATAGCGCCCGACGATGTCCTACTTGCTCGCGACATTGATTAAAAAAAATAAAAAACCTCTCTCTTAATGCCCGATTCAACACAAGATAGCACTCCAATAACTAATGAAATTGAGTACTAGAGTGGACTAGCGAGAAAGTTGACGCGACGGGTAAAAACTTCGCTATTGGCACTTATGTATTCGCGCCAATTATTGAAACCTGTTTGTGCCAAGACATCATTTTGAATGACACTTAGCACTTCATCAGAAATGACTGTCAATGTGATCTCTGCGTAAGCAAGGGGTTTAGCAAATTGAGCTTGCGCAGGATTCGTAGCGCTCGTGCCAACAGTTGAATCGGTTCCACCGAAGAAGACATCCCCTGAGACTAATCGTGGAGTGTTGCTATCACCGTCTTCTTCAACATAAAAATCTACACGGAAGTCGACTATGTTTGAAACCAAATAATTATTTCCCGTGTCTCGCGTAGAATCCGCATTCCATTCCGTGTTATTAAACTTATTCTGCTGCGGTTCCCCCATCAAATTCTCGAAGGTCGTCTTAGGATCAACTAAATGACGATAAAGGACAAAAGTTCGGTCACCATCAACGCTACCATCGATAGGATTACGGTAATCAAGAAGATAGGAGATACCGCAAATATCACCCGGGCCGTCTACTCGATCGAGAGCAGGAGAAAATACACGGAGTTCAGTGGTTTTAAAATTAGCGCCCGTAAGTGGATCACCCAGATCCAATTGACGCGCTTCTAACCATCGCTGACCATTGTTACGGAAAACAGCAGTCTCAAGATCTTGCGTGAGCAAATCCATAGCGATACGAGCCTCGGCATTCGCCGAAAGCTTACCCGTGGTACGATTCCACACTTTAAGCACTTCGCTCGTGATCTGGATAACTAGTCCAGTAAGCACAATCATGACGACCGTCGCGACCATTATTTCGATCAACGTAAACGCGTTTTGATACTTCCTTTCACGGCTCAAATTCAATGTTTTCATTTTCAAATCTTACTAACGAACTACCGCAGTGTTGTATGTAAAGAGTGGTTCAATGTCTTTGAGAGCAGTCAAATTAGTCGCAGTGTTAAAATTGCCGCTCGGCCCTGGTGGGTTTTCGGGGTATATACGAACTTCCATAGCCAGATATCCTTCAGGGTAATTCGCAACACCCGCTGATAGTGTGTATATACCGTCACCATTGCGGTCCGGGGATCGCAGCACCGCAGGCGTAACTGAAGATGCAGACAGAACCACACGGTAGATTGGGCCTGCAGCATCCGCAAAATTTGCCGGGTTTGTAGCTGGCTGATTAACTTTTGCCCTAACATTAACAGGCTCTCCAGTAGCAAAGCCCACTTCGAGAGCAATTGTTTCATTATCGGGATCAGTTTTGTTATCATAATATCGATAAACAAATATCGTCGCTTCACTGTTACTATTATTACTAATCGCATCGTAGATCGTTTCAAATTTTGATTGGCTTCCAACTGCAATATCAGGCGAACTCTGAAGGAAGGCGTTCACCGTATTAACCACGGAAGCAATTTCGTCGGTTTTCTCTACCTCGTCGACAGACTGCAGGGTCGGCCCAAGCAGTCCGACCAGTGCGAGCACAGTCACCAAAAAGATACCGATCGCTAAGACAACTTCGATCAGGCTGAAGCCGTATTTACTCCGCGCACATGCGGGACATTGAGAGAGCTTAGATGAGTTCATAAAAAAGTTTACTAGATCTCAGCCGGATCACTCACAAGAGTTGTGGTTCCTACGCGACGAAAAATTAATGCAGCCTTCAGGCCTTCATTTTCAGTTTCTGCAAAGTCAACTTCAAGCACGCCGCCGCTGTTTGGCTTCAAGTTACCAGCCTGAACAGCCAACCAAGTGTTGTCGTAATTTGTAGCCATTGTTCCGTTCCGGTTAAACTCGTAATAATAGTATTGCTCGGACCCTCCCGATTGAGCTGAGAGGCGAGGATAGTCTAGGTTCATGGTGCTACCAGGCCAACCTTGGCTTAAGATTTTATTAAAATAAATACCCTCCGGCAGATACGTTCCCTGGGTTGCGGCAAACCATCGTCCTGGATTAGCATTGTCTTCGTAGACAATACCAAAGTAACGCAACTTCTTTTCCTCATCTTTATTCGAAGCTAAATCTGAATAAATAATTAGACGCGTCGTCGCATTTTTAAGAATCGCCTGTCCACGTGCACCCTGCGCGATACCAGAAATAATGCGCTGGGAAGAACTTAACTTTGCGCCTTCTCCACCATCTCCACCAATAAAGATGATAGACGAAGCGATTAGTATAATACTGATGACGACAAGTAGTTCAATTAAGGTAAATGCAGATTTTCTGTTCATGGGAGATCCGTACATTTGCTAATCAGCTAATGAATACCGAGGAGCGCCAATGTCATCATTATCCTCCACGTAGGCACTAACAAGCGCCCTAATTTCTTTATTTCTCCCGTTAGAGTCTTTGACTGTAACTCTCTGATCACCGTTACCGTCGATAACAATAGTGATTTTTGTGTTATTAAAACGATCAGCGATCTGAGTAGGATCGACCTGATCATTGTCATCTAGAAAAAATTCGGACTCTGAAAAAGTGAGAAAAGAGATTAAGCGGCGGTTACCACCTACAGGTGTAGTAAGTATTCTTCCAGTTGTAGAACTCCGAGCAGAAAGCGTCTCCATAAATTCCTTACATTCACTCACACTTGATAGGTTGACTTTCTCGTCAGAACTCCCTGAAACAAAGGGAAGGAAACCGTATTCCCCTTTAAACATTTGAATTGCATTCACATAATTTGAAAGCTGGGCTCTGGAGGCTGCTAAATTGGCTTGTGTCCTGACGGCTCCAACCGTGGGAATCAGAATACCAGCCAGAATGCCGATAATGGCAATAACCATAAGTAGCTCAATCAAAGTAAAAGCTGAGATTTTTTTATTTTTATTCATAAATTATTCTCCTGCGTAAATGTTATCGATGTTATCGTCCTGATTTTTAAATGCAGAAACTTTGGGCGAAGTGACAATCGCACCAGTGCTCTCATCGAGTCCGGATGAGCTGGCCGCACCATCGGTCCCTCGCGAAAATAATATATATCCATAACGTTCCCATTTCGAAAGGCTGGAAGGATCTTTGTAGAGGTAAACATATGCGTTTCCCCATGGATCTGTAAAGTAGGTGCTCAAGCTAGGTGCGGTCTCAACCTCGGATTCTGGGTCGGGCCAATCTTGGCTTAAAGACAGCTTGCTGACGTCTAATGTAGATTGTTGTTTTCGAAAAATCACACCTGTTTGAGAATCAGCAGCACCTTCTTGCGTTCCGGTAACTGATTGCCAACCAACCAATGTTTTCATAACACCGTGGGCTGCATCTTTTACATTTTTTTCGTTGGAAACGTTGCTTACACTGATCCAAGGATAATCTCCGTTCTTACTTTTGTAAGTCTCCAAAGCCTGAGAGATGACAGCTAACTCAGCTTTAGCCTTGGTGCGTGCCTGAGCGTTTTGAACGCCGCGTGAAATACCAAAGGTAATGCCAGCAAGAATCAGAATCACGGTAATGACCATCAGAAGCTCTATCAAGGTGAATCCTTGTTGGCGCTTACTCAGCGAATAAAGACGAGGGGGGTTGTATAACATGGGGATGTTAACTAAATTTAATCAGTTTTATAAAAAATAAAAATAACGCCTTTAAATCAATTACTGTCAACTCTGCTCTAGGCAGTTTACTTAATATGTTGGACTTCGTGCCGTAGATGCACTGAATCGCAGAATTATGAAAATCGGTATCTATCCGGGGTCCTTCGACCCGATTACTAATGGCCACCTCGATGTGATCAACCGCGCGCGGCACATCTTCGACAAGGTTATTGTGGCGGTGGCGCGCAACGCGGCTAAGGATCCCCTCTTCACAAGTAAAGAGAGAGTTCATATGATCGAGGAAAACCTAACGGATCGCCCAAATATATCGGTCATCGCCTTTGACGGTCTAATCGTCGATCTGGCGAAAGAGAAAAAAGCGGTGGCGCTTATCCGTGGACTGCGGGCGGTTTCAGACTTCGAGCACGAGTTCCAAATGGCGCAGATGAACCGCCATCTCGACGATTCGATCGAAACGATCTTCCTCATGCCCAATGAACAATTTTTCTTCACCAGCTCAAATCTAGTCAAACAGGTCTTTAAGTTTACCGATCGGGAGCGCAGGTTAATCCCCACGAATGTGCACGAGGCACTTTCGAAAAAATTCGGACACGGATAGGAAACGCTATTCCGAGCGCAGCGACAAGACCAGGCGCGAAGTGAACCGGAACAATGCTGAAATTCATTAACCTAATCTTCTATCGATTCACCGCCGGGCGAGAGTAAGTTTAAGAGCAGTACTAAGATCAAGTAGAGCATGAGCGACACTACCGATACGATTACCAACATCAAAAGCCATAGCCGCCTAGGCATCATCTTTCTGACTCTTTTTCTGGATTTAGTTGGGTTTTCGATCATCTTCCCACTTTTTCCAGCAATGCTCGAGTATTACCTACCGAACGGCGATGGGGGCTCGACTCTGCTTGGGCTATTGATCGCGCCACTCGCTGGTTGGGCGGAAAGTAGTGGTGCAACAAATCCTCGCTTTATGACGGCAGTACTTTTTGGCGGCATCCTCGGTTCTCTCTACTCGATCCTACAATTTATCTGCGCGCCACTTTGGGGTGCCTATTCCGATCGAGTCGGGCGGCGTAAGGTCCTGTTAATCACAATCAGCGGGCTGGCCTTGAGTTACATCGCTTGGTTTTTTGCGGCATCCTTTTGGATGCTGGTTCTCGCGCGAGTGCTTGGTGGTGTAATGGGGGGCAATCTTTCGGTGGCAACGGCCGCAGTGGCTGATAGCACAACACGCGAAAAGCGCTCCAGTGGGCTAGCTATTATCGGGATCGCTTTTGGACTGGGGTTCATCGTGGGGCCTGCCGTCGGTGGTCTTCTAGCTAAGATCGATCTGTCGGTGATTGCGCCCGCGCTGAAGGCCTTCGGCGTGAACCCCTTTTCCATGCCCGCGCTAGTCAGCTTGATTTTGACCACGATTAATTTAATCTGGGTCTATCGGCTCTTCGAGGAAACTCTTCCTGCAGAAAAGCGTGGGGAGCCGAACCCTGGGCGTAAGGGGATAGCGGTCTTCCGAATATTTAAATGCTCCGATCCCGCGACGCGGCGCACGAATCTCGTGTATTTGGTCTACATGTTAGCCTTTAGTGGGATGGAATTTACGCTGACATTTCTCGCGTCCGAACGCTTTGACTTCACGCCAGCACAGAATGGAGGCATTTTCGTCTTCATCGGACTCATTCTGGTGCTCGTTCAAGGTGGCATCGTGCGCCGACTCGCATATCCTGTCGGCGAGAAGCGACTGGCCATAGCTGGACTCGCCTTTGGCGTCGCCGCCTTTATAGCATTGGCTATGGCCTTACAGCTAGACCTTTTCTTTGGAGCGCTCACCTTGATGGCATTCTCCATCGGCCTAGCCTCGCCTACACTTAGTGCGCTCGTATCACTTTACTCCAGCGAGTCAGATCAGGGCACCAATCTTGGAATATTCCGTTCGGCTGGCTCGCTCGCTAGAGCGATAGGCCCACTGACAGCAGCCTTAGTTTACTTTATCTATGGCTCTCAAAGTGCCTACCTTTTTGGTGCGCTCGTAGTAATTATCCCGCTGGTCTTGGCGCTAAAGCTACCAAAACCGGTTAAGGGCTAAACCATGACCAGCAGTTGTACGTCCACATACTAGGCACTTACGGCGATCGGCCATAGCCAAAAATTACTGGGCTTACGTCAAGGAGCACCCCGCTCAAACCTAGTCGCTATCGCCTGTGCGGTCGCTTTCTTGACGCTCTTTGGCGACGTTAACCACGAGCTGGCGGCCAGAGACCTCATGGCCATCGAGCTGGCGAATGGCTTCTTGGCCTTGGGATTCTTCGGACATTGTAACAAAACCGAAACCACGAGGACGACCGCCATTAGGACGGGTCACGATGATCGCGTCTTCGACCTCACCGCATTGCCCGAAAATCTCGCGGAGATCATCAGCAGTGGCATCGAAAGAGAGGTTACCTACATAAAGTCGAACGGACATAGTGAGAATTAGGAATTAAAAATTATGAATTAGAAATAAATCCAAGAGATAGGCAAACAAGCGGACGAAGACTCGACCTGACAACCTTTTATTTACATTCTGATTTGCCAAGACACTGCTTTGAGGCTTGCATCACAAATCGACTTTAAACGCATGTGAGTATAAAAAAAGACAAACGACAGCAAAACACCATCCTTCGGGTCTCCGCCTACCTGTTTCGCTATAAGGGCTTGTTTTGGCTGACGATCGGGCTTGCTGCGAGCATGGCGGCCATGGAGATGGCCGTACCGATTGCAATTCAACGCATCTTCGACGGACTCAAAGCAACGAGAGCGCTCGACGGCCTCATTTACGGGGTCGGGCTAATCGCTCTTTTCTACCTCGGCAGTGAGATTTTTAATAGCCTACGTATCCGAGTAAACAATACTCTAGAGCAACGTGTCCTTCTAGAGATGAGGCGCGACCTCCACAGCAAACTGCTGCGCTTGCCCGTCTCATTCTACGACCAGCGCAAAAGTGGCGAGATTTCTTCTCGTGTAATTGAAGATGTGGCAGCTGTCGAGCGCGCGTTGCTAGACGGCACGGAACAAAGTACAGGCGCTATACTGCGGATCTTAATGATCAGTGCTTATCTTTTTTATCTGCAACCCTTCCTAGCATCCTTCGTATTTCTGCCAGTTCCAATCTTGCTAATTATGGGTATCTATTACTCGAAGGGATCTCGCGTAATCTGGAAAGGTGTGCGAGAGAGCTCGGGAGATCTAAATAGTCTGTTGATTGAAGATATTCAAGGGAATCGCCTCATTCAGACTTTCGGACTTCAAGATCGCGAGTCCGCTAGATTCGAGGTCAAAGCAGAGACTTTGAAGGATAAAACCCTGCGAGCGATGTATCGCTGGGCGAATTATCACCCGGTCACTAATCTAGTGACAAAGCTCGGCTTCCTCAGTATCGTAGCTATTGGCGGTTACTTTGTGTTGCAAGAATCATCGGATTTTACCATGGGCAAGTTAATCGCTTTCTTTCTTTTGGCTAACATGCTCTACCAGCCTATCTCCCAGTTGCACGGATTGAACCACCTGATCGCCGCGGGTCGCGCCTCAGGCGTGCGAGTTTTTGAAATACTCGATGCGCAGGTTGATGTCGAAGAGCCGCGATCACCCCAACCGCTACCCGATCAGCCAATTGAACTAAGCTTCGAAGGTGTGCATTTTAAATATCCAGAAAGACCTGCCATCTTAGAGCAATTCAATCTAACGCTGGAAGCAAATCGAGTCACTGCAATCGTTGGGCACACCGGCGCAGGTAAGTCTACAGTGGCCAATCTCGCCATGCGCACCCACGATGTGGGCGGCGGCACGATCAAACTCTCAGGCGTCGACATCCGCCAAATTGAGCTCAATGAACTACATGATAAAGTCGGGCACGTCGCCCAAGACCCCTTCCTCTTTGAAGGAACAGTACGCGATAATCTTCTTCTAGCCAAGGAGGATGCCACGGAGGACGAGATCATGGACGCACTGGATCAAGCGAGCTCTAGGGACTTTGTCGATGCCTTGCCAATGCGTCTCGACACAAATATAGGCGAAAAAGGTATCCGCTTGAGCCAAGGCGAGAAGCAGCGACTGACTATTGCGCGTGTATTACTAAAAAATCCGCCCTTTGTCATCCTCGACGAGGCCACCGCCAGCGTTGACACGATCACCGAGCGCAAGATACAAGAAGCTCTAGATCGCCTCGTACAAAAGCGTACCGTGTTAGTCATCGCGCACCGACTTTCCACTGTACGACGAGCGGACAAGATAGTGGTCATGGAACAAGGCCAGATAATTGAGTCTGGTTCGCACGAAGCGCTAATCGACCAAGGCGGACATTATGCTAATCTATGGCGACACCAGAGTGATCTGATTCCGGAATATTCTTAGAAGCGACCCCCTGCTTACCTCAAAGATAAACTTCATACGGCAATTTTCGTTAGAAACTTACCAAATATCTATGGATTCTCGAATGAATTTGGTAACCTTGGATTATATCTTGCTATAAATACCAGTAACTTTTTATAAAAAAATAAATATCCATGAGCACACCAGATAGCAACGAAAGCAACGAAGCGACTACCAAGATACTCGTTGTCCAAAACAAGATGGGTATCCACGCCCGTCCTGCAGCCATGATCGTACGCATCGCCAACACTTTTAGTGGCGAAGTATGGGTGGAAAAAGACGGTGAGCAGGTCAACGGCAAAAGTATTATGGGCCTTATGATGCTGGCTGCCGGCAAAGGCTCCAACCTTGTCGTGCGTGCCGAAGGTGCCGCTGTAGATGCCGAGCGGATGCTCGGTGAGTTGGTTGATCTCTTTGAGCGACGCTTCGAAGAAGTTTAGCTCGCCTACCTATTTGGGGGTAAGTGGGAATGAAAGTGTTCGCACTTTACGCTAAGACTCACCAAAAAAAGGGCTCCGTTTCCATAACCCCGTTTAAATGTGATTTTTTTGAATCCGCATGATTCTGAAGCTGAGTCGTTAATTAGTATTTGTCGCGACCGCCACGGTCGCCACCACGATCTCCGCCGCCATAACCGCCGCGTCCGAGACGATCACCGCCACGATTATAACCGCCGCCGCCCTGTGGGCGCTCTTCGGGGGAACGTGTTTCGTTGTTGGTCAGGGCACGACCGGCAAATTCATCGCCTTTGAGACCTTCGATCGCTGCATTCATTTCTTCAGGGGTTTCCATCGAGACAAAAGCAAAGCCGCAGAGGCGGCCAGACTCATGGTCTTTAACGATGAACACGTCACTTACGGTATCGTGTGCTTCAAAAAGCTCGCAGATATCGCTATCGGTTGCGTCGTAGGACAGATTGTCTACATACATTTTGGTATTCATTTATTTATCTTTTATTGGGCTATGCCACTTGCTTCTTTGCTTTAAGTTTCGCTAAGACGCGAATTCGACCTGACTGAATACATTTTTACTTTATCCAACTGACACTACCCACGCTCTAAATATTAACATGTGCTACTGAGGTTCTAGGCTTATTGACAATTCGGTATAAATAGAAAGTTACATTTTTTGGCATTACGGTAAATTAACTTTTGGAATACTTTCCCAGAAGGGTTGTCAGCGCCAAGTCTTTTTCAGGTCAATCGATAAAGGCTCAAGCAAGCACGCAGGCTAGGGTTCTACTACTCGTGGTGATACTTAGAGCCAGTCTGGATAGCCACGGCTCGGTAGAGCTGCTCGTAGACGAGCATACGTGCGATTTCGTGAGTGAATGTGAGTGGCGAGAGGGAAAAAAGTGCGTCGGCACGTGCCTTGACTGTGTGACTTAAACCGTAGGCCCCACCGAGGATGAAGATGGCGGGGCGACCTTGTAGAGCGTAGAGTTCATCGGACAGTCTTTGCGAAGTGCGGGTCGTTCCTTCTTCTGCCATCGCGTAAATGCGAGCGTCGCTGCGCTTAGCGAGCGCTTCAAGGATACGCAACCCCTCGCTCTCAACGTCGCCGTCTTTTAACTCGATTAACTCAAAGTTGCCCTGCCGCTTCAGACGCTGGAAAAAGTCGTCGCAGAGCATAGCAAGCGAGCTGTTTTTCATTTTGCCAATCGCGATGACGGTGTAGTGGAACATTCCGGACTAAAGATAGAGAGCTGAGAGATAAGAGATAAAAAGGGTAGATGTAGTTCGCTGGTGAATTTAACAGCTCTCTTCTTTCTTACTCTTGAATCCTTAACTAACTTACGATTCGTTTGAGTCTTTGACCGATTTAGCGTAGCGCGAAACTGCCTTAAACAAACTGTCTGCAAATGAGGCAATCGTGATCAATATAAGCTGCAACTCACGATCGGTAAAGGTCAGCATGTCACCCTCTTTGAATACTATGCGCTGATCGACTAGCTTAACCTTGGGCTTATCGGCGGTGGCATCTCGACTGAGGACTTTGGCCGCCTTCAGCTCTAGCACCAGTTCACCATTTTTATCGACTTGCGGTTCTTTGAGCACACCACCCTGCTGCATAAGCGCTTGCATGATAAAGCCGAGCGAGATGACACTATCCTCCAGCTCACACAGGATGCCGTAGTCCTTCTCAAGGCGATTAAACTTATCGTCGAGCTGCGAGGGGACGAAGGCTTGCTGAGTTTTTTGGGCTTCTTTTTGCGCTTCGGGGCTAACGCTCGAGTTGGCCCTTGTTATCTTGACCAGTGCGAGAAAAAAGTGTGCGTTATTTATTCCTGTCACAGCAAGATTCATGCAGTCGTTGATCACCTGGCGCACTAACAAATCTCGGGCGAAGGCCTGCATTTGCTCTAAGTTCTGGTGGTGCTGAGCGGCGGGCATAACTCTGGGTAGGTTCACGCGGCTATTGTAGGCGTCCTCCTGAACGCTCTCGCTAGCAACCATATTAAAAGCGAGCATATCAAAATGGCGCTGTAGACCCGCCATGAACTGGTGAGCAAACTGTTGCAAATTGACATGCTGCGGTTGACCCTTATTTGGTTGTGAATTTTCTGACATGCTAATCTCCAGTCAACGCATATCGGGAGTTGGCACAATACTGGAATAGTATATCTGTAAATTTAAGAGCAGGTTAGCTCGCCGATTTGCCCGCTCATCGACTATAAACTTCAATGCATGCTAAAGACTTACTATCCGAATGCAGCGAGGCGATCACCCTGACTGTAGGCTTCAGTCCTGGAGCTAGATTCATAATAATACCCCCTAGACTAGCGCAGCACGGTTTGTCTACGAAAGAGATAAACAAGCCTGTTTTTGTTTTGCCGACACAAATCCTCTAAGCCTTATTCGTATAAATGCACCTTCGACTCTACATTCTATTACTTGCATGCGCTGGCCTAGCAGGCTGCGGACAAAACCAATCAAACGTTGAAAAGGGGAATGCCGAGCAGGAGCTCTACATAGGGATCGGCACTGAGCCGGAAGGACTAGACCCACACATCGTCACAGGCGTAACCGAGCACTACATTCTACTTTCGCTCTTTGAAGGGCTCACAACGGTGCACCCCGAGACCCTTGCCATCGAGCCGGGCGTTGCCCTAAGTTGGGACATCTCCGAAGACGGCCTTCGCTACACCTTCAAGCTCGACCCCGAAGCTCGCTGGTCCAATGGCGATCCACTCACCGCCGAAGCATTTCTATTCGCTTATGAGCGCATCCTCACTCCCGCGATGGGCGCTCCCTACGCCTACATGCTATACTGTATACGCGGCGCTGAAGCGTTCAATAAAGGCGAACTCTCTGACTTCGCTGAAGTCGGTCTGAGTTCGCCCGAACCGTATACCCTCATTATCGACTTGGAAGCTCCCACCCCTTACTTACTCAGCCTGCCGACTCACTATACATGGTTCCCCCTACATAAGCCGACCGTGCTTGCCAACGGCGATATGACCTCCCGTATCTCTAAATGGACGAAGCCTGGCAACATGGTGAGCAACGGCCCTTTCACGCTCGAGACTTGGCGGCTTAATCACTCCATCCACGTGACCAAAAACCCCTACTACAATGCAGCCGAAACCGTGCAGCTAAACGGCATCCACTTTCTCCCCATTGCAACTGATACGGAGGAGCGCGCCTTCCGCACGGGCCAACTCCACATCACCAGCACCGTGCCCATCCCCCGCATCGACTGGTATCGCGAAAATCAGCCCGAGCGTATGCGCTTTGATACCTACCTCGGAGTTTATTATTATCTGATCAACACCAAACGCGGTCCTCTAAAAGACCCGCTCGTGCGCAAAGCCCTCGCCTATTCAATCGATCGCGAGTCACTCACCGAGCATGTTCTTAAAGCAGGGCAAAAGCCCGCCTACCATTTTACTCCGCCCAACACGGGAGGCTACACAGCCGAAGCCAAACTGCCCTACGATCCAGATCTCGCTCGACACTTACTAGCCGAGGCAGGTTTTCCAGGTGGCGAAGGTTTTCCGAAATTCGAACTACTCTTTAACACCAGCGAGTCACACGCTACCATCGCCGTGGCTATTCAGCAGATGTGGAAAGAAGAGCTCGGCATCGAGATCGGCCTTTACAACCAAGAGTGGAAGGTCTACCTCGCCACACGCAAGGCACGTAAGTTCGACATAGTCCGCGCGGCATGGATCGGTGATTACGTGGACCCCAACACTTTTCTTAGTCTTGTGACCAGCGACAACGGCAACAACCACAGTAACTGGGGCGAGTCCACATTTGACGACTTGATTCGCCAAGCTGCCTCCGAGTCAGACCACGCTGCCCGCTTTGCGCTCTTTCAAAAAGCCGAAAAAATATTGATCGATGAAATGCCCGTTATCCCGATTTACTTCTACGTGCGTAGCACACTAATCGACGAAGCCGTCAAAGGTTGGTATCCTAACATTCTCGACTACCACCCCTATCAAGATGTCTATTTGGATTAGACTATTCTGTCGCGGCCTTAGCCTCGCCGCGTAGCGCAGCTTGATAGGTGTGCCAAGGCAAGGTCGCGCACTTAATCCGTGCAGGAAAATTTCGTACGCCTGAGAGCGCTGCAACCTCACCTTGGACATCATGGGCGACCGTTTCTGTATCCGTTTTTAAAATACGGCTAACCGACTCTTGAATGGACTCGCCAAAAGATATACTTTGTCCCACTAAAGCCTCAGCCATGATCGACGCGCTAGCTTTACAAATCGCGCAGCTCGCGCACTCGAATTGAATGGCCTCGATTTGATCCCCCGAAAGTTGGAGAAAGACTTCGATCCTATCCCCGCAGATCGGATTGTAGCCTTCGGCCACGTGAGTGGCATTCGCAAGCGCGCCATAATGGCGAGGGCGCTTGTTGTGATCAAGGATGATCCCTTGATAGAGATCGTTAAGGTTTTCGGACATGAGCTGTGTGTATTGATTGAGGCTTCAATTTTAAGGAACTTACATAGGAAGCATCGCGGTGGCTAAATCATCCTCGGGTGCAAAGCATTGAGTGCCAAGGCAGACTTGAATCTGATTTGGCGATAAGTCCATACTTTGTTGGACAAAGGTGCGTCGCCAAGCTTTAGCAGCGAGGGCCTTGCGCAGGGCGTTCATATCGACATCCACTCCTACCTTGATTACTGCAACACCCGACTGGTAGGTAGCGGCGGCTTCGAGGCCATGAGCGACACCCGCTGCGACTTTGCCTGCATAGTCCGCATAAGCAGGCAAGGTGGCTTCAAGCTCGGCCGCGTAGCTACTGTCTCCAGTCAGTGCGTGGAGACCACTGAGCGCGTGGAGCATGACAGAATTGCCCGACGGAGTGGCGTTGTCGAACCACTCTTTACGACGGGCAACGGGGGTTTCAGCACCTTCCGCTGTAAAGTAATAGCCGATACTGCGTTCGTCCGCGAAGCATTGCATCGCTTGATCGACGCAAACTTGAGCGCGAGCTTGATAAATAGCAGAAGCACCGGGCTCGATCCAGTCGATTTTGGAGGCCACTGCAAGGCAGGCCTCGGCAAGTAGAGCATAATCATGTAAGAAGGCGTCAACATTTGCGCCGCCGCTTTCGTAGTAAACTGCCTTCAGCTGAATTCCCTTTGAAGTTTCAGTGACGAGTTCGCTCCAAAGAAAATCGATAGCTTTACGAGCACGCTGCGTCCACTTTGGGCGATCGAAGTAAAATCCTGCATCAGCGAGCGCGCGAATCATCATGCTGTTCCACGCATTATTGATTTTAGTATCTTTACTGGGTGACACGCGCTCGGCCTCACGATACTCGCGAAGTTGGCGGCGTGCATCGGCCAATTTTACACGAACAGCAAAGTCTTCCTCAACAAGGGCAGGATTGCTCTTGCCGTGCTCGAAGTTACCCTCGTTCGTGATGTTATAAGCAGCGTGCAGCTCGCGAGCAAGCGAAGGACCCAATACGAACTCGATTTGTTCGGGTGTCCACACGTAGTATTGACCTTCTTCGCCTTCGCTGTCAGCATCGAGCGCAGCATAAAAGCCTCCTTCAGGCGCGGACATTTCGCGATCAATCCAGCCTATAGTTTCTTCGACCACGGCGGCGTAGAGAGGATCTTGCGTATCGAGCCAAGCACGAGAATAAGCATCGATCAGCAGAGCATTGTCGTAAAGCATCTTCTCGAAGTGCGGTATTAGCCAGTGGGCATCCACGCTATAGCGGGCAAAGCCACCGCCAAATTGATCGAAGAGACCACCGTGCGCCATAGCGCGTAGCGTAATGTGGCTCACTTCATCAATCCGCGCGGCTAGGCTGGACTCGACTGAAGGGTAAAGTGCTCTCAAGAAATTAAGAGACATAGAGGGCGGGAATTTTGGTGCTTCCCCGAAGCCACCATATTGGTCATCGTGGTTACCACAAATGCCCTGCGCGGCTTCGAGCAAGCATTGGGGATTCCAATCCCTAACGGCTCCGCCCGTGCTAGCGGCTTGAGTGCCCGCTAGGATGTTTTTTTGAATGGCTTCAGCGTTTTCGATCAGTTCTCCCTTAGAGCGTTTATAAAAATCGGCGATGCGCATGCAAATCTGTGGCCAAGGAATAAGCCCTAGCCCTCGGTCTTCGGGCGGGAAGTAGGTGCCACCAAAAAAGGGTCTCCCATCGGGTAGGCAAAAAACGTTAAGTGGCCAACCACCCTGCTGTTGGATCATCTCCACAGCCTCCATATAAATCTGGTCAATGTCAGGACGCTCCTCGCGATCGACCTTTACACAAATGAAGTGTTTATTCATGATCCCAGCAATGTATTCGTCCTCAAAACTCTCATGCGCCATGACGTGACACCAGTGACAAGCAGAATAACCAATTGACACCAAGAGTGGCTTCCCAGAGGTCTCTGCGACCTTAATCGCTTCTTGGCCCCATGGATACCACTCAACTGGATTAGAGGCATGCTGCTGCAAATAGAGGCTATTTTCCGTTGAAAGTCGGTTCGGCATGTCGTTTTCTATAAACAATTTAGGATATTTCTCTAGCCAGATTTTACACTCTGAATCTGTAGGCATAAGTGTTTAATTGTTTATCGTTACTGTAAGCCTCGCCTAAAAACCTCAAGTCCGTATTTACTTTAGTTCAGAGCGTTATTAGCAGTCAGTTGGAAGAGATTATTAAGACTACGCAGTCGGAGGATAAGAAGAAACATAGAAATTGCGTTGCAGGCAGTGCGCTCTGCTTCAATAGAAGAGTCTGCAATTAGATACATGTCCTCGATTCGCATATTATCTGACCGGGTCGCCAACCAAATCGCTGCTGGCGAAGTAATTGAGCGCCCTGTCGCAGTGGTCAAAGAGCTCGTCGAAAACAGTATCGATGCTGGTGCCACACGGATCGAGGTCGAGATTCGCAACGGTGGCAAATCTTACATTCGCATTGAGGACAACGGCAAGGGCATGAGCCCCGATGAAGCACTACTCTCGCTTGAACGCCACGCCACCAGCAAAATTCGCGATGCGGCCGATCTAAACGTAGTATCCAGCTTTGGCTTTCGCGGTGAAGCGCTGCCCTCGATCGCGTCGGTCTCACGCTTTACCCTACGCAGTCGTGCTGAGGGCTGGGAACACGGCACCGAGATTAAAATTAATGGCGGCAAACTAATCGAAAAGAAAGACTGCGGCATGCCCGTCGGTACTGTGATTGAAGTCGCACAGCTCTTTAACTCAATACCTGCACGGCGCAAGTTCCTCAAGACTGATCCGACCGAGACCGCTCACATTACCTACAATACGCGACTCTTCGCGGTGGCGCATCCCAAAGTCGCCTTCCGCATGCTAGATAGTGGACGCACTATCTTCCAATCCCCCGCCTGCGAAGATCTGCGAGATCGCATAGCCGAGATCTGGGGGCGTAGCCTAGCCGACGATTTGATCTCCGTCGATGTGAGCGATCCCAAGACCGGATACCGATTGACTGGACTCACCGCCAAGCCAGGCGTCGGTCGTTCTACCCGCCGCGAACTTGTTACCTTAGTCAACCACCGACCAGTCGACAGTCGCACACTCGGTTTCGCCGTGCTAGATGCTTATCATGGTCGCATCCAAAAAGGGCGTTATCCGCCTGCCTTTCTCTTTCTCGAAATCGAGCCACAAGAGGTCGACGTCAACGTCCACCCCGCAAAGCGCGAGGTGCGTTTTCGAAACGACGGCGTAATCCGTCGCTTTGTGCTCGAAGCAATCACCGAGACCCTGACGGCAGCGACCGTAGCCGAGCGCACAAAAGCGGAGTTAAGAGCGCCGGCAGCCAAAAATGAAATTGATCTCGTTCGACCTTCGAAACTTTCCGCCTCTCTAAGGCCAATTTCAACGAAACCAAGAGCGGCCAAGACATCGACTGCGCCAAGAATTACTGAATCACAAAAGCTGGCAGAACCTGCAAAAGTCAAGACCCCGGCATGGCAGCTGATCTCAATTTTGAAGAAGCAATACGGGCTCTTTGATACACCGCGCGGACTCGTCATGCTCCATATACGCTACGCCGACCAGCGAGTGCGTTTTGAGCGAATCTTGAAAAGCTACAAAGAAAGCGCGCCACCAAGCCAAAGCCTACTCATCCCACAGGCCATCGAACTAGAACCGCTTGCCTCTGAGGCACTGCTCACGCACTTAGAATTGATCAACGAACAGGGTTTCCAAGTTGAAGAATTCGGCCGTCACTTTTACCGCATAGAATCCTTACCCGCATGGCTAGAGCCGGAGCAAGCGGAAGATTTTATCCGCGACATGATCGACCTCTTCCGCCAGCGCGGAGAATCTCGCAAGCAAAGCGAACTCATTTGGGAATCGGTAGCCAAGCTAGCCGTCGGAGGCAGCTACCGCCGTAAGGACATTATGAGTGAGGCCGCCGTTCAGCAACTAGCCGAAACCCTAATCACTTGCGAGACGCCTCATACATCACCCTTCGGGAAGCCCACTTTTAACGAAATCACTTGGAGCGAATGGGAACGCCGTTTTGGCAATGAATAAATCTATACAACAACAATCCACCTAGACTAAACTATGACACTACCCCATGAATCCTCCCCCGAAGATTGGCCACTTAAGGCTTATAAAAACCTCAGTTTCTTAAATAGCGACCCTGCTCGTAACATCCGCATACTTTGCGAGATGACGGAACCCGGCCTCCGCTTCGCGGAACAAAAAGTGAAAGATACCATTGTGCTTTTCGGCTCTGCCAGGACGAAAACGATCGAAGTTGCCGAGAAAGAACTCACTGCAGTCCAAGCCACGATCAAAGACCATGAAAACCTCACGACTCAAGAAAAGCAGAGCCTGCACCAAGCGGAGTGCGCAGTCAAATCTGCCCCCTACTATAATGCGGCAGTGCAGCTATCGGAGTCGTTGACCCGATGGTCGATGAGTCTTCCTAAAGAACACCAAAGGCGTTTCCTAATTTGTTCGGGCGGGGGACCTGGCATCATGGAGGCGGCCAATCTTGGCGCACGCAATGCAGGCGGCAAATCTGTAGGCCTCGGCATCAGCTTGCCCTTCGAACAGGGCGTCAACGAATACATACCCGAAGAATTGAAGTTTGAGTTTCACTATTTCTTTGTGCGCAAATACTGGTTCGTCTTATTAGCTAAAGCTCTAGTCGCCTTTCCTGGCGGCTTTGGCACCATGGATGAACTTTTTGAAACGCTCACGCTAGTGCAAACTAAGAAGATCGTGGAAATACCACCCATTGTCCTGTTCGGAAGCGAATTTTGGAATGACGTCTGGGATTTCGATGCGCTCGTGAAATGGGGTAATATTTCGCCAAAGGACGTTGGTCTATTCAAGATTATCGATACGGTCGAAGAGGCGCATGACTACATAGTCAATGACCTTACAAAACGGTTTTTGTCGTAGTGGATAACAAAGCAAACAAATTAATTCTTTTCGATCACGACGTGCTGCACGTCAATCAGATCTGCGTCAAAGCCTGCCTCGCAATAACTTAGATAGTAGTTCCACTTGCGACGAAAAGCCTCATCAAAGCCGAGCGCGTCCACAGTCGACTTAGCGGCATTGAAACTCACCGACCAACGGCGGAGAGTTTCGGCGTAGTCGCGGCCGAAGGCTTCCATCTTGGTCACCGCGGCTTCGCCAGCACCCGCAAGGTGCTCGCAAATTGCACTGGGCGAAGGCAAGTGCCCACCTGGAAAAATGTGTTTTTGTATCCAATCGCAACTTCGGCTATAGCTTTCATAACGCTCATCGGGAATCGTGATTGCTTGAATGACTGCGCGCGCCTTTGGCTTGAGCGACTGACTGACAATTTGAAAATAACTGTCTAAATATTCACGGCCGACGGCCTCAATCATTTCGCAGGAGAGAACGGCATCGTATTGACCTGTTTGAATGCGATAGTCCTCTAGCGCGATCTCAACCTGATCGCTTACGCCCTCGTGCTCAAACAGATTCTTAGCATAGGCGAACTGCTCTTCAGACAAGGTAATCGTTTTTACGCGGCAGCCACGCTGCGCGGCACGAAGTGCGAGCGCCCCCCAACCCGAACCGATTTCGAGGATGGCGTCACCCTCACCTACGTCTGCCAGATCTAGCATGCGGTCGATTTTATTTAACTGTGCTTGCTCTAGACTCTCCTCGAGCGACTGAAAGAGAGCGCTGGAATAAGTCATGCTCGGATCAAGGAAGGTTTGGTAAAAATCGTTACTTAAGTCGTAGTGCGCTTGAATATTTTTCTTACTTCGCTCCAGAGTATTGCTGCGCGCTTTGTGGTAGATGCGGTTGGCTTGTTTTGCTAGAATCGAGAAACCACGACCAATGCAGCCTAAATCTTTTTGATTTTTTGCAAGCAAAAGAAGTAGCCCAGAAAGGTCATGTGTATCCCAATCGCCTTCGACGTAGGCTTCCCCAAAACCAATGCTTCCACCGGAGAAGACCTTATTAAAAAAACGTGGTTTTTTAATCTCAAGCTGAAGCACAGGAAAACTGCGATCGCCAACTAAAGCTCGAACCCCAGTGGGAAAGGTAATTTGTAAAGTACCTCCGTGTAAATTGCGTAGGGTCCAAGCGAAGAAGCGCTCGAGTGGGCGGAGGCGTTTCCGAGGAACACTCTTAGCAAATACGGGAAGCACTCTCGAATTACCCCCGAGCGGACTAACTTGATCGAATTTGGCTTCCGACCCCGTAGTGTTTGACTGAACAATTTCCGGAGACTTAGACTCACTCGCTAGACGCTGATTGTTTCCTATTAAGCTGTCTTGTTTCGAGGGATCCATGGGAAAAAGGCATTCGTCGACGATTGGTATCGGCGGTAAACCTCACCGCGACTGTTGAGTGAGGACATCTCAGCATAGGGCACACCGGTCAAAAAACGAAGAAAAATGAACATAGCAATGGGACCAACCAGAGCGAACCAAACTGATGATGAGCCCACAGCAAAAGCGAGGTAAGCAAACCAATGCAACCATTCGAAAAAATAGTTCGGGTGGCGTGAGTAGCGCCATAGGTTATCCTGACAGACGCAACCTCTGTTGTCAGGATTGGAGCGAAAGTTGGCTAATTGGCGATCAGCAATCCATTCCCCTAACATCGCAGAAATCCCGATTAAAACGGCTAGGCTGTCTGTCCATGCCCAAACTGGTTGGGGATTTTGCATCGCGATGCTGACCGGAAATAAAAAGAGCGCGATAAAAATAACTTGGGCGAGAAATAGAAAGAAAAAGTTTCGGGCAGACTTTATGCCCCAATGTTTGGCGAGCGCCTTGTAGCGCGGGTCCTCGTGCCCCGCGAAGACACGATCTTTAAACAAGTGAAAGCTGAGCCTAAAAGACCATAAAAATATGATTAATAAAACCGCCCATGAGCGAATGGATCCCAACTCCGCTACCGTATGATAAACTAAAGCAGATAAGCCCAAGCCAGCAGTCCAAATAGTATCGACGATCGCCATTAGCTTGAGTTCGCGAGCGATAAGATAGGCAGCAGATGCCACAAAAAATCCAATGCAGAAAAAACTGATCCAGAATACAAGCATCCTAGGATTCGATAGGCGGGGTCGCGTCAGCTTCTTCGTAGATTTTCTTAGGGTATACTTTCAAATCCCAGACGAGGCCTAACTTTTCAAGCGCACAGAGCCCCCAATAGCTCATATCAAACTCCCACCAATACATGCCCTGGCGTGCGGAAAGTGGCCAGCGGTGGTGGTTATTATGCCACCCTTCTCCAAATGTGAGCAAGGAGACCCACCAACTGTTGCGACTTTCGTCGTCGGTCACAAAACGCTTAGTGCCGACGATGTGAGTGACTGAGTTGACGCAAAATGTGACGTGATAGACCAAGACAGTACTAAGAAAGAAACCCCACATTACAAGCTGCAGGCCGCTAGTGCCCAGCGCAGGATAGAAAGCATTCAGTCCTTCACCGGTAACGAAAAGTAGAACGATTAATGAAAGCACTGGTAGAACATGGAAACGATCGATGAAGCGTAGCTCTGGATACTTAGTAAGGTCTTTGATTCGGTCATGCTGGATTGAACCGTAAGCACGACAGAGCACCCAGCCAATGTGCGCCCAAAAAGCATCCTTGGTCACTGGAGAGTGGATGTCTTCCTCCTTGTCGGAATGTTGATGATGGTGCCTGTGATTGGCTGCCCACCACATAGGGCCAAGCTGAGCGGATGAAGTGCCCACCCAGGCCATGATGAACTGGAAGGTGCGGCTTGTTTTGAAAGCACGGTGCGAAAAATAGCGGTGAAAGCCAGCAGTCAGCGCGAAGACTCTGACTACGTAAGTTATCGCGAGCGCTACTGCCGCAACCCAGCTGAAACCGGTAAAAAAGACTCCAATAGCGGCTAAATGCATGAAGAAAATGGGAGAAGATGCCATCAATAGGCGGTTGTCCTCATCACGAAGAGCATGTTGTAAAATCGTTCGTATTTTTTGCATAATAGTATAAATTGAAAAAACGTTTCCTAATAAACTAACTTACAACAAAGATCAAGTAAGGCAAGTTACTGCAAGACGATCAAGCGATATGCCCAAAATCCACCAAATCCACAGTGAATTAACGATCCAGACAGATTTGGACAGTGCTTGGGACTTTATATGCTCACCAAAGAATCTAGACCTAATCACACCTGATGACATGGTCTTTGAGATCGTCAGTGATCTACCCGAGGAGATGCACGAAGGCCTTTTAGTCGAATATCGAGTAGGAATACCCCTAATAGGGAGGCAAACATGGCTGAGCGAACTCAAGCACATCCGCAAGCAACAGTCTTTCGTAGACGAGCAACTGATTGGCCCCTATAAGTTATGGTTCCACTACCACGAGATTTCCGAGGTCGAAGACGGCATTCGATTTGTCGACCACGTTAACTACATTATGCCACTCGGCCCCCTCGGCGCAATCGGCCGCGCAATTTACGTAAAGAGAGAGCTGAAGCGGATATTCGATTACCGCACTGAAGCGATGGTTCGTCACTTTGCTTAGATTGACTATTTACACTCAAGCTTGTAAGAATCGTCTTTTTGCATAGGCAAAATAGATACTGCTCCCATCGAAGACGCGACAGCCTCCAAATTATAGTCATTGACAGGTCGAAATGATTACCGCTTTAATAATCAAATCGCGTTACGGAAAACATACTCATGATGCGCCGTATCATTTGTCCGCATGGATAATTAACCACATGCAAAATCAGCCCTGTGGATAATCGACCCGATGAGATACTGCCATTGGTCTATTCGTTCTAACGCACCTCACTACATTGCTGTGGATAGTCATCTAACAGTAAGCGACCCGCCACGGCTATTCACACCTTTTCACTAATTTATTAAAGCACACACGCGCCATGCTATGAGCGAAGAAAATTCATCGACGGAAACTCCTGTGCAAGCAGAGACCACTCAAGAATCTGCAGCCAAGCAAAATCAAGAAATACCTCGTGACAACGAGATCGAAGTCTCCGGCATTCTAGAAATCTTGGAAAACAAGACTGGCCAACTGATTGACCCCTCCCGAAACGGCAAGACAAAGCCAGACGATCCCTTCGTCCCGCGTGAACTGATCAAGCGCTTCAAGCTGAAGCAAGGCAGCTTCATCGAAGCCAAAGCCCTCCACAATAACCGTTTTCCCAATCCAAAAGTGCGCTATATTGAAAAAGTGGATGGTGCTCTCCTTGAAGAGCGGAAGGGACGCTACTCTTTCCAACAAATGGTTTCAATCGCTCCCGATGAACAGATCCGTCTAGAGGCAGAAGATGGCCGAGCGACTACTCGCATCATGGATCTATTTTGCCCAATTGGTAAAGGCACCCGTGGTCTCATAGTCGCCCCTCCCCGCACCGGTAAGACCACTATTTTGCACGATATCGCCCAAGGCGTGATCGAAAACCATCCCGAATGCCACTGCCTTGTGCTTCTCGTCGACGAGCGCCCCGAAGAAGTGACTGACTTTAAACGCAGCGTGAATGCCGAAATTTACGCTTCTTCCAACGACGAAGAGCTGAAGAACCACCTACGTCTTGCCGAATTAAGCATCGATCGCGCCAAACGCCTCGTGGAGGCGGGCAAGGACGTAGTACTACTGCTCGACTCGATCACCCGCCTCGCCCGTGCCTACAACGCTGCATCCGGTAAGGGTGGTCGCACCATGACCGGTGGCCTTGACGTGCGTGCCTTGGAAAAACCCCGACAGATTTTCTCCGCCGCACGTAACTGCGAAGAAGGCGGAAGTCTGACTATCATCGCCACCGCACTCATCGAGACCGGCAGTAAGATGGACGAGCTCATCTTCCAAGAATTTAAAGGTACCGGAAACATGGAAATGGTGCTCGATCGCAAAGCAGCCGAACTTCGTCTATGGCCGGCGATCAACCTCAATGCCTCCGGCACACGCAAGGAAGAGCTCCTCCTATCTGGTAAATACCTTGAAGGCGCCCAATTCCTACGCCGCGCACTCGCAGGTCAGAAGAACGAAGATGCCGCAGAGGCCATGATCGACCGATTTACACAGACCAAGAATAACGAGGAATTTTTGAAGCTACTCCAACGCTAAGCGCCAATTCATAGTATATCCAGAGGCCAATGCTTACGCGCTACTCGCTGGCATGTTTGGTCACGCTCATTTAATGCTCAAGCAGCGCCATGCATAAATATTCATTTATTTTTCAAAAGAAGCCGTTGATTTCTATCAACGGCTTCTTTTATGTTCAGACCCGTGATTGGAATGAATACATCCACTAGGAGTTGGAATACCCTATTTTGCTTAGCAATCTGCCTGATTTGTCATACTTCCCTAAGTGCCCAAATCCAAGCAAAGCCCATATCAATTGTCATTCATTCAAACATAAAGCTTGGTGGTGATGGTAACAAATCATTTGAAATGGTGGTAAGTAGCAAAGAACAAAAATACATCCGTGCTTCCATCCGAAACCCTAAGAAAACGGCTGGTGCAGACATAATCTATAACGGTAAAGCGATTGCAGTCGTTGAGAGGGGAAACCTACAAAGTAAATCGCGAGTTGTTAGTGGAGATGAAGCTGCCGCCGATTTATTCGACCTCATTGCACTCAATCCAGAATATCATTTCAGAAAGATTGATGGGTTTAATTTTAACATTCCGACTTTCAAGGCATACCGTGTTGAACTTCAAACGGAGGCGGAACCTTTTGGAGAAACAGGACGAAGGCGTCCCCTTAAGGCTATACTCTACAAAAAGCAAGATGCAGTTACCACCCTTGTTCGTATAGCCGAATACACAAAATTTTTTGATCAAATTGATCCCTATTTTCAGCCAATGGAACTCAAATTCACCGACGTAATGACAGGAGATATTGGTCACATTTCCGTGGACAAGATTGAATATAATATCGGTCTTCCTAGTTTTCTGTTCGATATAAGCGGCGAGATAGACTAAAAGCATTATTATAATGCCTGCGCTAAGATTGAAAGCACTTGCCGTGCCTGCACTTAAACTGCGATCTTTCCACTATGTCACTCGCCCAAAAATTCTACGACTCCTCGCTCGCGCTCCAAAACAGCGTCTACGAGACCAATAAAGCGATACTGAAAGCTGCAGGCTTGCGTATCGCCAAGAGCCTCGCTGCCGATGGTGTGCTCCACACTTTCGGCTCCGGGCACTCGCAGATCTTAGCTGCTGAAATCGAGCGCCGCGCGGGCGGCCTAGTACCAGTCAGTAACATCGACGACCCAGCAAACGGTTGGCCAGAACAAATCGTAGGCTATGGAGCACGACTCTTTCAACGCTACGCCTACCGTTATGCCGTCCAAACATCGGATATAGTCCTCGTCATCTCCAACTCAGGACGGAACGCCAGCCCAATTGAGGTAGCTATGGAGGCCAAAGCTGCAGGACTTGATGTGGTCGTGATGACTTCGCTCGATATGTCAAAGAGCACCACGTCGCGGCATGCTTCCGGTAAAAAGCTATACGAACTGGGAGACTACGTATTGGATAATGGCGGGATGCCCGGGGATGCGGCGATCGATGCACCTGGATTTAATTACAAGGTTGGACCCACCTCGACCATGAGCGGGGCGCTTTTACTCAATTTGCTCTCCATGGAAATTATCGAAAACTTAATCGACATGGGCGTGACGCCTCCCACCTATGTTAGCCAAAACGTCGATGGTGGCGACAAGCACAACGAGGCGCTAGCTACCAAATACAGACACCGGATTCGTAGGCCAATTTAACGGGGGAATTGGCACTGTTTCATAGCCATACCAGCCCTACATAGTAGATGAACGACGAAGAAGCAGACGCTCAAGATAGCGTCTCTCCATTAACGAGACTGCAGCCTAATCTTGTTAAGCTGATAAGTACGGCAAACATCCATCACCTCCGTCACGAATTTAAGCGGGACTTCCTCATCAGCGATCAGTAAGACAGGCGTATTTGGCGTCAACTCACCTGCCAATTTCATAGCTGCTGCAAGCACAGCTTTCTCGACCGCTCGATCGTTTAAATAGAACTCCCCTTCGGGGCTGACTGCGATCACAATTCGCTCTTCTATCTCATTTTCACCCGCAGTTTCGATCTTGGGCACCGTGATGTTAAGAGTACTCACTTGCTTGAACTGCATTGTAACTAGAAAAAAGAAGAGCAAAACGGTCAACACATCGACCAAAGGCACGATGTTGATCGTGGGGCGCCTTCGACGGCGGCAGATAAAGTCATGAGTTGTATCCATTATCCTAGCCTAGACTTCCTTTGATTGAACAAGTGCTTGCACACCAAGTCCAATACGCGCGGCCATCGATTCGACTCGTCGTAACAGATAGGCATGCACCGCTAAGGTTGGTATCGCGATGGTCAAGCCAAGGATAGTAGTATTCAGCGCCAAAGCGATACCCATAATAAAAGTAGCGGGATCGGGCAAACCAGTCTCGGCAGAGAAAGCACTAAATACTTGCGTGAGCCCAGTTACCGTGCCGAGCAGACCAATCAATGGTGCAGCACCGATCACAACCTCCAAGAGAAACATGCCACGCTCCATTCGGCTGACTTCAAGCCGTGCGTAAGCTTTTAGCGAGTCAGAATCCAATGGTCTCGATTTGTAAAAACCGACGATACGACCCACGACAGATACCGAGTCAACGGGAACGCCATCAAAACGACCCGAAACAAAGGCTTCGACCATCGCCTCTGGCATAACACGCGATGGACGCAAGGCGATGAGACGCTCAAAGGTAATGAAAACCGCGACTGCCGAGCAAAGCGCAAGCGGGTAAATGAAAATTCCAGCATGGGTAAAGATGTCCATTTTTAGATTAGGATATATGGATTATAGTCCCACCTAATTAGATTTAGGTGTATAAGCGTCCAAAAAAGCTAACAAATAGCTTATCGTTGTCACGCTTCCATATAGGGCAGCGCAGAAGCAATCTTAGACACTTCATCTGCTCCTACAAGAAGTTCGTCTAGAGGGTCGTAATTGCCACTTAGTAAACTATCGCGTGCGCCTGGCTTAATCTCACAGGGTACGAATTGGTCGCCATACCAGATCTTGCAGTCTTCCACATCAATGGCGATTTCGAGTTCAGGGTGTATCTCAATCGCACTAGCAATAATTTCGCGGTCAACATCGCTAGCGATTGCACAAACCACACCGAGGTTTATCGAATTACCAAAAAATATCTCCGCAAAGCTACCAGCGATCACAGCATTGTATCCCGCACGGAGGATCGATTGCGGGGCATGCTCGCGCGAGCTGCCGCAACCGAAATTGTTACCGCTCACAAGGATGGAGGCATCCGCAAAGCGCGGATCATTGAGATTGTGATTCTTATTTTCGCCACTCTCAGTTTTACGGACGTCATAGAAGAGGTACTCTCCTAGTCCGTCGAAGGTAATGCACTTCATAAAGCGAGCTGGGATGATACGGTCGGTATCGATGTCGTCGCCTGGGACGAAGACAGCCTTACCGGTAACTTTTTTAATAGGTGTAGAGGACATGACTTTTAAAATTTAGAATTGGACTTTAGGAAAAAGAAATAATTTCTAGATTCCCGCAGAGGCGAAACCGAAGACTTTGCGGGCGTCGGATACTTCGCCAGTCACGGCCGCAGCTGCTACCATGATGGGGCTCATAAGCATAGTACGACCTGTCGGACTGCCTTGACGGCCTTTGAAGTTACGATTTGAGGAACTCGCACAGAGCTGATCGCCTACGAGTTTGTCAGGATTCATAGCAAGGCACATAGAACAGCCTGCGGCGCGCCATTCGAAGCCCGATTCTATGAAAATCTTATCTAAGCCTAGTTCTTCAGCGATCTTAGCCACGACTTGCGAGCCTGGGACGATAATAGCTTGCACGCCCTCGGCGACCTTGTGCCCTTTCACGTATTTAGCGACTTCTTGAAAATCGGAAAGGCGACCGTTCGTGCAAGAGCCGATGAAGGCGACGTCGATTTTCTTGCCCTTAATTGGGCTGCCACCTTCGAAGTGCATGTATTCGAGGGCTTCCGCAACGGAATCCCGCTCTGACTGCGTGGGCGCATCGGAGATCGTTGGAATACTTTCCTCAATGCCAATACCCTGCCCTGGAGTGATCCCCCAAGTAACGGTGGGCTGTATTTGCGAAGCGTCGATATTGACCACGTCATCAAAAGTACAATCTGGGTCTGAAGCGAAAGACTTCCACTGCTCAACAGCGGCGTCCCATGCAGTGCCTTTCGGCGAATAAGGACGACCTTTGAGATATTCAAAAGTCGTTTCGTCAGGGTTGACATAACCAACACGGGCACCGCCCTCAATCGACATATTGCAGACCGTCATGCGCTCTTCCATTGTGAACTCATCAAATGTCGTGCCAGCATACTCGTAGGCATAGCCAGTACCACCCTGTGTGCCGAGGAGACGGATGATATGCAAAACTACGTCTTTAGCGTAAACGCCAGGGGGTAATGTGCCATCCACATTGATTCTGCGGACTTTAAGCTCGTTCAAGGCAATGGTTTGAGTGGCAAGCACGTCACGAACCTGACTAGTACCGATACCAAAAGCAATGGCACCGAAAGCACCGTGCGTCGCAGTGTGTGAATCCCCGCAGGCAATGGTAGTTCCGGGCTGCGTGATGCCCTGTTCAGGACCCACAATGTGGACAACACCCTGTCTACCAGTATTGGTGTCGAAGAAAGTGATATTGTTATCCGCGCAATTCCTACGCAACTCTTCGATCATCCCCTGAGCAAGCGGGTCGCTGTAAGGCTCAACTGATTCGTTGGTCGGTACAATATGATCGACCGTAGCAAAGGTGCGGTGGGGATACTGCACCTTCAAATGACGGTCACGGAGCATGCCAAAGGCCTGAGGGCTCGTAACCTCATGAATAAGGTGAGTGCCGATTAATAATTGCGTTTGGCCGTTAACCAAGCGGCGAACGGCGTGTGCATCCCATACTTTTTCAAATAAGCTTTTGCTCATAATACTAGTTACTAGTGAAGAGTGAATATTAAAAGCGACTCAATAAGGATAGCTTGTGGGTGACTGGCAACCGCAAAGGCGGGAATTTTGCAGGTAGTCATATTAGTTGATAAACGAAATCTATGAAGTAGAGAGGGTGAATTCATCCGTAAATGTTTCAAATGAACGACCGACACGCGAAGCGCGTCATCTATTTTAATACGAAAAACCCGCTGCTCCCAAATGGGAACTGCGGGTTTTGAAATTTTGAACTAAGCGGTGAGAAAATAGCTTAAAAAGTTCTCTTAAAGAACTGCCTTAAGGCCAGCACCTGCTTTGAATTTCACTGCCTTGGATGCCTTGATATGGATCTTCTCTTGAGTCTGTGGGTTGATGCCGTCACGAGCAGCACGTTTTGTTACTGAGAAAGTGCCAAAGCCAATGAGTTGAACATTCTTATCCTTGTTGACGCCCTTTTTAATACCTTCAAGAACCGCTTCGATTGAGCGCTCTGCGGCTGCTTTGGAGGTGTCTGCACCGAGTGATTTTTGTACTTCTGCAACGAGTTGTGCTTTGTTCATATAATATAATAATGTTGTTGAGGTTGATGGTCACATAGCCGTCCCCGATAAGAGAAGCGAGTAACAGAAGCGTCAATATAAAATCGGTTTAAAGCCTAGGTTTTTTGCGCCTTTCAAACTTACTTACCGCACGAAGCAGACCAAGAGCCAGCTCAATGCCCTAACCGCGCCTCAAGCACCTGTTTTAGTAGATTCTCGGTCGCCTCGACTTTTGAAATATCTCGCTCTTGAGCAATCTGCTCAGCTCTTTTTATCAACTGCGATGCCATCACTGCAGCTTGCTTCTCAGGCGCACCTAAGTTCACAAAAATACAGGCAATTTCCGCCACCTCCTTGCTAGATAGATCAGCCATTAACAAATCCTTCCCGAAGTGCTCGTAGAACGTTCACTTCACCTATATTATATCTCAAAGTTTCGCCCACGATTGCAAAACGTGTTTTTAAAATTGCTACGCCCTGCCAAGTCTCACCATCCAGATAAGCTGTGCGCAATTCGCCAACTCGCTTCGATTCACTATTCGTGAGAACAAGCGGTAAATCCGGGATCGCATCTTCACCGCGGACCACAAAAAGGCCGCGCTGCGCTTTACCCACATTGTGCATACGCGCAACCACTTCTTGACCGAGGTAGCAGCCTTTCGTAAACGAAATTGCATCGTGCTCCAGACCGCCCTCCCCTGGCATATCAGCCGCGCCAATCTCTTCTGGGACTAAAGGCCTACCTCGATCAATACGCGCAAGACCGCGCTCAGATGCGGAGAATTCAATAAAGCCCAAATCTTTCAGTTTCTTAAAAACGAGTTTGGCCGCTGACTCTTTGTGCATCACCACATTATATAAAGAATCTTGGATAGAGTAGATAATCCCCTCTTTGAGTCGTTTAAATCGCCCACTCTTCGGACAGTCTAAACCAAGCGCTTTAACAGCCTGAGTAGGTAGTTCGAATCCGAAACCCGACTCGACATGTTCGATCTCTACATCATCCGCGATGATGTGCCGCTCCATGTGCGCCGTAATCAACTCGCCGGCGCAACAATCGCTAATCACTCGAAACTGCTCAGCCCCTTCGCAAAGCATGACGCTGTCGGCGATTACTTTACCCTTCGCATCCAGCCAGAGACCATAGGTTGCCTGCCCTACTTTAAAGGGGCGCAATTCGTTGGTAAACTGGCTCTGCAAAAAGTCCGCCGCATCCTCATCTGTGACGATGAAATGCGCAGCGGGTGCATACTGGTAAAAACTTTTAGAAACATCCACCGAAATAGTAGTAGATTGTATTTTAAAAGTTTCAACTCACATCGTTCTAGTAATTGAGCTTGTTACAGCCCAAAAGCTACTTTACACATTCCGCCCGTGAAAAAGGTTACCGATATCAACATTACTTCCAAGACTCTGCTCCCGACACCACTCGCCCTCTGCGAGGAGATTGAAAAGACGGATGCAGCTGATAAATTTGTAGCCGAGAGCCGCGACGCGATCAAAGAGGTCATCTTCGGCAAAGATCGCCGTCTACTCGTCGTGATAGGCCCCTGCTCTATCCACGACCTCAAGGCTGGTCGAGAATACGCCAAGAAACTGGCCAAACTAGCGAAGATAGTCGACGACCGCATGCTCATCGTGATGCGTGTCTATTTTGAAAAACCGCGTACAACCGTAGGCTGGAAGGGTCTAATTATGGATCCAAAGCTAGACGGCACCAGCGACATTCCAGAAGGGCTACGCATTGCGCGTCGATTCCTCCACGACATCATCGAGCTCGGCTTGCCTACCGCGACAGAGCTGCTCGACCCAATCACCCCGCAATACATAGCCGACCTTATCAGTTGGTCGGCAATCGGTGCGCGTACTACCGAGAGCCAGACACACCGCCAAATGGCCTCTGGTCTCTCCATGCCACTTGGCTTTAAGAATGGCACTGACGGCGGTCTGACTGTTGCGATCAATGCGATCAAAGCGGCCAGCCAGCCACAAACTTTTCTTGGCATCGACAATGAAGGCAGAGCCAACGCCCTCAGTACGAAGGGCAACCCACATTGTCACGTCGTACTTCGTGGTGGCTCTAACGGCCCTAACTACAACGCCGAGGATGTCGCCCATGTCCGAAAGCAACTTGAAGCTGCCCAACTCACACCCGCGATCATGACCGATTGTAGTCACGCCAATAGCTGCAAAGATCCTAGCCGCCAGCCAGAGGTCTTTGAAGAGATCGTGCGCCAGAGCTTGATCGACCCCAGAGTAATTGGCGCGATGGTTGAGAGTAACCTCGGCTTCGGTAACCAGTCCTTCCCTCAGCCAATCGATGACCTTAAATACGGCGTCTCAATCACTGACGCTTGTATCGATTGGGAGACCACTGAGAAGATGATCCGTAAAGGCTACGCCGACCTAAAACCGCGTTTTGTTTAATAAAAAATAAGCTAGTATCCTTTTTCATACGCTCATTTGCTCACCGCTTTACCTAGCGACTTATCCCATTCCCCAATTTTCTAAAAAAGTATCATTTAAAACGTATTATGAGCAAACAAACTATTCGTGTCGCCGTCACTGGTGCAGCAGGCAACATAGGCTACGCACTTCTCTTCCGCATTGCATCGGGTGACATGTTTGGGCCCGACCAGCCAGTTGCGCTGAATCTAATTGAAATCCCACCCGCCCTCGACGCGCTCAAGGGTGTCGTCATGGAACTCGACGACTGTGCCTTCCCTTTACTCAAAGATATCGTCGCCACAACCGACATGAACGAAGGCTTTAAAAACGTCAACTGGGCGCTACTCGTCGGCTCCATCCCACGCAAAGCAGGTATGGAACGCGGCGATCTTCTCAGTATAAACGGTAAGGTTTTTACCGGCCAAGGTAAAGCTATTGCTGCCAATGCGGCTGCTGATGTGCGCGTGCTCGTAGTCGGCAACCCCTGCAACACTAACTGCCTCATCGCCATGAACAATGCCGAGGGTGTGCCTTGCGACCGCTTCTTCGCGATGACCATGCTCGACGAAAATCGCGCAAAAACGCAGCTCGCACAGAAAGCAGGCGTCGATGTGACTGAGGTTACCAACATGACGATCTGGGGTAACCACTCAGCCACGCAGTATCCCGATGCTTACTCCGCACTAATTAGCAGCAAGTCAGCTGCCGAAATGATTGGCGATGAAGCTTGGCTCAAAGACAGCTTCATTCCTGAGGTGCAAACGCGTGGCGCCGCCATCATCAAGGCACGCGGCGCTTCTTCCGCAGCTTCTGCGGCCAACGGCATTGTCGATTCCGTTCACGCATTAACCACACCAACCGCAGTCGGCGACACATTCAGCATGTGCCTGTGTTCCGACGGCAGTTACGGCACACCCGAAGGCCTTATCATCTCCTTCCCTTGCCGCACCGATGGCCAAAAGATCGAGATCGTACAAGGCGTCAATCTCAACGAGTTCAGCCGCGCAAAGCTCGACGCTTCCGTGCAAGAACTGGCCGAAGAGCGAGAAGCCGTCAAAGACCTGCTTTAATGCGGGGACATCCACTGGATACACTTGCCAATACTAACTTTCCGAAAGCCCACTAGCGTCCTCGCTGCACGGGCTTTTTTGTAGCTATTAGCGCTCGTAGGCGCGCAGCACTCCAGTCACCACCGCATCCGCATATTCGACAAGAATGTCATCTACTGGGAGCGGCTCGTGGTATTCCCTGGCTCTAAGTGCTTTTTGAATTCTTGCATAGCTGCTATGGCTATTGGTAATGTAGGGCTCCATCAAGACAGTCGGACAATCGACAAGGCGGAGCAGCATGAGATTTCGCGCCCAAAGAGACGGCACCTTGGGATCAATACGGATCGCGTTACGACTTTGATAATCCGAGGCGGGTAAACCTGTTGTTTCGATCAGGGCGGAGCCAAGCGCGGCACCAAGCTGCGCTTCAACTGTACCGCTCCCGTTACTTAATTTTTCAAGGAGGCGTACCTTTTGATTAGGCGAGGCTAGCTCTGTCTTACTCAGGCAACCAAATATCAGAACATGCGCATGGTCGCCATCGACGAGTTGATCCCTTTTTCCGTCGGGCCACTCCGCTGCATTAATATGTAAAGAGATTAAGACATCAGGTCGGATGACTTCGTTGACCAACCTAGCCCGCTCGGCGATTTCGCCTCTTACGATAGCCAAGCGTATAGCGCGATTGCGGACTTCCAGCGCGTGATCAAGTTGCGATTTGAACGAGAGCTCTGTGGGAGGCATTTTTTCAGCAGCAGCAAGCGGCCAATAATCAATAAAATTCATTGGATTAATCGGCTGATAATCCTCTCTTAAGAGCGTGACTTTGGCGCCAAGATTTGTGAGGCGAGTGCGGACACGTTGCGCTACTTCAAGCACGAGTTCACCCTCGCGTATCCAGTAGTCTTCATTAGAGATGCGGAAGTTACGCCACTCCAACTCTGCCCAAATGCCACCAACATGACCGGGATCGAGCGCAAGGTGTAGGCTAGCGAGGGGTCGATCGAAAGCGTTAATTGCTTTAGCTACAGCCTTAGAGGCGATCTGCTCGAAATCGAACACGGCTGCGCCATCTGCATAAGGTGTGTAACGAGTCGAAAGTTCATATGCGATTTGATCAGGCATCGACTGCGCAGAACATGGAATAGGTGACAAGGCAAGCCATACTAAAGCAATGGAGGGTCGAGCTCCTACGTATCTACCTATTTGCCGGTAAAGGATGAGCAGAAGCGCGGCCCCCCATTCTTTAAATTCAATGCTCACTCAAATAAAAGTCTAATAGATCAGACCTCACACTAATGGAAAACCGCTAGTTTGCGCTGGGAGTTTAAAAATTGAAGTCCTCAAAGGCTTAGGGGGCTTAAGAGGACCTCTCTTGGAATACATGAACGTCGCTTTGCGGATAAGGGATGCTGATGCCTTCAGAATCGAACTTCTCTTTGACTGCCTTCGTAAAGTCAAATTTGACAGACCAGTAATCTGCAGAATTGACCCATGGGCGGATCACGAATTCGACACTGCTGTCACCAAGCTTAGCCACTGCAATCGTCGCGACTGGATCCTTGAGCACGCGCTCATCAGCAGCTAGCAAGTCTTCAATAATTTTTTTAGCCTTATTTAGGTCATCATCATAGCCGACACCAAGGGTCATATCGATACGGCGAGTGGGGTGCGCTGAAACGTTCGTGATTGCACTACCCATGATAGTGGAATTTGGAATGATGATTTGCACATTGTCAGGAGTCTTCAACTCAGTTGTGAAAATACCGACTTCCACAATCACGCCTGCTTCGCCACCTGCTTTGACGAAATTGCCTACTTTAAATGGTTTGAAGATAATGAGCAAGATACCGGCTGCAAAGTTCGAGAGTGAACCTTGCAGTGCGAGACCGACCGCTAAACCAGCAGCACCAATCACAGCAACGAAGGATGCAGTTTGCACACCGAGCTTACTGATCGCAGAGATGAAAACAAATATGACTAAGCCACTATGAAGCATGCTGGCCAAGAAACCGACCAATGTGGGGTCGACTTTCTTCTTCTGTAGAGTCTTTAAAAAGCAGCTCTTTATAATCTTGGAGATCCATAGACCCACCACGATAATAAGGACTGCAGCAATAATTTTCATCCCGTAAAGCGAAAGAGCTTCGATCATCTTTTCGACGACGGTCGTTTCAGTTACTTGGCTTAGTGGGGCATTTGTTTCTAAAACTTTTGCATCGTAAAGTTGTGATTTCATCTTAGTAATATTTTACTTCCGAGATTCTTTGCTTTGTAAGGACCAGATGACCTACTCTAGAAAAAAGTAAAATATAAATAATACGAGCGATCAAGTATGATTGAAGTTTCGTAAAAAAAAGCCACAGATTCAATAAAGGCTTAGGTGCTTTTAGTCTTCTAAGGGTAAATATCCCGCTTCAACCTGACTAAAATCTTCACAGCCGCTCCTTTGCCTAGAGTAAGAGAATCTCCGCTGCCGATTAATTCTAGCTCTACAGACTCAGCACGCTCACTACGCGCCTTTACGCACAGAGTCACCCCGGGGTTCAAACCTGACTCTGTGATATAGTTAAGGAATTCCGTATCTTGGTCGCTAATTCGTGCAACGGTGACATGGGTTTGCAGCGGACACTCCATCAATGTCTGCACCTGCCCATGCATTAGTTCGCCCGCAGCTGAGGGGATCGGGTCTCCGTGCGGATCCTCCGTTGGATGCCCAAGATAGCGATCAATACGCTCCAGTAAAAGGTCCGAGACAACATGCTCCATCTGTTCTGCCTCTTCGTGTACTTCCGACCAATCAAAGCCCAATACCTCGACTAGAAATTGCTCAATTAATCGGTGGCGACGCAAGACATGCAGCGCCAGCTTGCGACCTGGCTCAGTCAATTGCACTCCGACACGAGGCGCGTATTCAACCAAGCCAGCATCCGAGAGCGCCTTGACCATCGTCGTCGCTGTGCCTGGCACCACACCAAGCGCTTCAGCCACCTGACCCATTGCCACATCTGCTACATCTGCTACATCCCTCGAAGTCCGCTTCTCGGATACAAGGTAAATGTGCTTAATATAATCTTCGACCGTGGCGCTGGGCATCGTGACATCAACATCTAACAAGCAAGAACGAAGTCCAAGGAAAATTTTAGCCTGAAATGAGTGACTCCGAGCTTTCCCAGCCAGAACGCTTTCTTGTTGGCGAGTTCGTTTTGAAGGTACATATCTCAATATAGAAATGCCACGCTACCAAAACACTTTTACGCTTTGCCTACTGTCACTCTGGGGCCCTGGGCTTACAAGCGGCTCCGATCTAGCCAGTAAGCGCTTACTCAATATCGCAGAAAAAGAGACCCAAATCTACCAAAAGATCGCTGAAAACCCCGAGTTCTACAGCGAAGATGACCTCGACCATAGAATTAACGAACTTGTTCAATCCTATCGCACCTACCTTCTTGATCAGCCCGACGATGTTAGTGCCTACATCCTTTACGGCAAACTACTGCGTCGAGTGCAGGAAAACGATCAAGCCTTCCTCGCATTTTTAAAAGCCGATGAGTTAGACCCCGAGATCGCCGTGGTCAAGCAACAGATTGGTAACCACCTTGCGGAAAAGGGCAAAGGCAAAGCCGCCCTCACCTTTTATCTGCAGGCCGTCGAACTAGAGCCAGACACCGCAGTCTATCACTTTGCGCTGGGTCAACTAATCTACAATTTCAAAGATAAATTCATAAATAGCGGCGTCTTCACTCAAGATGCCTTAGAGCGAGAGATGCTAAAAGCCTTCCGCAAAGCGGCCAAGCTAGCGCCCAACAACTTTGACTATCAAATGCGACTCGGCGAGGCCTACTACGACCTCAACAGCCCAGACTGGAAAAACGCCCTAATCCACTGGAAGCAAATGAGCAAGCAAGCCACTACTACCCTCCAAGTCGAAATCCTAGAACTCCACAGCGCCCGTGCGCTTGGTAAGCTCGGCCGCTCCGACGAAGCTAAGGTTCTACTCGATAGAATCTTCAACCACGCGCTTCAAAATTCCAAACGACAAGTGCTCGAGGAGATAGCGGTTCACTGATCCAGGGAGCAAAAACAAAAAATGAAGTTACACAACTGCGCTAATATTTAAGATGCACGGTGGCGGGGTAGCGTAAAGCCCAAGGATATTTCACAGGCCCCTGTATTATTATTTTAAAAGGAAAACTTTCTAACCGTGACGCGGAGGCAGACCAAGTGCGTGAGTAGCAGCGCGCGTCATGGCGTGAGCATCCACTTCAGCGTGGGACCAAATTTCTAAGGAGCGGGCACCTTGGTGCACGAGCATCGAGAGTCCGTTGGCGGCGCGAAGACCCTGTGACCTCGCGTCTCGTAGTAAGCGAGTGACATTGGGATTGTAGATCATATCGTAAACCGCCCATGTTTTGGGCAATAATTGAACGTCAAATGGCGCGGGGTCAGCCTCTTTCAGGCCAAGGGAGGTAGCGTTGACGAGCACGCCTTGCTCAGCAAACCCAAGGGGTGGCTTGTCCAGTGCAAAGGCTTCGGCACAATCGCCGCCGGGCATCGCATGCACGACGGCCATGAGTTGCTCAAGGCGCTCGACGTTGCGGTTGCCGATATAAAGCTTTTGGCAGCCGTCGAGGATGCATTGTACGGCTGCGGCGCGTGCGGCACCGCCTGAACCCAGTAGCACGACAGTAGAACCTTGGAGTTTGACGCCGAGATCGGCTTTAAGCGCTTTTTTGAGACCGTAGCCGTCGGTATTAAAACCGTCGTAACCGTGCTCTCCCCAGACAAGAGTATTGACAGCGCCCATGCGCTCTCCGTCGGGTGAAACGCCGTGGATCAAGTCCATGGCCTGCACTTTGTGAGGGATGGTAAGATTGAGGCCGAGGAAGTTATATTTATAAAACAGAGATACGGCCTCAGCGAAATCATCGGGTGCAATATCGAAGCGGTAATACGCCCAATCGTTAAAACGAGAGTTGCTTGGACGTAGCTTAGCAATAGCCGCGTTATGCATGGCAGGACTTACAGAATGCTTAATCGGGTGGCCAATCACAGCAAGGGGAGTGCCCGGGAATTCAAGATTGCCGAGGTCTTCTAACTTATAAGTGAAATGCGTTTCCATGTTAACGGGATATACCCGTGCTTTACTCCGTGGGAAAGTATGGGGCGCAACAAAAAATTAGTTAAGCAGGTGCAGGCGCTTCTTCCCCAGCGAGGCCGCTATTATCATTGTCTTCCTTGGTGGGTTTCTTAGGCACTTCGCCCTTCTCTTCATCTTCCTCAAGCTCTTCGACGGGAATCTCACGCTTGACGATGGGTGAACGCATCTCACCGTGCTCGATGATTTCGAGCACGTGCTTACCATCGATAGTTTCGTGTTCAAGCAGGGACTGAGCGATCACATCAAGCGCATTTCGCTTATCGTTTATTGTTTTGAGGGCACGCTTGTATTGATCTTGGATCATATCGCGTATTATAACGTCGATCTTTTGCGCAGTTTCTTCACTGTAATTTTTCGCTGTCACCGCACCGTGTCCAAGGTAGCCTCCACTTTGGTTCTGCCCAAGGGCAACCATGCCTAGATCCGACATGCCCCAATCGCAAACCATGTGGCGGGCAGTTCTGCTAGCCATTTGAATGTCACCCGAGGCACCACTCGTGATGTCGCCGAACACGATCTCCTCTGCTGCGCGCCCCCCAAGGGTGCAGCAAATGTCATCGATCAAGCGGCGTTTGGAATGATTAAGTGTGTCTTTTTTTGGCATGAACATGGTTGAACCGAGGCTCTGACCACGTGGAATAATGGTAACCTTGTGTACTGGCATGTGACCGTCGTCGAGGACGCCTTTAATCAGTGCGTGCCCAGCTTCGTGAAAGGCAATGATCTTGCGATCCTCATCGTCCATCAATTTGCGTCGCTCGCGACCAAAGGAGATCTTATCCCTGGCTTCGTCGATGTCGTTCATCTCAACGGCTTTCTTATTAAAACGAGCTGCGATGAGGGCACCTTCGTTCAAGAGGTTGGCGAGGTCGGCACCAGAGAATCCAGGTGTGTTGCGAGCAACGTGTTCAAGGTTCACCTCTTCGGCGAGGGCAATCTTCTTGGCGTGAACTAGTAGGATCTCGTGACGCCCATTGATGTCGGGTAAATCGATCGTGACTTGACGGTCGAAACGACCAGGGCGCAAGAGCGCATTGTCTAGGACGTCGGGGCGATTGGTCGCGGCGATGATGATGACACCCTCGTGGCCATCAAAACCATCCATCTCAACGAGTAGGGAATTGAGTGTTTGCTCTCGCTCGTCATTGCCCCCTCCTACACCGGAACCGCGCTGACGACCGACAGCGTCAATCTCATCGATGAAGACGATGCAGGGCGCGTTCTTGCGGCCTTGCTCAAACATGTCTCGGACGCGAGCCGCACCGACACCAACGAACATTTCAACGAAGTCGGAGCCACTTATCGAAAAGAAGGGTACCTCGGCCTCGCCAGCGACTGCTTTGGCCAGAAGTGTCTTACCCGTACCAGGTGGGCCGACCATGAGCACACCTTTAGGGATCTTACCGCCAATGCGTTGGAATTTCTTAGGATCCTTGAGGAAATCGACGACCTCAGAGACCTCCTCCTTAGCCTCATCGCAACCCGCAACATCTTTGAAGGTGGTCGAGTCTTTCTCGCGGGTGAGCATCTTAGCTTTGCTTTTGCCAAAGCCCATAGCGCCCTTACCAGCACTCTTGAGTTGACGCACGAAGAGGAAGTAAAGGAGACCAACGATTAGCAGAAATGGAAGGAAGCTGATTAGCACATCCTGGAAACCTGTGGTAGCACGCTTCTCAGTGAGTACTTCACGCACTAGCAGAAAGTCATCTTCGGTCAAGCGACCACGGGCAGAAAAACGGATCTTTGCAGGGATTTCGGAAGCGGAAGCAAGATCGTCGACTATGCCGGAAAGACTAGGATTTGTCATCTCGCCACTAATAACATAGCCATCGCGGCCATACGATGGCTCTGGTTCCATGACGCCACCGTCTTTGGCGATTTGGCCAGCCTTGATCGCTTCAACTAGCTCACTAATTGTGAGTTGTTTGACATTACTTCCAGCGCCAGGGTTAGCGAACCAAATCGTTAAGATTGCAGCTACAATAACGAGATAGACCAGCAAAACTTTGGGCTGAAAACGCTGTGGTGAGCCGTTGCTACCGGAATTGTTCTTCTTGGAATTGTTATTCTCTGATGGCATAAATTGTTCAAAGTGGTTTTCTTGTTTGGTAAGTCAACCTAAGAGCCCTTTTCGTTGAAGGGCTGATTTTACAGCTCTCAGCAGGAGGAAAGCCCGGTATCCAAATGACAACCTGTGAGGCATTAAATAAAATAGGTAGCGTTTTTCGCTCCGCTCGTGGGATACGGTGGTCGATAAAGCAATCTTTGAGCTTTTTGCCGCCAGGTGCGCCCAATGGATGAAAACGATCGCCGGGCTGCCAAGCGCGCACAAAGAGCGAATCCTCCTCGGGATGAGTGATAATGGCTTCACGTAACGGGTCTATGTCACCCCTGAGAATCTGCTGGCGTAAAGTATCGGTCAACTCCAATGCTTCGGCATCAATAAAAGCTCCAGTCGACAAAAATAGAGTTTCACCAATACCCAAAACGGCTGCCTGTAGCTCAACAAATTGATCGGAAGCGTCCTGATGCTCAAAGCTGAGCGTATCACCATCTATTAAAATGTAATGTGTGCCCGCACTCATACGGTTCTGCTCACGCTTAGAACGAAGGCTCTCAATCAATAGATCCATGGCTGGCGCACCCAAAGAGCTGAGTAGATCATGACCACTTAGCCATTCGGCGAGGGCGCGGCGAAGTAGCGCGGTCGGCATCGAGTTGAGTCTGGCACGATCTAGGGTCGGAGCATGGGCATAGGCAGAGGGTAAATATTGGCGAGCAAGTAGATCGAGTGCCGCGGCATCTTCCTCTAATAAACTGCGACTGCGAGCCGCACCAACGACTGGGTCTCGGCCGAGAGCATCGCACAGATCAGGAATGATTTGCTGGCGTAGGGCATTACGCGCGATGCTAATGTCCTCGTTAGAGCGGTCTTCTCGCCAAGGAATTTTGCTGGCTTGGAGTGCCTTACGAATATCCCCTGCCCTAAGATGCAAAAGTGGCCGGAGGTGAGTGGGTTGTCTATCAAAAAGAGCAACAGGTCGCGGCGCAGCAAGTCCATCCGAAGCGCAACCACGAGCTATACGCTGAAGCTGCGTTTCAATAATGTCGTCAAGCTGATGCCCAAATATAATATAATCGCAATGCTTTAGATGGGCGGCTTTTCGCAGAAAATCGAGACGCAACATACGCGCGGTGGTCTCTGTAAATGCGGCCTCTTTTTCAGGGCGTGTCTCGCTTAAAAAAGGAAGATTGAATGAATCTGCTAACGATTTAACAAAGGAAGCGTCCGCATCGGACGCTTCACTGCGCCAGCTATGATTATAGTGTGCAACATGAAGCTGAATACCGATTTCTTGAGCGCGTGCAACGAGCAAGCAGAGCAGAAAGACCGAGTCTGCCCCACCCGAGCAAGCAACTAGAACATGGTTGGCTTGACGTAGGTGCTCCAAGACAGAAGAGTCGATAACTTCTCCTTCTAAGCCTTGCTGGAGGGCAAGCGCTGCTTTTTGCCAATTTATCTTCTGAGGAGTGTCGGGCATCAAATGAGAAGTTGACCGAATGATCGAAACCTTGCAAGCGGATCACACTATGCCTTTTGATCCAATCATATCAACAAAGCGATACATAGTCGATCTAATGATTTATGCGGTCCGATCAGAGTCATGCCCCATCAATAGTAAACGCCTTAATGCATTACTCTAGCCTAAGCTTGATGGGCTAAATAGGTATGGCCACGCAGCAGTTTGGCGTATTCGTCGAGCATGCGAGTACCTTCACGAGGCTTAATCTGGTCGTCTTTAGTAGCACGGTCTATAATCTTCTTCATGCGGCGGGTGAGTATATGGCCGTCGTATTGAGTGAAACCGATAACGTCATTCACAGAGAAGCCCTTGATACTATCTTCGATGTAAAAGCCATCTTCCTCGTCGTCTTCAAGGAAGACGTGGACTTCATTCACACGGCCGAACAAGTTGTGCAAGTCACCCATTATATCCTGGTAGGCACCGACCAAAAATACGCCAAGGTAGTAAGGCTCTTTAGACTTTAACTTATGCAAACGAATGGTGTGACGAATATCTTCTACATCAGTAAAGCTAGATACTTTACCCTCGCTGTCGCAAGTAATATCAACGAGTGTGGCATCCACATCGGGCGACTCGTCGAGGCGATGCAATGGTGCGATCGGGAAGAGCTGCTTGCACGCCCAATGGTCGATCAACGATTGAAAAATAGAAAAGTTGCAGACGTATTGTTCCGCCATCGCCTGTGGCAGATTTTCCAGTTCTTCTGGAGTGTAGACGCCGATCTTAGCTTGGTCACAGAGTTTTTGGCAGATCGCCCAATAGAGAGAGTCGACCTGCGCACGTTCAGCTAGGTCGATGTAGCCGAGGCTAAAGAGACTGTTGGATTCTTCCTTTTTCTGTTGAGCATCGTGGTAACGCTCTAGAGGTGAGGAGCCGTGCTCATTATCTAGAATTGCCTGCAGGTCTCGTAGGACTGGATTTACTTTTTTTCTTTTGGGCGCAGGCTTGGGCGAAACGGAAGTTTTAGAGATTCGGTCGCAGACCTCGGTGATTAAAATGGAGTGTGGAGCGACGACCGCACGACCACTCTCTGTCACAATGTCAGGCACGTCGATCCCAGCATCTTGGCAGACAGTTTTAATATTATAAACCACATCACGCGCATACTCACGTATCGTATAATTCATAGAGCTTTCGTAATTACTTCGGGAACCATCGTAATCGATACCGAGCCCCCCTCCAACATCCATCAACTCCATAGGGAATCCCATTTTCTTGATTTCACAGTAGAAGCGTGCGGCTTCTACTGTGGCTTTTTTTATGGTCTGGATATTGGGTACTTGCGACCCGATGTGGAAATGAATAAGGCGTAAGCTCTCAATTAGCCCGACACGCCTCAAGCGCTTAGCCGCATCGATAATTTCGGGACTGGTGAGACCAAACTTCGCATCCTCACCCGAAGAACTCGCCCACTTACCCTCGCCCATCGTGGAAAGCTTAATCCGAAAACCGATGCGCGGTATGACACCGAGCAGCTTTGATATCTGGATGATGCGTGGCACTTCGCTAAGTTGCTCGACTACAAGGTAGATTTCTTTGCCCAGGCGCAAACCTTGGAGCGCAAGGCGAATAAATTCGTCGTCTTTGTAGCCGTTACAAATAATCAAAGCTTTGGGGTCTTTGTGCATGGCAAGCGCAAGCATAAGCTCAGGCTTGCTCCCGCATTCTAGGCCGTAATGGAAGGGCTTGCCCGCATCTTGTATCTCTTCGACCACTTCGCGCAGTTGGTTGACCTTAATTGGAAAAACGCCGCGATAGCGACCTGCGTAGTTTTCGTCTTTTATCGCTTTGCGGAAAAGTTCGTTTAGATCGATCACACGCGTGCGCAAGAGGTCTTGGATACGTATGGTAAGCGGTGGCTTTAGGCCCTTCTGTGCGGCTTCTTTGACGATATCGTGGATACGAATACAGCGCTGGTCACGCAATGGATGCACTTGCATAAAACCTTTGGAATCAATCGAGAAATGACCGCCACCCCATCGCTTGAGACCATAGTAATCCTCCGAATCTTTAACTGACCAATTAGGTATACCGTTCTTGTATGGTGCTGGCATGATAAAACGAGTAAAAGACGCAAACGACGTAATCGCGGCACTCGCAAATGAATTAGTGATTAATCAAGTGCACTAAATAATCCCAGCGTAAGCGTCTGCTTTAAGCAACGCTAAGACTTGAGAGGGGTCGATCAGACGGATCTTCAAAAGCCATCCCTTTTGATAAGGGTCACTGTTGAGCAGTTCCGGTTCAGCATCTACCTCGTCGTTGACCTCAAGGACTTCAGCGTCTAACGGCATGTAGAGATCCGATGCAGCTTTGACCGATTCGACGACACCGAAAGTGTCCCCCCTTTTTAAAGATTCTCCCGCCAAGGGAAACTCGACAAAGGTTATATCCCCCAGATTCTCTTGGGCGTAATCAGTAATGCCGACAGTGGCCGTGCTGTCTTCGTGGAGCTGAATCCACTCGTGATCCTTAGTGTAGAGTAGTGCTTCGGGTATCTGGCTCATTCAGTGTAAAAGTACATCTACAGCAAAGATACTAAGACTTAGATTCGAAGAATTCGATAATTTGCTCGATAATGTATTTGTGTTCAAGCGGAGTAATCTCACCTGCTTCTAATCGGCGATCAGCTTCGAGGGCTTGTTGTGCCATGCGCTCAAAAGGATCTGCCCCTGTGGAAGTCGGTACGAGTTCGCTCTTCAACTTTGCTTTCATGGTGCCAGGTTCAAGATCAACATAATAACCGAAATCTTCCATCAGACCAAATCGGACGAAGTTATGCGCTTTATCATTAGGAACCGGTGCGAAGTATTTGACCGCAGAATTGAAACCATTCTTTTCAAGGCGAATCTCATGAACGACTTTGCGCGGCAATGACATCTCCATAGGTGTGATGCCCGCTGCATCGCCATTAACGTAAATACTCGCTTCAGTAGGAAAGGACAGTATAATAACTTTTTGCGGAACTCCACGCTCGAAAGAGGCGCAACCAAATAGCAAAGGAAAACTGAGGCTAATTAGTGCTAAAGTGATATGAGGAGAGATTTTCATGCATTTAATAAGGCTGTTGTTGCAACTGGTGCGCCAAAAATATGTGGATAACGTATCGCTCAGAGCCAAATACGGTCAAGTCTTTAGAATGGCTATATGAGAGAATCTATAGAATGAGCAGGTTCTACTAAAAATAGTGCTTGAAACTAGAGGCTAGTGCGCCATCAAATCACATTTTAGTGCCCTTGTATCTTAGCAATTGTTAAAACGACATGGCCCAAGGGCACACAAAAAATGACTTTCGTATTCATACTCGCAATCGCCTTCACCATTGGAATTTCTGCTCTCTGTTCCTTGCTGGAAGCCATGATTCTGAGTACCACTACAGCAGAAATCGAAGGACTGAAGAAGTTATGCCCCAGTCGTGGAGAAAAGCTAGAAAAATACAAGCTTGGCCTAGAAGAGACGAGTTCGGCTATTCTGAGTCTTAATACAATCGCTAACACGCTGGGCGCTACCATGGTAGGTGGACTCGCGGTGCAAATTTGGCCTGAAGACAGTAATATCTTACTCAAGGTCTCTTCTGCGATGGCGCTTTCGATTCTATTCTTTTCCGAAATCATACCGAAGAATGTCGGCGTGCTCTACCGCCCAAACCTTCAGCCCATTCTTATTTTACCACTAAGCTGGATTTGCACCCTAATGACACCGATTTCGCGAGTTGTAGGTATCATCGTACGCTATACGCTACGCCCAGTTAATAAGCTTACAGATAGCGACGAAGAAATTCTGCTCTTAGCGGAAAAAAGCGCGAAAGAAGGCACGATGACTTCGAACGAGCGCGATATGATCAATAACGCGCTCAGCCTAGACGAGTTATTAGTCAACGAAATCATGACCCCTCGTACTGTCGTGCAAGTATTCGACGGGCAAGAAACCGTAGCTTCAGTTCTCCAGAAACACAAGAACATCCCCTTTGCCCGTATCCCAATTTATGAGGAACAGACCGAAAATATTTCTGGCATCGTGCGACGAAGAGATATCCTAACCGCTATTGCTGACGATCGGGGCGATGTCCAAATTAAAGAGCTGGCTAGTGAGGCAATATTTGTCCCTGATAATGCGGCGGCATCAGATGCCTTACAGACATTCCTCAAATATCACCAGCAACTCGCCATAGTAGTAGATGAATTTGGCTCGATGTCTGGCGTCATCTCAATGGAAGACGTAATCGAGCAAATTATCGGTCAGGAGATTTTTGAAGATGACGATCCTGCGATCGACATGCGTGAACTAGCACGCCGACGACAATTTGCTGAAAAACACAAACAGCGTCGCGAGAATTAGAGCCTCTCTACAGTTAACGAACTTGGTTGATCGTATCAAAGCGAGTCTCAGATCTTGGGTTAATTACCATGCAATGTAATCATCCATCCAAAAAGTATGGCAGTGACCGCTAAGCCCTGTTTGAGTACTGGTAATAAAAACCACCTGTGGGCACGAATCTAAGCAATCAACGATCCACTAATTGGACGTAATCGCGCTGTGTCTCACCCGAGTAAATCTGACGTGGGCGGTGAATCCGACTTTTGGGATTCTCAGCGATCTCTTTCCAGTTAGCGATCCACCCAGGCATACGACCAATGGCGAACATCACAGTGAACATCTCCACTGGAATACCGATGGCTTTGAGAATAATGCCACTGTAAAAATCGACATTCGGATAGAGTTTACGGCTAACAAAATATTCGTCTTCAAGTGCGGCTTGCTCTAGCTTTCGCGCAATATCGAGAAGCGGATCATTCATGCCTATACTGGATAGGATGCCTTCCGCACTCTTACCAAGAATTTTAGCACGTGGATCATAGTTTTTGTAAACGCGATGACCAAAGCCCATGAGCTTGGCTTCACCCTTCTTTGCGGCTTCGATAAATTTTGAGCCGTCGTCGCCCGCAGCATGTATCTCCTCAAGCATCTTGATCACGGCCATATTCGCACCGCCATGAGAGGGACCCCAAAGCGCACAGACACCCGCAGAAACGGATGCGAAAAGATTAGCGCCACCAGATGCGACCATGCGCACGGTGGAGGTAGAACAATTTTGCTCATGATCGGCGTGGAGCATGAGGAAGAGATCGAGCGCTTTGCCCGCACCATGCTTGTCATCATACTCAGAATAAGGCTCTGAGAACATCATATGAAGGAAGTTTTCGGTATAGCGCTTTTCTGCTGGATGCACGAAGGATAAGCCCATTTTCATGCGATACGTCATAGCGGCTATCGTGCGAACTTTAGAAATGAGCAGCGCAGCGGTCTCGTCAAAATATGCTAAGTCTTGCTCGCGATTGTTAGACGACATCTTGGGATAGTAGGCACCGAGTGAGTTAAGCATGGATGAGAGAATCGCCATCGGGTGGGCACTTGTAGGGAAACCATCGAAGTGGCTATGCATTCCGGTGTGGATCGAAGCACTCTCGCGAACTTGCTTACGAAAGGCACTCAAGCAGGACTTTTGTGGTAGTGATCCATAGATTACAAGCATGGCCGTCTCCAGAAAGGAAGAATGCTTCGCGAGTTCTTCGATAGCATAACCTCGGTGGCGCAGTATACCCTTTTCACCGTTGATGAATGTGATGTCACTGATACAAGAACCAGTATTACCGTAGCCTTCGTCAAAGGTGATGCAGCCGCTCTTGGCGCGTAAAGTCCGAGTGTCTAGAGCCTTCTCGCCCTCCGTTCCCTCGATGATAGGGAACTCGAAATTTTCGCTTCCTAGTCGGATAGTGCCTGTTGTGTTTTCCATGATAGTGGTCGTTAAGCTCTTAGGTTTGCGCCTGCAAGACTAGAGCGATCTCAAAAAATTTCGGTATAGATGCAAACCTTTTGCCTGACTTTTTTCGGGGTGAAATTGGGTAGCGTAACAATTACCAGAGCGGATACCGGAAACAAACTGTCCTCCGTACTCAGTGTAAAAGAGCGCTAATGAGGGATCTTGTGGCACTATGTGATAGCTATGTACGAAGTAGAACTGATCTTGACCAGAAGTGAGGCCATAGGTTATTGGCGCACTGGAGTCGAAAGTAACTGTATTCCAGCCAATGTGGGGAATCTTGAGCGAAGGATCGCTGAAATCAAATCGGAATCGTTTGACCGAGCCTTTGAAGATGTCGAGTGTATCAATGTCGCCCTCCTCCGAATACTCGAATAATGCTTGCAAACCCAAGCAAATACCAAAAAACGGTTTATCCGCAGCGATCCAGTCACGGATCATGTTGTCAAAACCAGTCGATTGGAGCAGCCGCATTGTATCGACCATTGCGCCCTGTCCAGGAAAAATTAGGGCATCGACGTTGGCAATCTGGCTGGGATCCGTAACGAGAAAAGCATTCGCGCCAATGTGCTCCCAAGCACGCACAACACTTCGCAAATTTCCCATACCGTAGTCAATTACAGCGAGTCGCGGCTTAGATATAACAGAATTTTCAGTCATAGAATATTACCTTTCTAACAAAATCTAATCGAGTTACAAGCCGACAAGATTTCCGACTAGAGGAATTCGCTCATCTTTAACAAAAGTCTCGGACACATTACTGCCGCCCAAAAGCCTGATGGAAATCCATCAGGCTTTTTAGTAAAACCATCTGCGGATGACGCTATAGTAGTTTTTTATAGAGTAGAGTCGCGTTGTGCCCGCCGAAACCGAGATTGTTGCAAATCGCTACTTTGACTTCGGCCTCGCGCATTTTATTGGGCACATAGTCAAGATCGCAATCAGGGTCGGGATCGTTATAATTGATTGTTGGCGGGATCTTACCATCGCGGATGGAGAGCGCACAGACGGCAGACTCGATCCCACCGGCAGCGCCGAGGAGGTGCCCTGTCATGCCCTTAGTCGAAGAGATCGCAACTTTGTAAGCCTGCTCACCGTAGGCTTTCTTGATCGCACTGGTTTCAAATTTGTCGTTGTATTGCGTCGATGTGCCGTGAGCGTTGATGTAGCTCACGTCACCTGGTGTGATGCCAGCTTCATTGATCACATTCAACATGGCTGCGCCAAGGGCTTTACCCTCAGGGTCAGGCGAGGTAATGTGATAAGCATCGCAAGTCGCACTGTAGCCAGCGATTTCGCAGATTATGTTCGCGCCACGCGCTTTGGCGTGCTCGAGCGTTTCCATTACGAGCACGCCGGAACCTTCACCCATAATAAAGCCATCGCGACCATTTTCAAAAGGCCGACTGGCGGTAGTGGGGTCTTCGTTATAGCTTGTGCTCATGGCCTTCATTGAACAGAACCCGGCGTATCCAAGTTCGGTAATGGCGGCCTCACTGCCCCCGGCTAACATAATGTCAGACTCACCGTCGCGAAGCATGTGGAAGGCTTCGCCGATACTGTGAGTGCCAGATGCACATGCGCTGACAATACCATAGTTAGGACCACGGGCGCCAACCTCGATCGCTACAACACCACTGGCGATGTTAGCAATGAGCGAGGGAATCATAAATGGAGAAACACGGCGAGGCCCTCCTTCGTAGAGCTTGCGGCTTTGCGTCTGGATCGTGAGCATACCACCAATACCGGAACCGATGAGAACACCAAAGCGATCGGCTTTGAGTATCGAAGTATCCTCGATACCGGCGTCTTTAAGCGCAAGTCGAGATGCAGCTACTGCAAATTGCGTGTATCGGTCGTTGCGGCGCGCTTCTTTTGGATCCATATATTGAGCCGCATCAAAGTGTAAGCACTCCGAGCCAACTTTGGATGGATAATCGGTGGTATCAAATGATTTAACCGAATCAATGCCACTTTTACCAGCGAGGAGATTGTCCCACAAAGCTTCGATGCCGTCACCGTAACTAGTCACGGTACCGATACCTGTTATGACCACGCGTTGTCTCTCCATTACTTCACTCATGATGCTTCTTATAAAAAAATTAAGCCGCATTTAAGCGGCTTAATTGTAAGTTTGAAAGTAGAATTTTATTACCCTGCCTTCTCGGTGATGTATTTGATCACATCTCCGACATTTTGAAGCTTTTCAGCATCAGATTCAGGAATTTCACCGTCGATTTCATCACTAAACTCTTCTTCGAAAGCCATGATCAGCTCGACTGTATCGAGAGAATCAGCACCGAGATCATCCAAAAAGGATGCTTCTGCTGTGACTTGCTCCTCATTTACGTTGAGTTGGTCAACGATGATTGTTTTTACGCGTTGTTCGATTGTTTGGTCTGACATAATTTTCTATTCTTGGGTTTGGTTAAACTGAATACATTTGGCATCACATGACCATACCACCGTCAACTGTAAAAACTTGACCAGTAATATAGCCCGCATCCTCCGAAGCGAGAAATGCGCTAATGGCTGCAATATCCTTAGATTCACCCATACGCTTCATAGGGATCAAGCCGACGATCGCCTCTTGCGTCTTTTCGTTCAGCTCGGCGGTCATATCAGTGGCAATGAAGCCTGGCGCGACTGCGTTTACCGTTACATTGCGTGCGGCAAACTCCTTAGCTAAGCTCTTGGTCAGGCCAATCATGCCAGCCTTCGCGGCAGCATAATTAGCTTGGCCAGCATTGCCCGTGAGTCCGATGACAGAGGCCATGTTAATAATACGACCCCATCGCTTACGAGTCATCGGTCGTGCGAGGTGCTTGATGAAGCTGAAGCAGCTTGAAAGATTGGTATCGATCACCGCATCCCACTCGTCATCACTCATGCGGAAGAGCAGCCCATCACGAGTAATACCAGCATTGTTAACAAGGATGTCGATATTAGTATGCTTTTCAAGAAGAGCTTCGCAGGTCTGCTTGACGGCGGCCTTATCAGCTACGTCAAGGGCAAGGGATTCAGCTGAACCGCCGGTAGCATTAATCGCGTCGGCCACCCCGCCGCATGAACTCGCCGATCGGCTGATACAAATTACGTGATGCCCTTTGCTTGCGAGTAGCTCAGCGATGCTTTTGCCGATGCCACGACCAGCACCAGTTACTAGGGCTATTCTTTTTTCAGTGATTTCAGTCATGTAGACAAAGTTTCCGACATTTCGTTACTTTGGCGCAAGCCCAATGTGAAGACCGTGCAACATTGACATGCACGCCTTATCACTACTCTAGTAAGCGCAATGTCCGGACAAGAACCACAGCGTATACAAAAGCTCATCGCCAAGGCAGGCATTTGCTCACGCCGCGAGGCCGAACGTTTCATCGAAAATGGCAAAGTTCGTGTGAATGGAAAAGTTGCCCAGCTTGGCGACAAAGCTAATTTAGAAGACGCAATTTTTGTCAACAACAAGCCTATCCTTCGCAAGGAAGAGCGCTCGATTACGCTCATCATGAATAAACCAAAGGGCTTACTTTGCACAAATTCTGATCCTCACGCAGATCGCACTGTCTTCGACCTACTGTCGCCCGATCTGCAGCGCCAGCGCCTTTTTTGCGCAGGACGCCTTGATAAAGATAGCGAAGGACTACTCGTCATCACAAACGATGGCGACTTGGCCCATCGCCTCACGCACCCCAGCAATCAAGTAGTCAAGCGTTACCGTGTCGTTCTGCATCGTGATTTTAACAACGCCGACACTCAAAAGCTACTTGCTGGTACCGTATACGAAGGCGATTTTCTAAAAGCTGAAAAAGTCATTCCAGCCCCGCAAGCCGGAGAAGGCTACCAACGTCGACTCGAAGTGCACCTACACCACGGTAAGAAACGTGAGGTGCGTCGCCTCTTCGAAGCCAACCGTTATTTTGTTAAAAAACTCGTCCGCCATCAGATTGGTAGTATTGTTTTAAAAAATATCCCACGCGGCGGCATCAAGATCCTTAGTAAAAAAGACATTGAGCGCTTATTCGCTTAATCTCTTATCAGAGCTTAATAGACAGTGAGTAGCGACTGGGCAACCCTTGCTTGCCAAAAGACAAGGTATTCAGCTAATTTAGATGCTTAACAAAAACTTCGCTTAACACGTCATTCTAATTGAGAACCATCGCTTGGCGAAGTCATTTTTAATCATGCAAGCAATCAAGACCATCACCTTTGCGGTCAACACGACCAAACCCGGAGCCGAAAAAGCCGCCCGCCGCCTAGCAAAAATAGCCGATTGCGAGGGCGTCCAGACCACAATCCACAGCGACTATCCGCTCCAAGCCGATGCCCTCGCTGGTCAAGATCTCTGCTGCGCCATCGGTGGTGACGGTACTCTACTCGGTGTATTAGACGCCGCACTCAAATCTGACTGTGCAGTCCTCGGCGTTAACATGGGCAAGCTGGGCTTCCTCGCTACATTCTCCGCCGAAGAAGCAGCCAAAGATTTGCCTAAATTAGTTAAAGGCTACTACGAAATCGCCGAACGTTCCATCCTATGTTGCACCACTAAAAATGGCGAATCCGTTTACGGACTCAACGACGTTGTGCTCAAAGAGACCGACGGTAGCGGCCTCATCCGCCTACAAGTAGCGAGCAACGGCACCCCGGTTTCTGAATATGACTGCGATGGCCTAATCTTTTCCACACCAACAGGGTCAACTGCCTATAACCTCTCTGCAGGCGGCCCAATTATTGGTATCCGTGTCAGCGCCATTGCCATGACGCCCATCTGCCCACATACGCTCGGCAATCGCTCCGTAATTTTTGACAACTCTTCGCAGATCAGCGTTGCCCATCTCGAGCCTGGTCCCTGCCCCCGCATCACTATTGACGGAAGCGTTCGCTTTCCATCAGAGGATAATTTTCCCATCGAGATAGCTGTGGCCGACCGCAGCTTCCGTCTCATGCAAAACCCTGATCATAGCCACTTCGCCATCATTCGCGACAAGCTCCGATGGGGTAATCCGACGATTCAGTAAATCGGCTTTACCGAAAATGGAATGTGAAGGTTTTTAATGTAAATGCTACTTACTTCATACTTACCATTCCACACTCCTCACTTCCTTTGAGTATTCTTAAAAACATTCCAAAAACCCAAGGTGACACCGCAGAACAAGTCGCCCATATTCTGAGTGAAACTGGCGGTCGCGCTCTCTTGGTCGGCGGTTGTGTGCGCGACGGCTTGCTTGGTATCCCTGCTAAGGACGTCGATATGGAAGTTTACGGCCTTGATGCCGACGCGGTCGAAGCGGCTCTATCGCCTCACTTCCTACTAGATACCGTAGGTCGCGCCTTTGGTGTCTTCATCCTTAAAGGCCTCGACATCGACATCGCTCTGCCTCGACGCGAATCCCGCTTCGGCCCAAAGCACACTGACTTCAAAGTCGAGGGCGACCCGACCATGTCCCCTCGAGAAGCCGCTTCACGCCGGGATTTCACTGTCAATGCAATCAGTTGCGATCCTCTGACTGGAGAGTTGCTTGATCCCTATGACGGCATTGCCGACCTTAAAGCTCGTCGCCTCTGTCACGTCTCCGACGCCTTCTCTGAGGATCCGCTACGGGTGCTCCGAGGCATGCAATTCATCGCCCGCTTTAATTTAGAAGCCGCACCCGAGACTGTCGCGCTATGCCAAAAATTAAGCCCTGAGCACCTGCCGATGGAACGCCTCTGGGAAGAGTGGAAAAAGCTCATTCTTAAAGGAAATCAAATCGGCAGTGGCCTGCGATTCATCCAAGCCTGCGGTTGGCTACAAAATTTTCCTGAACTTGCCGCACTCGTCGGCTGCGCACAAGACCCCGAATGGCATCCCGAAGGCGACGTCTGGACACATACCTGCCACTGCCTCGACGTCTATGCAGCAGAACGCTCAGGTGACGAGTGGGAAGACCTGATCGTCGGTCTTGCCGTACTATGCCACGACATGGGCAAGCCCGACACCACCTACACCGATGAAAATGGTCGTATACTTAGCCCCCGCCACGACGTGCTTGGCTGCCCAATAGCCAAAACTTTCTTAGAGCGCATTACACGGCAGAAGAGAATTTCTGAAGAAGTACTCCCTCTCGTTGAGCAGCACATGCGCCCTCTCTCTCTCTATCGCGAGGGTGCGGGAGACTCCGCTATCCGCCGCCTTGCCGCACGCGTCAAACGTATCGACCGTCTCGTGCGCGTTGCCCATGCCGACACCTACGGCCGCCCTCCATTCAAACCAAAAGGATTTCCTGAGGGCGAATGGCTTCTCAAAAAGACTGCCGAGCTCACTATCCTAGATAACGCGCCCAAGCCCATACTCCAGGGTCGTCACCTTATCGACCTAGGCATCAAGCCGAGCAAAAACTTCGGCAAAATCCTCGACCAAGCCTACGAAGCACAGCTCGACGGCACCTTCTCCGACGAACCTACAGGACGCGATTACTTAAAGAACCTCGTTCCCGAGATTTAATAATTCTGATTCCAAATTAACACATGAAATCTCTCTACCTCCTCGACGGTATGGCCCTCGCCTATCGTGCGCACTTCGCCCTCATTCGCAGCCCTACATATACTAGCAAGGGTTTTAACACCTCGGCCATCTTCGGCTTCACCGCCACTCTGATCGAGCTGATCACAAAGCAGAAACCTTCGCACCTAGCAGTCGTCTTCGACACCTCTGCACCGACGGA
>JAKVCM010000069.1 GCA_022448605.1 Puniceicoccaceae bacterium | reverse complement strand
GATTTCAAAACCTCCCCTAGTTCTCGGCACTTTTAAATTTCGGATTCAGTTCAGTCGGTATTGGAGCTTGTAATTCTGACCGCCACGTTTGCATCAATTGATGCAGCTCAGTGGTTTTCTGAGGATACAAACTCGCTAAATTTTTTCGCTCACCCGGATCAGCCTCTAAATCGTAAAGCTCCAAGCGCCCCTCTTCGAAGTACTCATGAAACTTCCATTTTCCATGACGCAGAGCAGAGCCGGGGCGTGTACGAAATAATGGATCATGCGAATCATCTGCCTTCCCTGCATAGGCCTGCAAATAAACGGGGAAGTGCCAAAACAAGCTGCGCTCTTCAATAGTACCGGACTGGCTTAACAAGGGCAATAAACTGAGACCATCAAGAATCTTTCCTTTCGGAGCTGCTATGCCCGCTGCATCGATAAAAGTAGGGAAAAAATCAATCCCCATCACTGGCACATCACAAGTCGCTCCGGCAGCCACTCGCCCAGGCCACCGAACCACTAAGGGCTCTCGAATACCGCCCTCGAAGTAGGAACCTTTACCAGAGCGGTGTGGCGCTTGGCTAGAGATATCAGAGTGTGCACCATTATCGGAGCAGAACAACACCAAGGTGTCGTCGCATAAGCCTTGTGCGTCGAGCTCGGAAAGGATTTTTCCAATACTTTCATCCATCTTTTCCACCATTGATGCGTAGATCGCCCAGCGGTTTCTATGCCCACCGTATTTATCCACCATTTCAGGGACGGCTTGAAAAGGTGTATGAATTAAATAGTAAGCCATGTGCACGAAAAACGGCTCCTCTCGATGACTACGGATGAACCTAACGGCTTGATCAGCAAATACATCAGCAATATGCGTCCCTACAGGATAATCGTCATTAAACTCTGCTACTTTAGCTTGGCCCTGAATCGGCAGGTAATACCCACCTTTCGGACCACCCATATTATAGCCGCCTACGTTCACATCAAATCCCTGCTTCGTCGGATCCATACCCAAATGCCACTTACCTAAATGAATCGTGCGGTAGCCACCTGCTTGCAAAACTTCTGAGAGGGTCTCTATTTCTGGTGCTAAGTAAACCGTGTTCTTAATTGGAATCAACTTACGGTCCTTTGCTTGTCCACGCGCCGAAGTGCCCACCGTATAGACGCCATGACGCGGGCTGTACTGGCCGCTAAATACACAAGCACGACTGGGCGCACAATTCGACGCCGATGCATACGCATTAGTAAATGACATCCCTTCATTACGCAGACGATCGATATTCGGTGTGTGGTATTTGGAATTATTAAAACCAACATCCATTACACCCAAATCATCTGCATTAATATAAATGATATTTGGTTGAGCCGTCACGACACTCGTAAAGACATATAAAAGTATTAAAATATATTTCATTATCGCTGGATCTGTATCGCATCGATTTCGACAACGGTGCCAACATCGCCTATAAACGTAAACTCTAGTGACTGAATAGAATCACCCCATCGAGATGGATCCAGATCCAGAGAAGTCGTCTGAAATGTATGCGAGGCACCAATACGAACATGCCCAACTGCTTTTCCATTCAGTGAGATGATACCTTTTAGTTCCCCACTGGATCGTGTATCCAAACTCAACTCTTTGTCTGCTTCTGAAAGTAGAATGTTCAGTCCTTCGCGCCGAATGCTTCCAGAATCTCCATCTAATTCAAAATCAAGTGTGCCAAGTGAACCCGCTAAATTCGAACTTATATCTTCGGAGAACCATCCCTCCGTCTGCCATGCACCACAATCAAAAGCAAAATATAATCGCCCATCCAGAGGATCACGCCCGTTCAAAGTCTCCCATTTATCTGAAAGTCCATCGCCATCGCTGTCCACTCGGTAGGCTTCATACTCCACATTCACACCCTCCCCCCATTTCGTGCCTTCGCCATTGGCTTTAAGGGCAGCAATAGATTCATCTCCTTCTCCCATATCACCCGCGGCCAACCACTCGTCCATCATCGCTCGATGCCGATCCAGCTCATCTGCATAATCCGAATTTCTTGCTAGATCTATCATCATGTGTGGATCGATCGACACGTCATAAAGTTCCTCCGCTGGACGCTCGCCAAAGTAAATCTCACGATGTCGAGCCGAGAGTTTCTCTTCGTGATAAAGTTGATGTAAATTCTGCGTGTAGTTTTTTTTGTCCCGATACTGTGGCTGCAGAAAGATACGATCCAACTTGTAGTTACGAACATAACGATACTGATCTGTACGAATCGTACGCACCCGATCGATCGTATGATCCAGACGATCTTTATGTGCGCCCACAAATGAGCGTGCCTTAAAGTCATCATCGAAAAGATCCTGTCCGGAATACCATGTGGGCTTTTTTATACCCGCCCATGCGAGTGTTGTTGCTGAGAGGTCAAGTAGGTCGACTAAGTCCTCACGCACTTGCTGCTGCGGTATCCATGCTTCAGGTCCCATGATGATGAATGGCACCTTTAAGCCACCCTCCGTTGCC
>JAKVCM010000068.1 GCA_022448605.1 Puniceicoccaceae bacterium | reverse complement strand
CCCTTGCCTGCAAGCTCTGGGATAAAGTCGCCTCGCCATGTTTTATCTTTCACTCGGTCTTTTTGGAACGCCCACACTGAGGTCAGGAAGGCTTTGGGGCCTTGGTCGCGCACTATCTTGCCTCGCGCATCATTAATTCCGGTAAGGCTTTCATACACACCGTTAGAAAACGACTGAAGGCATGCGCCATCACGGGCTGTCCTGACAATAGAGTAAGGTGAGTCTTGATGTTGCCCTGGTGGTGCCCCCGCGTTGTCGGCGGCTTTTTTAAGGTTATGGATGACAGTAAGTGCCAGCGCACTTCCCGCAGCACATTGGGTTAGCCCTTTTAGTGCTTTTGGATCGGAGATCTGCATGCCATCAAGACTGCATGCTTTAGCTGACGCATCATTAGTGAAAATGAATGACGCGATTATAATAGCAATAAAATACTTCATCGGTAACCCTATGGTGTGATTAATTACCCTGGCGTCGATTGATAAAATCAAGTGCCAGTGCTTTTGTTTTCTTCAATGCGGCGCGTTTGGCATTTTTAGTCACTTCGCCCGTCTCATGTTGAAGCTCCCGTTTGGCAAAGGCCATCAACTTAAGCTTGCTGTAATCGCCCTGTAACGTGCCTGCCATCAACTCAGTAACCATCGCTTTGCCTAATGCGGTTAACAGCACATCTTGGTTACCTTGCTTGCTGTATGAGGAGCTTAAGCGAGGAACCAGTAGCTCTGGTATGCGGAACGTGCCAACCTCGCCGATATCATTGTCGCTGAGAATGACGGTGATGTCTTTGAGGTGCATGTCATGTACATCCCACTCCACTTTTGCGCTGTCTTTAGTGTCATGTCGCGCAGACAGGTAATGTTTAAGGTTGTCTTGCAAGTTGTGGAAGTTAGATTGCCCTTCGCCCGTATACTGCACATTCAGCGTTACCCCTTCAGCGGTAATGCGCTGGATTTGAGCGCTTTTCGTTAATGCGTAGGAGTAGTCAACGTCAAAGGTTACCTTGTTGGCCTTAGCGTTAAATCGCGACACCGGCTTGCCGTTGTCGTGCATGGTGAGTTGATTGATGACGATGCGATCATTCAGGTATTCAACGTCCATGGCGTCATAGTCAAGCGACTGTGCCAATATCTTGCCGGTTTGAATGTTGATTCTGTTTTCAACCGTATAATCAAAGATGTAGGGTAACGCCGCGCCAGCCACGATAATGGCGGCGCTTAAGGTGATGATAACTTTTTTAACCACCGTCACTACAAAGCCTCAGTTAACTGTGTTTTCTGGTATTCGCGAAGCGCCCTGTCACTTTGCCCTAATCCATGGCTGCTCTCGTAAATGGAAAAGCCGGCTTTGGTGAAGCTGTTCATGATGCGCGGGATACTGATGGGGTAGCATTCTTTTGAACTGTCAGACGATGCCTTAATGAACTTGCGTTTCTCCATTATTGAATAAGCAGAACCCGATGCGTCCATAAACCAGCTTCGTAACCCTACTATCATATCTGATGGTGTGTTCAGCTTGCCGCCAAGGTTGGCGAATAGTGCAATCTGAGAAACTTGAGACTCGATGGTTGAACAATACTCTGCATTAAATGAGTAATCTGTTCCCACGGCCACGCGCTCCATAAGTCCGGTGCGGTATAAGGTTTCAATGGCATCCTGCGTCCATGTTAATGGGCGTACGTAACCAATGAGCTCTTTGTCTTCGACCGGCGTGGGACGGAATTGTTGGAAAATAAGGTTAACCATTTTGTCGTCACCGCGTAATGCTGCGCGATGTAAGCTGTCTTCAAGCGTCGAGTAAGGCATGGCGATAGGTTTCGCAATCTGGCCCTCAAACACCTGCACCGGCACACAGCTTTCATTGTAAACACGGATGTTGTCGCCGAGCTTTTCTCTGACGTTGTCGGTTAGCTCCAAAAATGTCTGCGGTGTGAGCTTTAGGGGGTCAACCGCTTCACCGGCGTCCATTTTGTCCAGCACGGTTTTAATGGTGAACATGCGCGGGTCGTCTTTACAGACATTTGCATTGGCCGTCAGTGATGTTGCGCCAAGGGTTAGTGCCGCAACAGCAAGTAGTGATTTTTTTAGCATATTTTTCATGATGGAGTCCTTATTGAGGCAGTGCCATAATTCGAGTATTCGGGCGCATTGATTTGGTGACAGGGATGTCATTGTCTGCATCACACGTCGGCGAAAAGATAGTCATTCCGCGGGTAACACCAAAAGACGGGTAGTGGTTTTCAGTGACGGAGGTCTCTTGGTATAGTGTAAACCCACCGTCATCTTTCGCGACTTTATTTTTCCACTTACCGTCAAACTCGATGTTGTTGTAACGGTATAGCGTTTGTATGATGTCGTCGGTTATCTCTGGCCATACCACCAGCTCTTTGCTCGGCTCAGTAATAGAGCTCTCACATTTTCCTGTGAAGCCGTAAAACGCAATGGGGCGATGGTGTAGGCCCTTGAATATACGGTAGGGGAGGTTGTAGCTGTCGTCCTCATAATTAACGGCCGCATCGCGCTTGTTGACCACTTTGTCGACGGTAACGAGCGTTTCAAAGTCGAGACCAATCATGTCCATGTGTGCTCTGTCTGCAACAAAGTAAGCCCAGAACCAGCGAGGATCGATACCCGCAACAAGAAAGGTGTCGCGCAGCGCAAGAAGCCGCTCTTCATCCTGATACATGGCGTAATCGTCATGCATGATGGTCATGGCTTCTTCAAAAGGGATCACCGGAGTGCCGGAGAGGGCGCTGCCGTCGTAATAGACGGTATTACACTCCATGCTTGCCACCGCAATGTTATTGCTGATGATATCTCGGGTTGAAGGGCCCATATTCAACAGCGTACGATACGTGACTTGGACGGGCGCGTTGATGGTGCCATCATAAAGCGCTTTAAGTGTGCCTTCCGGGTCTTCCACGAGTCGAGGATCATCACCGTAGTTGCATCCATAGAGTGAAGATTCTTCGGCCAAATAGTTATCCCACGCGTCCAATTGGTACTGCGTCAATGCGCCACGTGAGAAAGGGCGATTAGACTCTGCTGCCTGTGTGGTCATGCAGAGCGATGTTGACAGCAGCAGGCCACATAATAGTGTCTTTTTCATTACTTGTCCCGTTTTAAGTTTTTTAAATAATGCCAAAAAGTCTAACAAAAAGCAACCTTAAAGTTTGACTATCACGCCGTTTTCATTTATCGACAATGCGCTTTTCCCGTGAGCATCAAGATGGCCTTTGACATCAACGTCTAACAGTGGCGCATCCGCGATAATGCCACTCAGATGCGGGGCTTCGACAAACAATGCGTCCAATGTTGATAGTGGGATTGATGACATCGTGGGCTCTGCACCATGTTCTAACGCCTTAAGACGCTTCCATTCTGATAGATTGGCACGATCATGCGCAGCCGCTTTAAGTGCTTGCGTTCGACTGCTATGTTTAGGCATATGGAAATACACATCGGCACCTGACGCTTTCTCGTCAATAAGGCAGCCGAGCACACTTCTTGACGAGGTGGCCCATTTGATAGGCTTGCTGGTTATCGTTCCTTTAATGTTGTCAGCAAGTGCTTGGTAGCGGTTACAGTATACTTCACCCGTAACGGTTTCATTCAGCTCGATGATAACTGGCTGGCTGCCTGGCGCCTTATCTATCGCTCTCATCATGGCTCCAAGAGAAGGCATTCTGGCATTGTTCTTGTCTTTTTCACACATGCCGTGTCGAGCGGCACGCCATGATGCAGGGCGTAGGTGATAGAGGGTGTCTTTGGTTCGCTTACCCACGATGCAGACATCGCCTTTAAGCATCTTACTGTCGTAGATGACCCAGTCTTCGTTTTCTGGGTTGCCAATAGGACTGACGTCAACAAGCACGCTTCGACCGAGAGACACTTGCTCCTCAAGTAAAGCAAGGCTATGCGAGTCCGCTGTATCGCTACCATGGAGAAGAGAATAAAACTCAACGTTATTTTGTTCGCCAGATTGACTGGCGTCATCTGATGTCGCTTTCACTGGTGCTGATGATATGTCTTCTTCGCCATCAGGTGATGTTGAAGTATCGCTGTTATCGCCACCGGCGTTGTCAGTTTCAGACAGGGGATCGCTATCACGAGCACCCACGAAGTCTTGTTGCGCTCCGCCATGCGGGCCAACGTGCTCAACGAGCCAAGCCTCAATGTTTTCTTGACCCGCAAGGCCTGCTAGTGTGTTGCCCACAGGGTACATGATAGGTTGAGCGTCGATAACCCATGCAGCGAGGTTCGGTACCACGGGTGAAGTTTGCTTCTCCATTTCAGTAGAAAAGTAAGCGAAGGCCTCACTTTTAACGGCGCTAGAGCTTGATACGAGTGGGTAAGCTACAAAGATAGCACCAACAACGGCCCATGCTGTTAATTTGCCGAGTATCTTTTTCTTTGTGAACATGCTTGCCAATGTTGCAGAGAACGAAAAGAGGTTCAGTAAACCAAAGAATAGCGAGAATGCCATTGCAAAAGGCGGGACAATGATGCTTCGATAGTATGCCTTGCCTTTCTCTTCATTGGCTTGACCATCGCCATATGTTTGCCCTTCGCGGTCAAGCTCGTTTTTAATTTCAGCGATAGGCGCTAAGTAGCGAGGTGCGTGAAGCTGCTCAAAAAACGCGTTGTGGTCGAGCGTTAAAGGCACCGGCGATGACTTTGTCCATTCCAATTTTTCTTTGATTGGGTTTTGGACCATAGGCAAGTTGACAAAGTCGCGCTGATTAAGTGTAGGTGGGATATATTGTCCGGCACGTTCAATAGAAGCTTTTTTATATTCAGCGTCAACCGTAGCATTGCCTTTTTCAATGAGCGCTTCAAGCAACGACTCTCTGTCTCCCATGCGCCATGTCGCAGGCATATTGATGCCATTTTCTGCGAGGCGAGCGCGCACTTTCGCGGCAACCTCAGTATTCGTCGCCATATTGGTGTCGCCACCGGTGATTTCAAGCAGCTTACGCTCAAACCACTCTCTGTCCATGCTGTCGCAGTCTTGTGATTTTTGAATGCTGGTGACGCGTCGACCTCGAATGTTTTCAGTAACCAGTGTTTCTTTTTCAGGGTAGCACCAGTAATTTGGGGGAACG
>JAKVCM010000067.1 GCA_022448605.1 Puniceicoccaceae bacterium | reverse complement strand
GGTCCCCATCGATGCTACCCCAGATGCGGTGTAATTTCCGGCGACTAGCGGCGTAAAGTCTTTCCATATTTGTAATGCGAGCAGTAATCAAGCGTCGTTCGATCCGTTTTCCTATCCCGGTGATATCGCTGAGTTCGAAGTTATAGAGCTTTTCAGGGATGTCCTCGAAATCGATACAGGTCAGACCATTAGGTTTTTCGAGTTTACTGGCCAGCTTGGCGAGGAAGCGGTTAGGCGCTAGTCCGATTGAAGCGCAGATGTAGGGACCAATCGTCCTAGCGAGCGCTAGCTTAATTTCTCTTGCTTTTGATTCGGCCACTTCTGGGGGTTGCCAATGAGGAGGAAGACGCCCGTACATCTCGTCGATTGAGAGAACGGCGTCCACGTAGATAATCTCGTGGATACGCTTTTTAATCTGCTCGTGTACTCGCACATAAACGCAGGGCCTTGATTCGACGAATACGATATCTTGGCACATCACCCGCGCTTCGCGCACCGCTGTGCCTGTCTTTATCCCGAAGGCTTTGGCCTCATAGCTAGCTGCGATACAGCAAGTAGTTTCCACCCCTAATGAGGGCACTATCCCGACTGGTCGCCCACGAAGTTCGGGTTTAAATTGCTGTTCGACCGACGCGAAGAAGCTGTCGAAATCAATGAAAAGGAAACGTAATGACATTTCTAAAAAAGAAAATGGATAGAGGACACACGCAAGAAATAAGTGAAAATATGTTCACTATATTTGTAAAAGCGAGAGGTGCCCGCTACTAGGGCCTATATTTATCCCTTCTCTAACTTGCCTTAAGGCTCTTTATTTACCAAGTAAGGAGCATGCGGTATCTTATTTTAGCCTCTTTAATCCTCACTTTTTTTCTATCTCCTGCCCATGCAGCGTCCGATGCAGGAGCGAGTCATAACTTGCTACTTAAGTATAAACTCAATGAGGATTGGTTCCTCATCTCGCGCTCAAACATGGCGAGTCGATTTCACTACGACGACTATTTTTTCGGTTATACCGGGATTGGCGCAGGGTATAACCTGAATAAAAATTGGAGCCTGCGTGCGGGTTACCGCCACGCACAAATACGACCCCGTGGTGTGTGGCTAGAAGAAAACCGTCCTTATATCGAGGGCTACTACGCTAACAATTGGAAAGGCTACCGGATGACTTATAGGAGCCGATTAGAGTTCCGATTTTTTGATTACCGGAACGACGATTTGCGCTTTCGTAATGAGCTTGTAATTGAAGCGCCGTGGGAGTTTACCAAATTCAAACTTAAACCTTACTTAGAAGAAGAGTTTTTCTACGGCTTCGACAAAAGTCAGTTCGAAGCGAATTGGCTCGGCGCCGGTCTATCTTGGCGGCCGATGAAAGGCGTCAAATTAAAGCTAGGATACCGCTGGGTACACCAGCGCATAGGAGTAAGATGGATCAACCGTAATGTCATAGTGACAGGGGTGAATTTATTCTTTTAGTCCACAAGAAGACTAGCAGTTTTGAGATTGTGAGTCTGTTGCCTCTACCTCAGCAGGTTTTGACTTCTCTCGATAGCTCAGAATGAAGAGCATCGCGACAGGGACTCCATAGTCACCCCAACGCTCGATTGTTTCAAAAATATTCACCCAGCCCATGCCGCTGACTGTATCTGCAGGTACATAAAGAAACTCGGTGAAGAATTTCCAGACGAGGCAAGTCCAGATTAGTGGGCGTATGGGCAAGCAGAATACCAGTATTCCTAGAGCGAGTTCACCGAAACCGATGGCTCGGATGAAGTTGATGTCGGCATTCACGCCAATAGATTGCCAGTGATCTATAAGCATTTGCTTTTCAGCAGCAAAACCAAACCCAGCGTGACCAATAAGTAGTAAAGCAAGCGTGGTGCGAAGGATGAAGAAGATGGTATCGACGGTCGTCTCTTTCATCAGAGGCTCCACGTACGGGGCGATCCAATCCTTCCAGCGCATGGTGATTACACCGCCCATAATTAAAAGCATAAGAGGTGGCGCCCAATTCCCAGCACGTTCCCAAAATTCCCATGTCTGCATCTTCGGCACATTCATCGAATCGGTAGCTAAACGAACGAACCATTCTCCGTTCTCTTGAAACTTCTCAAGGTTACCCGCGAGTGGCCGAAGGGCTGCCGTCCAAAGTGCCCATAGGAACATCCACATAAAGATAATCCTACGTGGTTTCCAAAGAATAAGGACTGCCATTAGAATGTCGAAGGCGCCAATTAGTGGTTGGAGTG
>JAKVCM010000066.1 GCA_022448605.1 Puniceicoccaceae bacterium | reverse complement strand
GCAATCACGCTCATTCGGGGACCATCCACGCTCCGCTCCAAGTGCTAAAGCACACGCCTTTGCGTCCTGAACTATCTGCACGTCCTGCGATAAAATCGCCCCAAGTGATCGACTCGCTTCATAATTATCGAGTGCAACGCGAATAGGTATTTCAAAAAGCTCGCTAAGCGCGGTCTGCAAATCAGGATACATAACAACTTCTGGCAAGTGCGTGCCGAAGGACTGCTCAACCCCACGCCACAGACGCTCGCGCCATGCATTATTTTGCCACATGCGGCTGTTCGCATACGAAGGCTCCCCGCGCTCCGCCTCAAAAAACTGCACGCATGCGACCCCGAGACTTGCCGCTTCAAAAAGTATACGCTTCGCAGTGTGGGGCCTAGGTAGGCCAATGAGTAGGGTAATCGGTAATGACTCTAGCGCAGACTCAGTTGATAGAAGCTTAAGTGTTACCGAACCATCCTCAGCTAACTCCATCACTTCTGCTTGGCCTCTTGGACCATTGACAAATCCTACACAAATAAGTGCTCCCACTTCTGCACGTAAGACTTTGCGTATGTGTAGCGCTCGCGTATCTATTTTTTCAATACGTGTAAAATCAAACTGCTTTTCAAAAAGAATTAGATTCATGGTAAATGACTGACTCGCTAAGTACTTTCTAAACAAAGCCTCCAATAAACTCTTAAAAATTAGAATTTAACGGCGGCGACCAAACTTACTACTTGCTGAGTTACGCCGGCGACGCTTCGGCTTGGCATCTTCAGCAGCGCGAATGATCGGCTCATGAAAATAATTAAAGCTCTCTAATTTGCGCTGCGGGATTTGCTGCTCAATAAAGCGCTCGATCGCGTCTAGTTTGCTTTGCTCATCGGGAGCCACAATTGTAGCTGCATCCCCTTCGCGCTGTGCGCGACCTGTACGCCCAATTCGGTGTACATAATCCTCTGGGTGCTCGGGAACATCATAATTTATCACATGCGTGACATTAGCGATATCCAGTCCGCGTGAAGCAATATCCGTCGCCACTAAAATTTTAATTTTACCGTCTTTAAACTGCTTTAATGCCTTGGTGCGCGCTTTTTGGGGTAAATTCGAATGCATCGCTCCGCAGCTGAGTCCGCGCTCTTGAAGCCAACGAGTGATACGGTCGGCGCCTACTTTCATGCGGCAAAAGATGATCATACTGTCAATTTCCATTTGATCGATGAGCGCGATCAAAAGATCAAACTTTTGCATTGCCCCAACTGGATAGACTTCGTGCTTCACGGTCTCTGCAGGCGAAATTTTGATACTAATAGCCACCTCAACAGGGTCTCGAAGACTGCCCTTAATGAGTCGCTTAATATCCTCTGATACTGTAGCAGAAAAAAGCAGGGTCTGGCGCTTCTTGTTACGGCAACTGCGGATAATGCGCTTCACGTCATCGATGAAGCCCATGTCGAGCATCCGATCGACTTCGTCTAAAATAAGTAGCTCAATGGAATCTAAGCTCATGGTCTTTTGCTGCAAATGGTCGAGCAAGCGACCCGGAGTCGCAATCACTACATCCGCACCTGCCGCGAGCTCATCGCGCTGCTTACCATAGCCTACGCCACCATGAATAAGGCAGCACTTTGGCGCTGAGCTCTGCCCATACTTTTTAAATTGCCCTTCGACTTGCGCAGCAAGTTCGCGCGTAGGGCCAAGTACCAGACAACGTGGCGCTGCCCCTTTTCTATGCCCCTCCAAAATATGTAGCGCAGGTAGCGCAAAGGCCGCTGTCTTGCCGGTGCCTGTTTGTGCAGAACCGATCACGTCACGCCCACCAAGAATATGTGGAATCGCACCCGCTTGAATCGGGGTCGGCTCAGTGTACCCGGAAGCATCAATTGCATCGAGTAAAGAAGGCGCAAGGCCTAGTTCTTGAAATGTCATAATTTACCAGGAAAATAAAAAGCCCGGCCTTTTTATTACCCGGGTCCAAATAATAAGCTGCCCACTGTGGTCGTATTTCGCTGAGAATCAAGGAGAAAGAGCAACTCATGCAATCCCTTTAAACAGATCTAATGAGCTGCGAAGCATGGCTTGCGTCCGCCTTGGTAATTTGATTAATTAAATTTATGAGTTCTTCCTATCGAGGTCGTATCGCGCCGACGCCCACCGGTTATCTTCACCTCGGTCATGCGCGTACCTTTTGGATCGCTATGCAGCGCGCCCAACAAGCAGGCGGGAAACTTATCTACCGTAATGAAGATCTTGATACACTGCGCTGTAAGCTAACGTACTTAGAAAGTGCGTTAGAGGATCTGCGCTGGTTTGGCATCGATTGGGATGAGGGGGCAGGCGAAAGAAAAGGTGGTGCATTTGGCCCCTACTCACAAAGCCAGCGCACTAAAATGTATAAATCCGCTTGGGAACGACTTAAAAACACAGGCGCTATTTACCCATGTGAAAAGTCGCGAAAGGATGTGGCACAGGCAGGACAGGCTCCACACCTAGAAGATGCTGCTGCGCTAGAAGCAATCTACCCAGAAGATTGGCGGCCCCCGATCGGCGCGGGCATGGATGCCACTAATCCTGGCGCAAAAAACTGGCGGTTTAGAGTACCTGCAAACCGCACTATAAGTTTTAATGATGGACGTCTCGGCCCTTGTAAATTCGAATGCTTAAAAGATTTTGGCGATTTCTTAGTCTGGCGGAAAGACGGAGTGCCTGCTTACGAACTGGCAGTTGTAGTCGATGATGCTGCCATGAAAATTTCGGAAGTCGTGCGCGGCGAGGACCTACTTATCTCCACTGCTCGTCAATTACTAGTCTACGAAGCGCTGCAACTTGCCTCGCCAGCATTCTACCACACTTCCCTCATGCTAGATACCGCAGGAAGACGGCTTGCAAAGCGTAACCTATCCTTAAGTCTGCGCGAACTAAGAGAAACCGGTCACGTGCCCAGTCAGCTACGCCAATCTGAAGACTGGCAGTGCGGACTTAATTAACCTCCTGCTAGTATCTCTTTAATGTGGGCTACATAGTTTGCCGCACCACCTCGCTGGTAACCGGTACGCTCAATTAATTCACCTTCCGCAGTCAGTAATACAATTGTGGGGTATCCACGAATGGAGTACTTTTTAGCGAGTGCTTTGTTTTGTGCTTTAATTTCTGCGCTTTGCTCCTTACCTCTGGGAAAATCAAGCTCCACAAGCACTAAAGACTCTGCGGCGTAGGCCTTAAATTCGGTCTGACTAAAGACTTCCTTATCCAGACGAATGCACCAACCGCACCAATCAGAACCTGTAAAATCAAGCAGCATTGGTTTATTTTCTGCCTTTGCTCGTGCCTGCGCTTGCTCAAAATTAAGCTCCCAAGCTCCATGCATGGAATCGCCCTGCTCAGCGCTTGTACCAGTATCGCTTAAACCGACTGAAGTTCGAGTCGCAACAAAGAAGAGCGCTGCTGCAGCTATTAAAGTAAGAGAGATGGTTGATTTTTTCATAATATTGTTACTATAGGTGTCTCATATCTATCGTTTTGTTCCAAGCTTCTTTATTTGCACTTTTTTAGTAGCAAAAATTGAGTTGGAACTATTATTGCTCTCTGCGCTCATACTACTATATATAAATTATGAACTTTTTATTACTTATTATTGTTCCACTCATCGTCGGCCTGTGGGCTCAGATGAAAGTTAAAAGCGCGTATAGCAAATACAGCAAGGTGCCCTCACGAGGACGCATCACTGGAGTAGAGGCAGCGCAAGCTGTGATGCAAAGCGCGGGTATTCATGATATCGAAATTGTCGAGTGTCAAGGCACGCTAACCGATCATTACGACCCGACTCGCCGGCGCCTCGCCCTTAGCCACGACAATTACCGCGGTACTAGCCTAGCTGCGCTCGGTGTGGCCGCCCACGAA
>JAKVCM010000065.1 GCA_022448605.1 Puniceicoccaceae bacterium | reverse complement strand
CAGTGACAGAGCCGCTCATGAAGAAACCCGCTTTAATTACCAGAGCAGTGAAACGTGTAGCGTGAGTAGCGCGTTTGATCGCTTTCGGTTCTGGCTTTCCCGCTTCGCGTTGGTGAAAGGCTTGTCCCAACACCTTTTTTGGTGGTTCCTGTGATGAGTACAGGTTGGTAGATTCGAGTCCTTTTTGACCTGCATGGCGTGTTTGCGTTCTGACCATCAGGTGCATCGAAATGCGGGACCATGTTGGGACAGGCCTGATCACAGATGCCGTTGCTCTCTCTCTCGCTCGCTCTCTCACTCTCTCTCTCTCTCTCTCTTTCTCTCACTCTCTCTCTAAGTGTTTCTCTGATCGGGCTGACCATGGCAATGTTAGGTGTCGACGACGCTTTTCGGGTATCATCGAACGTCTTAGTAAGCCAGACGTGTGTACATCATAAGTCTTACCAGCATTGATTCCTTAGGTTGAGCAATGTTATATTCTGAATCTGAGAGCCTGTCCTAATACGATTCCTTACTATGGTTGCTCTTTCGTTCAGATGCGAAACGCACCGACGTATTTTTGAGGTCGCGGTTTCCAATGCACGCATATACGACCGTGGCTCAAAGTACGATTACGTGTTCATTGGGCCCGCTCGTCGCTGTTTAGGTTGGTGTGTGATGCCTGCACAAGGATCGAGGAAACGTACCTTCGGCTGGAAACGCGCCATCGGCCGACAACATCTGTGCCACGCCTGTGAGGTTGATGTGGTGCACGTGGAATGTTTCTTCAGCACTCGTGTATCTGGTGGAAGAGTGATGGTGAGACATCCATATACAGTTGGCCTGCTTTGTAGCGAGACGCGCTTGAAGACTTTCCTTGGAGCTTGGAGGAATCGCTTTGTAGGACTGCTCCAAACATGTTACGTTTGGCGAGAGGAGTATTCTGTATTGTATGACACCGTTACGGATCGTATCACCAGGTGGGTGCCGAGGCCCAGACCCGTTTGGGAGGGGCATGATTTGCCTGGTTGGGTAGCAACCGAAGTGAAGTGTACGTGTAAGAACAGAGTTTCATCCCTAAACGTGGTCAGAGGGTAGACGTGGGCGGCGGGGCAAACGTGGATGCGTGACGTTTGTGAAGGGACGATGGCGACGTGGGCTGGGAGGGGCAGACGTGGACGCGCGATGTTTGATAGGAGACAGTGTGGCTTTGGGCTTGGATGGGAACTATCGATGTTTTGTCGCAGTGTGCATAGACCACTTTGAGGGCTGTATTACAGCAAACAAGTCATACGCAGGAGCTTTTATTGTAAATGTGATTCGTTGCTCAGTCTTTGCTTCTCTAGAGCGGAACTGCCCCCATTCTTAGGGTCGTGATGACATCTTTCCGGCAACCTACGACCTTGCGTGACCTAAAGATCGTGCCAGGACCAGCTCATGACCGAGGCGCAGGAGAGAAATTGCCCAGGACAAAGCTCTACGCGCCCCTTGAAGTGACGTTCTTTTGGTCTGACGGCGTAAAAGAGACCGTACCCCTAGTGTACACGGGTTGTTACGGAGTGAACCGAGACGTCTTGTTCACCAAAGGTGATAGGCCGTTGGCGGTGAAGTTACAAAAGCTATCAACAAAGGCCGGCCAGGATTGGGCCCCGAACATGAACGAGTGGAACATGGCGCGCAACCTTCAGGGCTTCATCCCCGATGTCTATGGGTGTTTCAATGTCAAAATTGGGGACACCCCTTGTAGTGCATTAGTTGTGCGAAAGGTTCCTTCAACCGTACGTGCCTTTTTCGAGGAACTCATGCGTAGACCACCGACTCCAAATCTGCTTGCTGGTGTGCTG
>JAKVCM010000064.1 GCA_022448605.1 Puniceicoccaceae bacterium | reverse complement strand
AATTCGTTGCTGGAGGGTCGCTGCGATTTCAGGCGTAGTCACTACCGCAGCAAGTGGGGCACCATTCCCGATGCTCTTGGCCATTGTCACGATATCTGGAACCACATCCTGCGTTTCAAACCCCCAAAAGGCTTCACCAGTTCGGCCAAAGCCAGATTGAACTTCATCGGCGATGCAAACGCCACCCGCATCGCGTACCAATCGATAGCACTCTTTGAGATAGCCATCAGGAAAGACGACAACACCACCGACCCCTTGAATCGATTCAGCAAAAAACCCAGCTATCTTTCCTGATGTGCCGAAACGAATCAGATCTGTGATTTCTTCGGCATACTTGATGCCAGCATCGGGATCGTCTCTTTTATAAGGGCCTCGGTAGGTATCCGCATTTTTGGCGTGGTGCACACCGAAAGAATGCGGAAAATTAAACTTCCAAGTACTGTGCGAAGTCAGCCCCATAGTCGATGCCACGCCGCCGTGATAGGAGTTGCGCAGCGCTATCACATCGTAATTTCCAGTGTAGAGCCGTGACATTAGAAGGGCTAGATCGTTGGCCTCCGAGCCCGAATTCACGAAGTAGCAGACCTTCAGGTCACCAGGCATTGTGCTGGCTAACTTTTCCGCATACTCTGCAATGACGTTGTTAAGGTAGATCGTGGTCGTGTGCGATATCGTTGACATCTGCTTCGAGGCCGCTTTGACAACATCTGGTTGCGCATGGCCGACGCTGGTAGTAACTATTCCACCAAAGGCGTCTAGATAACGCTTCCCGTTTTGGTCGTAAACATATTGCATCGATCCCTCAACAATCATGATTGGGTTTTTGTAATATAAAAAGAGCCCAGGATTCATGTTGGCTTGACGCAGCTTCATCGTCTTTTCGAAAGAAGGACCCTCGTAAGCTTGCGGTATATGATCGTAGTCGGGGATTTTTGGCTTGTGTGTCGTGGAAAGGCTCATGTCTTAACGGTTGAAGTCGTTTGGTTTCTAGCTGGGATGCGCCGCATCAAGATGAAGTAGATGAGACCCGAAAGGATGAAACCGATAAACCAGGCATAGCTGTAAAGATTGATGAAAAAGGCGGGCACTTTGAGCGGAGAAACTTGTGCAAGAAAACCTGGAATATTCGGAAGGATACCCAAAATAAGAGCAACAAGAGCTGTGGGATTATAGCCATTAGAATAATTGTAAATACCGCCAGCTTTATATAGATCAGCAAGTTCATAGCGTGTGCGATTGATAATGAAATAATCGCAGATTAGTATACCCCCAATCGGACCCAAAAGAGCAGAGTATCCTATCAGCCAGGTGAAAATATAGCCGCTGGGATCGGCTATTAGCTTCCAAGGCATGACCGCAATACCGATTAAACCTGTAATTAAACCACCAACCCGTAAGCTGATGCGCTTTGGTATGAAGTTAGAGAAGGCAGTTGACGGGGCTACCAAATTGGCTGCCAGATTCGTTGTCAAAGTGGCCAACGCAAGGGCCAACATTGAAATGGTCACCAGAACGGGATTCTCGAAACGTGCAAGTAGCTGGACTGGGTCCCAAATCGTTTCCCCGAAAATGACAAACGTCGCACTCGTCACCGCAACGCCGATGAATGCATATAGAGGCATCGTCGCGTTGAGCCCTATGAGTTGGCCAAGCATCTGATCCCTCTGCGATTTCGCTTCGCGAGTAAAGTCGGGAATATTGAGCGAAAGGGTCGCCCAGAAACCAACCATAGCAGTCAGTCCTGGTAAAAATACCGCGCGGAATTCTGCCATTGTCTCGAACTGGTCCGGCTGTGAAAGCATCGGACCAAACCCGTCTGCTTTGACGTAAGCCCACGCAAGCAAAGCGAGACCGAGCAAGATCAAAAGGGGTGCGCCCAGATTTTCGATAAAACGGATACTCTCCATACCCTTCCAGAAAAGGCCTATATTGAGCGCCCAAAACAAAAGAAAACTGACAAATTGCCCTACATTGACTTGAATCTGTTCGTTGCTGAAAAATCCGATAACCGGTAACTCGATGATGCTTGGCATTGCAAGGCAGGCAATCGCGTAGATAGCCGTCCCCCCAATCCAGGATTGAATACCAAACCATCCGCAACCAACTATTGCCCGTAATACTGAGGCGATATGCGTTCCCCGCAGCCCAAAGGCAGCCCTAGCAAAGACAGGAAAGGTTATACCATACTTAGTGCCCGCGTGCCCATTTAGTATCATAGGTGCGAGAACAATTAGATTGCCGAGTGCAACCGTCAAAATCGCCTGCCACCA
>JAKVCM010000063.1 GCA_022448605.1 Puniceicoccaceae bacterium | reverse complement strand
TACTCTTTAGCAACCGAGAGCTTGACCCGTGTAGATGGCTGTCCTGCCGTCAACCGGAAGACAAAAATCTACAAGGAAAGCACTCACCTTAGACACAAAAGGCTAAGAACTCCCACTAATACGGCACAGGCGGGGCCTTTTATGTACGAGTGTGCAATCTGCAGTCCTGCATGAACACGGCTGTGAGCTAGCCTTAGACGAAAAAGGCTTCGAATAAGAAACTACAAGCAATAGGGGCTTAAGAAAGCGTCTCGATGAATTAGCCTGCGTTTTTCCATAAACTTTATAATCTTGACTTTCTGACTCAAGAACTAAAGATTAAATTAATGGCTCAGTTAAAAACTACACAAAAAAACGCCGCAAAGGAGCTTGATCTAGAGATCGCCTCAGCGACTGAGCGTGTGCGATGGGCGCGTGAAACCTACGGCGACCATCTTGTATTAACCACTAGTTTTGGTGTGCAAAGTGCCGTCATGCTCCACCTCGTCACGGCGCAAATGCCTGAAATCCCCGTAATCTTCGTCGACACTGGCTACCTCTTCCCATCAACCTATACTTTTGCCGCGGAGTTAACAGAGCGTCTCAAGCTCAACCTTAAAACGTTTACTCCACTGCAAACAGGCGCCCAACAAGAAGCCCTCTACGGTAAGCTCTGGGAGCAGGGCATCGATGGGATTGAACGCTACAATCGAATTAACAAGGTCGAACCGATGAACCGAGCTGTTGAGAGACTCGGCGCCACTGCCTGGCTCTCTGGTTTACGTCGTAGCCAGTCTAGTTCACGCTGTGAACGCAGCGTTGTTGAAGCACAAAACAAAGTAACAAAAATTTATCCGATTATCGACTGGAACGACCGCGACGTTTACCACTATCTTACTGAATACAGCTTACCCTACCACCCACTCTGGGACCAAGGTTACGTCTCCGTCGGAGACTGGCATAGTACAAAAAAACTAGGCGAAGGTATGACCGAAGAAGACACTCGCTTCGGCGGCCTCAAGCGTGAATGCGGTCTCCACGAAATGACCGGCGGCGGCGACTTTCAAATCTAGCCGTAATTGCAAGCATGACAGTCGCTGTGACCTACGCCTGTTTTCCCGCTCCTAATACTACCTGTGAAGTTGAATCACTAAAATACTCAACGCTCTACTCTTGCGCAGCGTTAAACAGACGTTTTTAAAAGTAAGATCTGATGATCCAGCGATCAAACTCATTCAAAACAATTAATAAGAGATCAGACTCATAAAGAAACATGGCCGCCTCGAACACCCCTAAACATATCGCGATCATTATGGATGGTAATGGGCGATGGGCAGCGAAAAACAAACTACCACGCATCGAAGGACACCGCCGTGGTGCCGAAGCAGTCAAACGCGCGCTCAGAGCGGCGCAAGAAAACGGCGTTAAAACCCTAACACTCTACGCTTTCAGCGTTGAAAATTGGAACCGACCAAAGGACGAAGTCTTGGCTCTTATGGATCTACTCGAACGATTCCTAAGCGAGCAAATACCTGAGCTAATTAAGCGCAAGATCCGCCTCCGCGTCATTGGACGCTATCGCGAACTACCCGAGCGTATCCAGACACTCCTCCATGAGGCCGAAGAGACCACTAAAGACTACGACGAATACTCCCTCGGCCTCGCGCTCAATTATGGATCACGCACGGAAGTTGTTGACGCAGTCAGAGCTGTCAACCAAGCCGCTACTGTCGGTCAAATCGACATAAACGACCTCGATTACAACAGCTTCCGCCAATACCTCTACACCCGCGATATGCCCGACCCCGATCTTGTCATTCGAACATCGGGTGAATGCCGCTTAAGTAACTTTCTCCTTCTCCAATCCGCTTACGCTGAAATCTATTTAAGCAAAGTCCTTTGGCCAGACTTCGACGAGGCCGAGTTTAAAGCTGCGATTGCCGAATACTCTTCCCGCGAACGTCGCTACGGGAAAACTACCGAACAGATAAAAGCCTGATATTTTCAACCCTACCGCTATTTTAATTAATCATAATTAGCTATGAAGCAACGTATAATAAGCTTCGCCGCACTCTGGTCGACTCTTGCCATCTCGCTCTGGCTTTTCGGCGTCCATGCGGGCGTATTCATTATCGCGATCCTTGCCTTTCTCACGCAACTGGAGCTCTACCAGCTCTTTAAAAAGATGGGGCTCAAACCCATGAAAGGCCTTGGCATCTCCGCTGGTGTCGCCATCACCCTTGGTGCCTACTACCTCGGTGATATTGACTCAGGCAACGATCTCTTTGCCCTCAGCTTCGTCGTGATCGCCCTAATTATAATCTGCCTCGACCTCCAAGCAGGCCGCCTGCGTAGCTTTATGCCAACTCTCTTCGGGCTGATCTACGTGCCCTTCATGCTACACTTTCTTATTAAGATTGTGAAGCTAGCAGAATCCAACGGCGAGAGCGCCGCCACAGGTATGTTCCTGGCTGTCTGGGTCGCATCGGTGGCCAAATGCGCGGACGTCGGTGGTCTACTTATCGGAATGAGGCTAGGCAAAACACCACTCTCCGTAGTCAGCCCTAAGAAGACATACGAAGGAGCTGCCGGTGGCATCGGTTTTTCAATGCTCATTGGTGTTATTCTAATCAGCTTCTTTCACACGCTCGTACCTGCGGGCTTAAGCTGGTGGCTCGGCGCGCTAATCGCCGTCCCTATCGGTGTCGCGTCCATCGCCTCCGACCTGGTTGAATCTGCCTTTAAGCGCCAAGCCGGCGTCAAAGACTCGGGTAAAATCATTCCCGGCATCGGCGGCGTTTTTGATCTTACCGATAGCCTCATCCTGACCGCCCCTCTCGGGTATTTATTTTTCAAATACACGATATTTTAAATGTCCAATACCGAGCCAAAGAAACTTGTTCTATTCGGCGCCACTGGATCGATCGGCAGCAGCACATTGCGCGTATTACGGGCCCACAAAGATAAGCTGAAGTTGGTCGGCGTAGCCTCACAATCGCGCCATAAAGAGTTGGCGGCTATATGCCGTGAATTCGATGTTCGCCACGCAGTACTTGGATCCGAGTCTGCTTATACCCTCGCGCGTAAGGCCAGTAATTTCCCAGTAGGCACACAGCTCAGTTGTGGCGAAGCAGAACTGACTGAGCTGGCAACACTTGCTGAAGCCGACATCGTGCTCATCGCCGTCGTCGGCGCAGCCGGCCTTCGCCCCGCCCTCGCCGCGATCGAAGCGGGCAAGGACATTGCATTGGCCAATAAAGAACTCCTTGTGCTCGGCGGTGCCTATGTCATCGAAGCTGCTAAACGTAAAGGCGTTCGACTCTTGCCTACCGACAGCGAACACAACGCCATTTTTCAGTGCCTTCAAGGTTACCCCTCCGAGCAAGTCGATAAGCTAATTCTCACTTCATCTGGCGGCCAGTTTCGAAACACCCCCTTCAAAGATTTGGCCCATGTCACACCTGATATGGCAACCCAACATCCTAACTGGTCGATGGGGCCAAAGATAACCGTCGATTCGGCCACCATGGCCAACAAAGGCCTCGAACTAATCGAGGCACACTGGCTCTTTGGCTTGGAACCCGATCGCCTCGAAGTGGTCATTCACCCTCAAAGCATAGCGCACTCTTTCGTCCAGTTTATCGACGGCTCCATTCTCGCACAGCTCTGTCCTCCCGACATGACCTTTGCCATCCAACACTGCCTCCTGTTCCCTGACCGCGCTCACAGCGTCACGCCAAGCACTAACTTTCGCAAAGCTTTCTCCCTCGACTTCACACCGCCCGACTTTGCCAAATATCCCTGCCTCCAGCTCGCCTACGACGCCTTACGTGCCGGTAATGCTGTACCCGCCATCTTCAATGCTGCCAATGAAGTCGCCGTCGAACGCTTTCTAGCTAAAGAGATCCGCTACCTTGAAATTCCCCAGATTATAGAGCACTGTATTACCAATATCGTTTCACCAAGTTGCCCCAGCCTCGACCAACTCTTTCAAATCGACGTCGAAGCGCGTTACCTTGCGCAGAGGCATAATCCATAGCGACGGAGCTTGCTCAAACCTGCCAAGGTCTTTTCCTCCCAATGGCTCGTTAGATACAGATTTCAGTTTAACCAATACATGCTCTCCACAATCCTATATATCGCACTTGCCTTCTTCGCGCTTGGCTTCTCCATTTTCATACACGAGCTCGGCCACTTTATTGCGGCCAAGAAGCGTGGTCTCATCGCTGATCGCTTTTCCATAGGCTTTGGACCACGTCTTTTCGGTTGGCATCGTAATGGCACCGACTTCCGTCTCTCCTTGTTGCCACTTGGGGGTTACGTCTCACTCCCACAACTCGCGGACATGGGGCGCGTCGAAGGCGGTGAAAAAGAAGAGGGCAAACTAGCTCCAATTTCTTACGCTGATAAAATGATAGTCGCCGTAATGGGTGCGATCTTCAACCTAATCTTCGCCCTCGTGCTCTCTCTTCTGCTTTGGGGTGTGGGTCGAGAGATTGTCAAATCGACCAGCATCGGCTTTGTGGCAGAAGAGATCCGTAATGCCGACGGTGTCATCGTGCCGGGGCCTGCTTACGAAGCAGGTATCCGCCAAGGTGACACTATTAACACAATCGATGGCAAGTCAGTACCCGATTGGTGGTATTTCCAAAACGCTATTGCCACGAGCGTCGGCAAGGAAGACGGCGGGGCAGGTCGCCGCCAAGTTGAAGTAGGAATCGTACGAGACGGCAAGAATATTGTATTTACCGTCTACCCCGAACTCGTTTCTAGCGAGCGCATGCGCTACATCGGTATCGAGCCAGAGACCGATAAGACCTCTGCACCCATCGTCATCCACCTAGAACCTGATATGCCTGCCATTGAGTCTGGACTAGAGCCGATGGATCGCCTAATCAAACTCGACGGCGAAGTCATTATCTCTGGAGCCTTCCTCAACACCTACCTAAGTAAGCATGGTGACCGCAGCATCGACGTCACTGTAGAGCGAGACGGCAACGAATTGACACTCCCCATTCAACCACGGACCAAAGAAGGAGAGACCAGCCCGCGCTTCGGCTTTGCTTACGATTTTCAATACAAGACCGAGCGCGTCCACTACAATCCAGTCGAACAACTCTACCGCTTTGCCGAGACAATGAAGATGACGCTATACGCTCTCATTCACAAAAATTCCGACGTTAAAGTGAAGAACATGAGTGGTCCAGTCGGTATCGTCCACGGTCTTACCCGCATGGCGCAGATTAGTTTTATCGACCTGCTCTGGATGCTAGCGCTGATAAACGTCAACCTAGCTATTTTTAACCTGCTTCCAATCCCTGTCTTAGATGGCGGTCACATGCTCTTCGCCACAATCTCGAAATTGATCGGCCGCCCATTGCCAAAAAAATTCATGGAGAACCTACAAAGCGCGTTTATTATTTTACTCCTCGGATTTGTCATCTACGTGAGCTTTTTCGATGTCGGTCGTGTCGGTCGTGATATCGGATTGATCGATGATATAGCATCGACTGAGGAAACTCCATAAGTCCTCAGTAGTATAATAACTTGCCATTTCGACAAGCAGATGCTCCAAGGATTAATCAAAAAATCTGATCCCGTTCATCCTTATGCCGCACTTCGGTGAGACTGCCTTTAAATTTTTCGGAAAGCACTTTCAAAATATTTGGGCTCAGCCTAGCCTGTGCCTCTTGCACTGAAATCAATGGCTTAGTGATCACCGAGTCTGTCGTGGAACTTTCGTTCAGTGACATCGGATCGGGCACATGGTCGACCAGAATAGATTTTTTATCGGTAAGCTCACAATCCAAAGCTGAAGCAGAAAGCTCAGGCCCATGCTCTGTAGGGAGAGCTAATGGAGTGCCGTCTGAGTGCTCCTCAAGCCCTTGAGCCTGTCTTGATGCCGCTTCTATACTATTTGTTGGCTCATGGCCAAGCTTGACCGTGCTGCTGTCACCCGTCGGGATGACTAAGGCTTTTTTTTTTCGACTTGAGCTGCTTCGCTTGAACTGCCACTTGCCTTACTGACTTGCTTAATCAAGCTATCAATCGCGCGTGAGCGGGACTCTTCAGAAGCTTTAAGTAGCACAACTTCGAAATTCACCTTTTCAGATAAGCCGCGCTGAACGGAAGCTTCGCCACGATGCAATGCGTCAAGCATACGCATGATCGACTCGTTACTCATATCGACACCGAGCATCTTCGTGTTACCAGCATTTTGGATTGCATCGAGTAGTGCCTTACGTGCATGGGCTTGGAGGTCGACTAAAATACGGTAAAGATCTCGCCCCTCTGCTGCAAACTCATCAACCGCCGCAACAATAGCAGCGTAGTCGAGCGAAGCCAGAGCTAGTGCCAACTGTCCGATACGCTCATTAGAGACTAGACCGTAAACATCGAGAACGTCGCTCTCTTTAATATCGCTCCCGCAGAAGGAGATCATTTGATCGAGAATTGACTGCGCATCTCGCATGCCGCCGTTTGCGAGACGAGCGATAGAGACCAAAGCGGGCGCTTCCACTTTAATGTCCTCGGCCTGGCAAATTTGCATGAGCTTCTCGACAATTACGGCGTCCGAAATCGGCCGAAACTCAAAGCGTTGGCAACGCGACACGATAGTGGGCAATACTTTGTGTGCCTCGGTCGTTGCGAAAAAGAATTTAACATGTTCGGGCGGCTCTTCGAGGGTCTTCAGGAGAGCATTAAACGCCGCTGTCGAGAGCATGTGAACTTCGTCGATTATATAGATTTTGAAGGTACATTGCGCGGGTGCGAACTGACACTCCTCGCGCAGGCTACGAACTTGCTCGACACTGTTATTAGAAGCACCGTCGATTTCAATCACGTCCATGCAAGAGCCATTCATAATGGCCTGACTGGTCTCAGACTCATTGTCGGGCGTCGCACTGGGACCGCCTTCAGCGTTGAGAGCCTTAGCGAAAAGACGAGCTGTACTGGTCTTACCCGTTCCGCGTGGCCCCACAAAGAGATAGGCGTGAGCGATTCGCTTGCTATTAATAGCGTTACTCAAGGTGCGCACAATGTGATCCTGCCCCACTAATTCATTGAACTGCTTGGGACGCCAGCGACGAGCGATTACTTGATATGCCTTATCCATCGGTTAACCACCAAAGAAGTTCGTTAGATCTACATCTGGCAAGGGACTTTTTAATAAATTAACGACTTACTTAGGGCATGCTATACAGCAAGTGATACTACTGTGGATATTTTGGCTATGTTGTTAGGTCAAAAGGTGCTTTACAATCGATGCTCTTATAAATCATTTGAAACTTAAGAGCTATTTCCGCGATGACATATTGTAAACCTTGATAAGAGCTTTTTCACTCAGTTAAATTTTCCAGAGCAACCGGATATATCATATGAGCATGCGATTAATAATATCCTTATCCTTCATTCTCGGCGCTTCGTTGACCCAAGGAGCCCAATCCTACCCTCCGAAAATAAGCAGCGATTCCGTACACACATACAAGAGCGTAGAGGGCCATGATTTGAAAATCTGGGTTTTTAATCCGACGGTCACTCCCGAAAAAAATGCTCCAGCATTACTCTTCTTTTTCGGTGGTGGTTGGAACAGCGGCTCCCCTACGCATTTTGTAAAATATTGCGAACGTTTAAGTGAACGCGGTATGTTAGGTATCGTCGCAGATTACAGGGTCAAATCTCGTCAAGGAGTCCAAGCAAAGACTTGCGTCGAAGATGCCCTGGATGCCCTTCGATATATCACGGAAAATGCCACCACCTTGGAAATTGACCCTATGAGAATTGGCGTTGGTGGCGGCAGTGCAGGCGGACACTTGGCCGCAAGCTTGGGGACTATTCATGCAAGCGACCCTGCAGCGCCGAAAGTGATGGCCCTATTCAATCCAGCGACCGTACTAGCACCGATATGTGATGATCTTACAGACGCGCCCCTAGGAGAATTGGAAAAAATGAATGCTCTGTATCAAGCAAAAGAAGAGCACTTGCGCACTCGAATAGGTCTCGAACCCATTGAGCTTTCACCCTTTCATCATGTATCATCTGACAGTCCTCCTACTATAATCTTCCATGGCACAAACGATAAAGCAGTGCCTTATGAATCTGCGAAGTTATTTGCGTCGCAGCTAAGAAAAAATGGTGTTTTTGTCGATCTTAAGACCTACGAAGGTGCAGGCCATGGATTCTTTAACCGAGAACCCTATTTTAGCCAGACCGCGAAAGAATTGGAAGCATTTCTCCTGGGCTTAGGCTGGCTTGAGTAAAGGAAAGTTTTTTGTAAACAATAAGTGCAAGAGTCTTTCGCCCCAGTAATAAAGGCTAAGTAAAGCAGACTATTTTTCTCCTAACAGATAATCTGGATTCAGTTTCTTGAGTTCTTCTTTTACAAAAATCCCATCTTTTCGAATGAGTTCGCCATCGAACCAGATCTC
>JAKVCM010000062.1 GCA_022448605.1 Puniceicoccaceae bacterium | reverse complement strand
TGGAATGGGCCGCAAATGTGCAGCTTGGCGCGGCCATACCCAATCTGTTGATGGTGGAAACCATCGGGCGGGGAGGAGCCTTTCACAAAGCCCTGATCGGAGACACGATCGCATTCGATGAGGGATATTCGCTGCCACCCGAGACACCGGGGCTTGGCATCGAGTTCAACGAAGCACTGGCCCGTGCCCACCCCTTTGAAGGCGCGGGCTTGCATCTGCAGATGCAAGAAGCGCCTTGCGACTACAGCGCCGAAAACGTGTTTGGCGGCGGCGCGCCACGCAAGGGCTGAGCGCACCCTCCCGCCCGGGGACTTTTGCGCGAGCATATGAAAATGCTTGTCTGTAAAAATCCGGTCAGAGGAGCATGGGCTCACCAAGGCGAAAGATCAGGGTGGCGGCGGGTATCAGGCGCGGTTCGAGAGCGTCAAAGACTGACTTAAAGTCGTCTATGGTCCACTTGGGCGCTCTGTCGGGTGGAGCACAACAGTAGGAGCAATCTGCATTGCACCCCTTTGTTGGCTTGATAGTGACTGTTCCGATTGATCGCATTTGGCACCCTTCTCAGACGGAAGATTGGTGCATTTTACCGATTATCAAAATTGACGTGGTTGGGCCGGCTTAGTCGGAGTTCGTATCTGTTTTGATGCGTCTTGTAAAAGAAACGGGACGTCTATGCGCCCCGTTGTCAGACTGATCACGTCAGCTGTGTATGTGGATCAGTCTTTTGTGTGACCCTTTAAGTATATTTGACTAAGGTCCTGGGTATACTCGATTGGTCAAGGTCATAGCTTGGTGTCCGACAACTTCGACTTTAGAGGCTTCGTGATGGCCCTCAACGCCGGTGAATGTGGTGCCTATAGATTTGCCGTCAGGGCCAAAGAAACTTCCCTCGATCTCGCCCGGGACAAGTCTCTCACGTTCTCCGACTTTGATTTCGATGTTTCCGTTAGCCGATATATCTCCATTATCACCAAATGCACCTGACATGGAGAAAGAGAACCGGTCTCTCGGTCCAGGGTTTGTTGTGTCTCGGCGTATAAGCGTCGAGCTTGTATCGAATCCATTAGTGTCGAAGTTTACTGTTGCGCTTGTGGCCCCTTCGTAGAGTCCACTTTCAACGGTGGCAGTCCCTAGCGTTGCTACGCTTGCAAATGCAGCTCCTTGATAGGTGGCGCTGCCCGCAAGTTGTAGGATCTGGGTCATCTCGGATTCTGTTGTTTCCCGACCAAAGACGCCATGGATGCCAGCGTTGTTTGCATTGGTATGTTCTAAGTAGCCTGCCACATACAAGTTGCTGTCCTGGCGAGGAACATAAACGATACGCTGTGTTTCGTTTGTGGAGTTTGCTTGGTAGGTGATTTGCTCACCTGTTCCGTTGCCAATGACCTCGGTTCCAGTTTCCGTGTCAGAACTGTTGAAGTTACCACTCGCGGGTGTGTCTGTGCCTTCGACAGCAACGCGGATACTGGTGCTTTCAGCGTCTGATCCACTTTCGAATGTAATAGTTCCGGCACGCCTCCCTACATAATCGCACACAGCGGTCATGCCACCGTTACATTCCACGGTGGTGGCGAGACTTGAAAAGGTTTGTTCCTCTCCGTTTAGGGCGATTATGCCGCGCTCCTGAAGTTGTTGATACTCAGCAGAGGTCATGTTGCGTATCGGCATCACAGTGCTGGTGTCGTCTTGGGAGGTATTTCCGGGTCCTGCCTGGTCGCTGCCGCCGGATCCTACACCTCCACTCACGCAGGCGGATAGCACTGCTGAAAGTGCAACCGCGACTAGGGCTTGGAAAATCGTTGATTTGCTCATTTTTAGCTCTTCGTTAAGTCTGCAAAGCAATTTTTAAAACCAGTTTATTCCGAATGCCAGACCGACGAAGTGCTTTGGAGCGTGCATTTGGACAAAAATTTTTGGTCAGCTCAGCTTTAATCCAGTGAGTTGCCAAAACTGCATATTTTATTGTCCCGACGAAATCCTACTCTTTGGGTTAAGAAGGATAGTAGATCATCAACGATGTCATTTGTGGCTGTAAGAGCTGTTGCTAGTCAGATATGACACCAATTATTACTGACCCTCGCCCTTCGGCATGCAGTCCAGCGGGTTCCCGCGAGCACAGAAAGCTATAATCTTTGGTTTTGGCGCGCTGAAAGTTGAACCCCGTTCTTGCAATTTGACGATAGTTTTGGGTGTACAGCACTTTCACTCAAGCGAACGTCTTCGATTGTGACAGAAACGTCCGTCTGATTCAGTTGGTTTGTGGCAGAGCAATTTTGAACCATAGGCAGTTGCGCCTGGCCGCTAGAAGGCAAGTTTGAAAGTTTCGTGTTTCTCACGTAACACCATTAAGGCAGGGTCGTATAAAGGCTTCTGCCAAGATCCACGCAAGTGACATCTTGAACATTTTGAGCGTTGAGTTCGGTATCGACGATTTCGCGGTCTTCAGAGCCAACGCCAAGCTTCAAGCGGACGCGCTTTTTGACAATAAATTGGCCGTTTTTTTTGACCTTTACGCAGAGAGGAAGCGTAGCGTCTCCAAAAGGGACTCAAATTTTTTTACTATCAGAGCGTTGCTTAGTATCCCGTTGGATACCAGTTTTAACAACCCAATCTATTGTGTGAGGGTACAGCCTGTGCGGGTGAGGGTCTGATCTTGAAGTCCACCGATCTCAGTGTTGACTCCAAACTGTAGCCCATCAGAACAGACACTGGTCGCGAACATGCTATCGGCCGGTGTTGCGGTAAGCGCTGGCGTCAGAGCTAGGTCCACCCGGCCGCGACAGAAACGGTAAAAATCGCGAAAAAGATATTTCAAGACCCGTCGACGCATAGAGCGGTCACTTAATGCACTGCCGAATCCAACTTGAGCGGCACTCAACGAGCTCAGTCAGCCATCTTTTAGAATACCGGCATTTAGACTTAAAATCTGGTCGAGCTACCCGCTGCATTTGGAATGAAGAAGCCAAATTTAATGTTGTACTGCCCATGTAGCACGCGGCAGCCGATCGGCTCACAAAGCGACATAATGGAAATTATGCCGCGGATACTTTCCGTCTTTTGCTAAGTATCCCCATCTTGAGCACATAATTGGACTGATGTCGTTCATGAAAAGTCGGTTTCACATGAACCAACCCTTCCTAAAGGACAATCAATGAAGGCTGTGTCATTGGGTCTCGCACTGACTGCGAGCATTTTTATTACGAGTTTTGATAAAGCCAAAGCTGGGCTGAGCGACGAGCAAATTCAGGCCGGATACAATCAAGCACTCAATGCGCGCATGGCCTACCAGCCAGAGCGCGCTGAAGCCATTCTGGAGGTGCTCGTCGCCGAGCGACCGAGCGCCCCCCAGCTTCGCTTCGATCTCGCAGTTGCACAGGCAGAACAAGGTCACTGTGCTAAAGCCGCCCGAACTTTTGCCCGCGGCAAAGATCTGGCGCACCCCCCCAGCTTTGAAAGGGCTGCTGAAATAGCAATGGCAGACCTCTGTCCAAGCCTCGCACCCTGGGAGACCTCAGTTGCTCTTAACTTCGGATATGACAGCAACGTAAACGGCGGCGCCACAAGCAAGAATATTGTAGTCAACGGTGTGGCAGTCCAACTGTCTGATAATGCAGTTGCAGTGGGCGCATTTGGCTACACAGCGAATGTTAGCGTCGCATACAACCACCAGCTTTCTCAAACCGGGTATATTGCGCCCAGCTTTGCCCTCAACGTAGGCGATTACGAAGCTGAAGATTACGATAAAGCTACTGCAACAGTAGGGCTGTCATATCGTCACCATGGCGATAAAGTTGATTGGCGTATCGGTCCGTCTTTCAAGTGGACCTATGATCATGACGGTCTCTCCGAAAGTGGGGGGGGAGTCTCTGGTCGATTAGCTTGGAAGCAGTCAGACAGTTCGGGGCTCTATGCCAACTTCTCGTCCTACGACTTCAGGAACGAACGCAATCCACTCAACGACTTCAAAGAGCTGAGTTTCGGCGCCACATATGTCCTTGCTCTTGGGAAAAATAACATGGTCGCTCGCGCAGCATTCTCTGTGGTAAAAAGAGATTATCGAAATGAGTTTCAGGATCTGGATACCTACACGGCGGAGATTGGCTTGTCTGGTTCACTCACACAGCGGATGGGCTTCGATATCTCTTTATCTCACACAAAAGGTGAGGGCAGGGTTGTACACCCCTTCTTTGGAGTAAAGCGCACAGACAGCGTTGCGACACTGAACGCACAAGCATCCTTTACTCGCTTTGAAGGGTGGTATGGCAGGCCTTATGTCGGGATCCAACACACGATCTCTGATTCCAGCTTCAACACGAAAGACTACAAACGAACTCCTCTGACATTCGGGGTCACTCAATCCTTTTGATAAGGTAAACTTAAGGCAGGCCGCGCCGAGCAGCTCCCGGCCATTATCCACGATCAGCGACCATTGGCCGTTGAGCTGTCTTACCTGACCGGTCCAGTTTGATTTTGAGAGCACTTTTGGCTTACTGTAGTCCGGGATGACGTACTGCAGTTCCTGACGACAGCTTTAGCCACGAAACTCGTGCCGGTGTCTGAGGAGATGTAGGACGATGCCCCTCGCATTGTGAACAAATCCTTTGGAGCAGCAATTACGTCTGCAGATTTCAGCTTTCGCTTCGCCTTGGTCGCCAAGAACTCACGGCTGTGCTCACCAAGAATGTTTAGCGTCCAGAACGCCGTCTCATCCTTTGCCCGACAATAAGCGCTATTATCGAACCGGCCATGATGCTGATACTCGTGCCAAAGCCGCACCCATAATCTATCTTTCAGGCACAACCGCCCCTGCTTTGGTTGCTTAGCCTGGAACTTTAGTCCCTCTCGTACCTATAGTCTCTCGACAAGCTCGCATAAATGACTCGGGCGTACACCCAAGTATTGCCGTAGCCGCCATACTGCCTAGCCAGTTCAATTATGGCGGCATCTAGACAACCTTGGTCGGCACAGCATCTCGGGACATATCTCTGTATCGAGCGGTGTTTCCCAGCATAGGGCAATCCCGGCGCTCAGAAGTTGCAGTTGACTGCTTTCGAGAGAATGAACTTGTTGAGGGGCAGGTACGATGAGCTCTTGTCAGCCGGTTGCTCCCCCTCTGTATTCACTTCAGCTCCTTCATCTGATCTACGCCCATGCCAACCTATCGCCGGCTCTTGCGGTAATGAGTCTCTTCACCAATGTTATCCATTCTAGTATCATTCGCTTGTTGGCATGCCGTGCCCTTTTAAAACATCAAGACGCTGTCTTTAATAATAATTTTCTCTTTCCTCGGCTGCTAGTTTGCCATCCTTGATCCTCCGCTCCCTAGTCATAGCGTTAGATCAGTCTAAACTGGACGGCCGAGGGTCTCCGTTTTATTGCATCGTAGTGTTAAGTCGGTTGTCGCTACATACTTCTACCACACGGCGTTGGCTTTTGTGAGCGCCCGATGCGGTTCTCACCAAGGAAAACCGCGGTTGTAGATACACATGAATCCATCGGCAAAGCGCACAAATCTCATACCATACTCTCTGCTCCGTGATCGGTGCAGCGGGCTTCGTGCTCGGATACTGAACACTGTAGCCAACGGCCGAGATGCTCTCTTTTCTAAGCAGTAAGCTTTGCAATTCTAGAGGGAATTGCGCCAAGCCGCTTACGTAAACCTAAATCAGCGAAAACCGAATTAATGGCAAAAGTCGGTAAAATATGGGGACAATATATTGCGTTTTGGGCTTCGCTAGAGGTGGCAAAAACGGCAAAATAAAGCCTTCGACAGATGGCTGGTGTGATTATGAGCCTGCCAAAATAGGCACCGTTCGTTCATGCAGCCAAATCACCTACCGAATTCAAGCAGGGATCGGCGGGTTTGGCGGCGCTCTGCGCTGTAGCACGCACGGGTTGCGCAGCGTGCCATAGGATCGCACCGCATCTAACTGGCGCGCGTACCGATGCTTCTACACGCCCAAACAGTATCGCATGATCGCCTTTTGGGCGTGGAGGCGATTTTCGGCCTCGTCGAAGATCACCGATTGCGGACCATCCATCACAGCATCGGTCACCTCTTCGCCGCGGTGCGCGGGCAGGCAATGCATAAAAAGCGCCTGCTCACCGGCGGCCGCCATCAAGGCCTCATTGACTTGGTACGGGCCAAGCAGATTGTGCCGGCGGGC
>JAKVCM010000061.1 GCA_022448605.1 Puniceicoccaceae bacterium | reverse complement strand
GTCTTCGGTCATGGTAATAAGATGGCTGATAAGTAATGTATGATGCTAGAAAAAGCGACTAATCTTCAAATTTCTTTAGAATGAGTGCAGAGTTGATTCCTAACATGCCAAAAGAGTTGTTGAGGATAACTTTGACGGCGTCAACCTTGCGGGGCTCGTTTATGACGAGATTTGCAAGGGCGCACTCGGGGTCAAGGTCTTCGACGTTGATGGTGGGGTGGATGATGTCATCCTGGAAAGAGGGTAGGTTGCCTGCCAACTCGAGGGCTCCAGCGGCGCCCATGCAGTGACCGATGTAGCTCTTAGTATTGTTCACGTAAGTAGTGGGGCAATTGCCGAAAACCTCGGCGATGGCTTTCATCTCTTGGATATCGCCCATCGGAGTCGATGTTGCGTGAGTGTTGACGATATCGACCTCGCCAGCCTCGATGCCAGCCACGGTTAGAGCTTCGTACATACACTCGGCCTGTCGCTCAGGATTGGGTAGGACGTAATCGGAGGCGTCTGAATTAATGCAGTAGCCGATGATCTCAGCCATGATATTGGCGCCGCGAGCTTGCGCGTCCTCGAGGCGTTCCAGTGTGTAAATGCAACCGCCTTCGGAGACTACGATACCGTTGCGAGTCTTATCAAAAGGACGGCTCACTTTGTTTGGATCGGTTTCGTGGGTGCCGAGCGCCCCTTGGCTCTTAAAGCCCGCAAAGATTCCGAAGGATTGGATGCTCTCGGAGACGCCTCCCGCCAAAGCAAAATCGACTTCGCCCAAGCGAAGCATTTGCAGGGCTTGGATCAGGCCGGCGTTACCTGCAGCGCAGGCCGCGCCGATGGTGTAGTGGGGGCCCGTGATGCCTGTATTAATTGTAATCTCACCCGCTGGGTTGTTGGCCACGGTGCGGGGATTGTGATGGTGCGTCCAAAACTTAGTGTCGTAGTCGAACTTCGAGATATTATAGACCTCGTTCTCCGTTTCTACATTCCCATGTTCGGTCGTGCCTACGTAGACGCCGATCCGGCTCTTGTCATAATTTTCAAAGTCGAGTCCGCTGCTCGCGATCGCTTCGCGAGCTGCGAAGATTGCGATGCTGCCAGCGCGTGTGCCGACACGGAGTTCCTTGCGGGTCTGGTGTTTTTTAGGATCGAAGTCACAAACGCCTGCGGGCACTTGGCCGATGGCTCCTTTTGGCCCCATGTAGCGCATGTCGATCATTTGTATACGTGCGACCCCATCGAGAAGGTTCTTACGATATTCTTCAAGTGAGTTGCCGTTGGGCGAGGTCAGGCCGACACCTGTTATGACAATGCGTGATTGGTGCATGGGAAAGCGGTATGGGATACCACGTGAAGCAGTGATACTGTCAATAGTGGAAAAGTTTGCTTTGGGGCAAATGCGGATTCGAAATTTTGGCCAATCGCTGCGTTTGTGATTGGAATGTGGATCGCTAAGCTCAATATTCTGAAATATGAACGTATTAGTCGTCGGAGGAGCAGGCTACATTGGTAGCCATTGTGTGCGTCAACTCGTCGCAGCGGGGCATCGTCCAGTTGTGTTGGATAATCTGGCATTCGGCCATCGATCCGCGGTCTGCGCGGAAATACCTTTTTATGATACGGATTTGGGCAACCAGAAAATAGTGGGCCAAATCCTGCGTGAAGAGTCGATCGAGCTAGTCATGCATTTCGCTGCCTTCGCCTATGTCGGCGAGTCGGTCACAGAGCCGCGAAAATACTACAATAATAATTTTGTTGCTACACTCCGCCTCTTAGAGACGATGCTGGACAAGGGAGTCAAAAAATTTGTCTTCTCCTCAACTTGCGCGACTTATGGCGAACCGCAATCGCTTCCCATCGTAGAGACGCTACCACAAGCGCCGATCAACCCCTACGGACAGACCAAGCTCGATGTGGAAAATTGCCTCAAATCTTTTGCTCATGCTTATGGCCTCAGCTTCGCTGCTTTTCGTTACTTTAACGCCGCTGGCGCAGCAGAGGACGGCACAATCGGTGAAGACCACCAACCAGAGACGCACCTCATCCCGCTCGTGCTCGATGCGGCCACGGGTCGTCGCAATCATATCAAAATATTCGGCACGGATTACGATACGCCTGATGGCACTTGCTTGCGCGACTACGTGCATGTGGACGATCTTTCGCGTGCGCACATTGCCGCTTTTGAAAAGCTAGAGACTCCTGGCGCGAGCCATTTCTACAATCTCGGCACAGGTCGTCCCAATTCTGTGCGCGAGATCATCGATGCAGTCGAAGCCGTGACTGGCCTGAAAGTGCCAGTGATCGAAGATGGCCGTCGCGCAGGAGATCCACCCGCACTCTACGCCGACTCTAGTAAGGCGCAGGATGAGCTGGGATGGGAAATTAAATTCACTGAAGTCAAAGATATCATCGAGACTGCTTGGCGCTGGCATCAGGCCATGCCCGAGGGATTCTCTGATTAGTATATTTACCTTGGATTTGCACGATTACACCAATGGCGTGGATGCCAAGCTTGAGCGTTTCACACTTATCCAAGCGATATGGGTTAAACTATTAATCAATCGATTAGTCACAATTGATGGTTGATTCACACTCTACTTAATACATATATTTGAATATTTTTCGCGTTCTGGCTTCTTACACCTTCTACGTCTATGCTTGATCGCCATTACAATTTTTTGCTGCCCTTATTTATTATCACAGGGATTCTTTCTGCCGAAGATCCTGAACTGACTTTGCGCGCAGCTATCGACTCGGCGCTAGAACATAATCTAAATCTACGAATTGCTGCTTACGCACCAGTGGACGCGCT
>JAKVCM010000060.1 GCA_022448605.1 Puniceicoccaceae bacterium | reverse complement strand
CAAGTTTGTACTGCGATTATGCATTACGGATTCAGAATCGTCGAAGATATGATTGAGGGACTGAGCGACTACCTCGACAGCAAAGGGATGCATTCAATTACTGAACTGCAGGGCAAGGCGTTGAAAACAGTGGATCGTTGGGAGAATTTAAATCTTAACTACAAGCGAATTGCAGCGATCGATTACGACTCGTGCATTGGTTGTAATCTTTGCTTTGTCGCATGTGAAGACGGTGCACACCAAGCTATCGCCCTGACTGATGCGGCTGCGCGTGGGCTGGGACCAGGGCGTCTTCCGGGTAAGCCAATTCCTGAAATAAAAGAAACTGAGTGCGTCGGTTGCAATCTTTGTTCAATTGTCTGTCCAGTGGACAATTGTATCACTATGGTCGATGTCGATACCGGCAAGGATGCGATGTCTTGGAAGAACTATCAGGAAGGTCTTAATGCTGGCACCATTTCAAAAATTCCTGCCCACCACTGAATAGTTCCAACCCTTAAATTAATTTTATGTCTGTCAACACACTTTTACCCGTTCCTAACTTTATCGGCGGTGAATGGATTGTTCCCAAGACCGCAGAAACGGCCCCCGTATATAATCCGTCGACTGGTCAAAAGATCGCCGAAACTCCGCTATGCGGCGCCAACCTTGTTGATGAAAGCGTCCGTAATGCTCATGAAGCCTTTGCCGATTGGTCGGAAACGCCTCCAGTCGAGCGAATACGCGTCCTTTTTCGTTACAAGCTTTTACTAGAGGATAATTTCGAGGCGATTGCTGCCTTGATCACCCGCGAGCACGGTAAAAACATCGTCGAAGCTCGCGGAGATATTCGCCGAGGTATTGAGGTCGTTGAATATGCCTGCAGTATTCCCGAGCTTCTCAAGGGTGAGATTTTGGAGAATGTCGCCCGTGGTATTGACTGCGAAATGGTCAAACAACCACTGGGTGTTTGCGTAGGGATCTGCCCCTACAACTTTCCCGCACTTGCAGCGATGTGGATGTATCCTATGGCCATCGGGACGGGGAATACTTTTATTTTTAAGCCCAGTGAAAAGGTGCCGCTGACTGCGATTCGCCTCATTGAATTATTGCAAGAAGCCGGTTTACCACCCGGTGTTCTGAATATCATCCATGGCGGAAGCGAATGCGTAGACGCTCTACTGGAGCACCCCCTCGTTCGAGCGGTATCCTTCGTAGGTTCATCACCGATCGCTAAATACGTTTATGAAAAGGGTATTCAAAACGGTAAGCGCGTACAATCGGCGGGTGGGGCTAAGAATTATGTTTTTGTCCTTCCTGACGCTGATATGGCTAACACTGCAGGTGGTCTGAACGATGCGGCATTTGGTTGTGCGGGGCAGCGTTGTATGGCTGGATCGACGGCAGTTTTGATTGGAAAGGCGGCTGACCGTTTAATAAATCCTTTGAGTGAAGTCGTTTCTAAAATTCAAGTCGGTCCGACAGACCGTGGATCGGGCGGGACTATGGGAGCGGTTATCAGTCCAGCCCACAGAGATCGTGTTGGGCAGCTTTTGGAGAGCGGTGTTCGCGACGGAGCTGAACTTCTTATTGATGGACGCGGTGTTGATGTGCCGGAAGAGCCCAACGGCTTTTACATGGGACCATCCATACTTGATCGAGTGGAGTCTGAAATGGAGATTGCCCGAGAGGAAGTCTTCGGACCTGTACTGAATCTAATGCGATTTGACGATCTTGAAGCGGCTATTGAACTCGCTAACAACACGCCCTTTGGTAACGGAGCTTGTATATACACTCAGTCCGGCAGTGCTGCCCGCGAATTCAAACACCGTATCAAAGCAGGCATGGTAGGGATCAATGTGGGTGTGCCTGCGCCACTCGCTTATTTCCCGTTTTCCGGTTGGGATTACTCCTTTTTCGGCGATCTTCATCTCCAGGGGCGCGAAAGCGTCCTCTTTTACACTCGCCACAAAGTAACAACCTCCCGCTGGTTCAGACACGGCGAGGGTGATATCTGG
>JAKVCM010000006.1 GCA_022448605.1 Puniceicoccaceae bacterium | reverse complement strand
TCCGCCGCAATCGTCATATCACAAACTACATGTAATACCTGACCACCGCCGATAGCGTAACCGGCAACGAGCGCGATCACAACCTTTGGCATCGAGCGAATGAGCTTCTGAAGATCGAGCACATTCAGGCGAGGAACGCCATCTTTGCCCATATAGCCACCAGCTTTGTGACCGCGGATTTTTTGATCTCCACCTGCGCAAAAAGCGAATTTCCCATCGGTCTGCGGGTTGAAGCCGGTGAGCAGGACGACGCCAATCGTAGTATCGTCCTTCGCGTCAGAAAAGGCCTCAATCATTTCGGCGACAGTGTCAGGGGTGAAAGCATTGCGTCGGTGTGGACGATTGATCGTCACCTTTGCAATGCCATCGCACTTCTCGTATATTATCTCATCAAATTTACTGACTTTTTTCCAATTCATTAGCGTAAGTAGAACTTAAATAAGCGAGATGACAACTGCCTAGAATGAAAACGTAGAGAGCGCAAAGTCACACCTTACGAATGTTTGCGTTTCAATAATGCGGCGGTTTTTCGTTAGCCGGCATGTCGCCTGCGCCCTGCGAGTTAAGTTCGGCCACGGCGGCTAATTGCGCTTTTTGTTCTTTGGCAGCTTTGACCAAGCCATCAATCCTCTTAGAGAGTTGATACATTTCAGCATCCTGTTCGGTCACGTGTTTCTCTAAGAAAGCAATGCGCGATTGTAGGTCTTCGAGTATATCAGATTCAATCATATTGGGTTATCCTTGAAATCGAAACAAACTCATAGACTGCGGTGGTATTTGAACTACTATCGAGAATGGGCGACCATTCCACTCAATCACTTCTGACTCTACAACACCATTGTTTCCAAAGCCAAGACCTCCGTATTCTTTGGCATCAGTATTGAGAATTTCCTTCCAATAGCCTGCGTGTGGCACACCGACACGGAAGCCCTCGCGAAGCACAGGCGTCATATTTCCTACGGCCACCACATCTTCTGTTGGCACACATCCTTTGCGTAAGAATGTTAGAATACTGTTCTCTGCATCGGTGCAATTGATCCACTCAAAGCCGTCGGGCTTGGTATCACCTAGTGCTAAGCTAGGTATCTCTTGATAAAGCTTGTTCAAATCACGCACGACCATCTGGATTCCCTTGTGTTCAGGATACTGCAGTAAATGCCAGTCTAAGTTCTTGTTATAATTCCATTCAGCAGATTGGCCAAAGTCAGAACCCATGAAAAGGGTCTTCTTGCCAGGCCACATCCACATTAGCCCGTAAAGCAATCGCAGTTGGTGTGCCTTATTGGAGATCGGTTCGCCAGGCATTTTGAGTAGCATCGATTGTTTACCATGCACCACTTCATCATGCGAGAAGACTTGTGTGAAATTCTCTGAATATTGATAGAGCATCCCAAAAGAGAGTTGATGATGATCATACTTTCGGTGAATGGGGTCCTTCTTGAAATACTCGAGCGTATCGTTCATCCAACCCATGTTCCACTTAAGATCGAAACCGAGACCTCCTTCGGAAGTGGGATTTGTGACACCAGGGAAAGAGGTAGACTCTTCAGCAATCATCAATGTGCCAGGGTAGTATTTATGAACGACGTCATTCGTCTGACGCAGGAAATCAATCGCTTCAAGGTTTTCGCGTCCACCGTATTGATTCGGCACCCACTCACCGTCCTTGCGGGAGTAATCGAGGTAGAGCATCGAGGCCACGGCATCCACACGAAGGCCATCAATATGATAGCGTTCGCACCAAGCAAGTGCACTTGCAATGAGGAAACCCCGAACCTCGTTACGTCCATAGTTAAAAATCAAAGTGCCCCAATCTTGGTGGAAACCTTGACGCGGATCGGCGTGCTCGTAGAGCGCTGTATCGTCAAACTTGGCGAGCGCAAAGCTATCGGTCGGAAAGTGAGCAGGTACCCAATCCATAATCACGCCGATTCCGTTTTGGTGCAACGTATCGACGAGAAACATGAAATCCTTAGGCATCCCGAAACGATAAGTCGGCGCGAAGTATCCTGTCACTTGGTAACCCCAAGAGCCATCGAAGGGATGCTCGGCTAGTGGCATGAACTCTACGTGCGTGTAGTGCATGTCCATGAGATAATCGACCAGAGCATGGGCTAGCTCACAATAACTAAGTGGGCAGGAGGCATCTTCGACAACTGACTTCCATGAGCCTGGGTGCATTTCGTAGATAGAGATCGGCTGATCTTTCCAGTCAGTCTGAGCACGATTCAGTATCCATTCGTCATCGTTCCACTGATAGTCATCAACGTTGTAGACAATCGAGGCATTATTGGGAGGCGCCTCAAAGCACGTACCAAAGGGATCAGTCTTTAATAGCAGGGTCCCTTGGCGTGTACTAATCTCATACTTATACTTCACCCCAGATTTGAGACTGGGAATGAAAAGTTCCCAGATACCAGATGCACCGAGGCTACGCATCGCATGATAGCGACCATCCCAATGGTTAAAATCGCCGACCACAGAAACTCGCTCAGCATTAGGCGCCCAAATTGCGAAAGAGACGCCTTTGACCCCATCGATATTTCGCAACTGCGATCCCATTTTGTGATGCACGAAGTGGTCACTGCCCTCGCTAAAGAGATAGACATCGTCGTCAGAAAGTGTGGGCAGAAAACTGTAGGGGTCAGAAAACTGGCAAATCTCACCGTTGAATCGCTCGATTTGTAGAAGGTAATGAAAAACCTCATTCCGATCTTCGATTACACCCTCAAAAAGACCGTCCTTGGTTAGGCGCTTCAACTCATAGAGCTTACTATCATTAAATACATCAACCAGATGACAACTTTGTGCGTCGTCTAAATAGGCGCGAACAATCAGGCAATTCTTTTTACCCTTTTTATGAGGGTGCATACCTAAATGCTCGTGCGGCTGAGCGCACTTCACACTAGTAATCAATTCGATTTCTTTTTTGGTAATTCTCACCGATGAGAAAAAAATTTAACCGTAGGCAATATGCAAGACTCTTACCATTAACTACCCTTACGGCTTGCCTCGACCCACAGATGCCTGATTGTATGACGACTTATGGAACTGATACTTCTACTATTCGTCTTTGTTCTAGCATCCTTTCTCGGATTCGAACTCATTGCTAAAGTCCCCTCTCAATTACACACCCCGCTCATGTCAGGATCAAATGCGATTTCGGGAATCACTGTAGTAGGGGCTATTCTTGCCGTCAACACCAGTTCCAGCGGACTTTCCGCCTGGCTTGGGTTTGCTGCTATTGTGCTCGCCACAATCAACGTCGTCGGAGGTTACATGGTAACTGACCGCATGCTTGCGATGTTTAAAAAGAAAGTTAAATGATAAACGTATCGACCATTGTTAATCTGTCCTACATCATAGCAGCGATTCTTTTTATTTTTGGAATCAAAATGCTAGGTAAGGCAGATACGGCAAAACGCGGCAACCTTCTCTCAGCAGTCGGTATGTTGCTCGCAATGATCGTGACACTTTTAAGCAAGGGGCTCTCTTATCCACTCATAATTGTTGGCCTCGCGATGGGGGGTGCTGTCGGTTTTGTCGCCGCCAAGCGTGTACAAATGACAGGGATGCCCGAATTGGTGGCACTCTTCAACGGCTTCGGAGGCCTCGCCTCACTGCTTGTTGGTTTGGCGGAGTATTACCGTGCTAAAATGTCCAATAATTTGCTCGAAAGTGTTCTAATTGAAGAGCTCAACTCATTCACCGCCACCGTCATTGTCCTAGCAATCCTCATCGGTGGCATTACCTTTACGGGTTCCATTTATGCGTGGGGTAAACTTTCAGGCAAACTTGGCGGACGTGCTCTCACTTTCACGGGACAGAAAGCCTTCAACGCACTACTTGCCCTCGGCATCATTGCAGCGGGTATACTGTTTAGTTCCTCTCCAACCACCGAACTCGCACACGCGGTTCTCATTATCGTATTAATACTCTCTCTTTTGCTCGGCATCTTCGCTGTTATGCCCATTGGTGGAGGTGATATGCCCGTAGTCATTTCACTGCTAAATTCCTGTTCGGGCCTTGCTGCCTGCGCAGCCGGTTTTGTCATTAATAACAACGTACTTGTAGTGGCTGGCTGCCTCGTCGGGGCTTCCGGCCTCATCCTCACGGTCATCATGTGCAAGGCAATGAACCGGACCTTGATCAATGTTCTTGTTTCTGGCTTCGGAACTACCACCCAAGCTAATGGCGCCAAAAGCACAGGAGAACTCAAGCCCATCTCTCCCGAAGACGCTTATTATATTCTTGAAGCTGCCAAGAGCGTCATCATCATCCCCGGCTATGGTATGGCCGTTGCCCAAGCGCAGCACGCAGTCAAAGAGCTCGTCACACTCTTGGAAGAAAACGACTGTGAAGTTCGTTTTGCCATACACCCCGTCGCTGGGCGTATGCCGGGCCACATGAACGTATTGTTAGCCGAGGCCGACGTGCCTTATGAGCAACTTGCTGAGATGGACGACGTCAATCCAATGATTGAGATGGTCGATGTCGCCATCGTGATTGGTGCCAACGACGTGGTTAACCCTGCTGCAGGCAACGATGAAAATAGTCCCATTTACGGCATGCCCATCATCGAAGCCCACAAAGCCAAGACAACCTTCTGTCTCAAGCGCGGCAAAGGTGCTGGCTTCTCAGGGCTAGAAAATGAACTCTTTACCGCTCCAAAAACCCGCATGATCTACGGTGATGCCAAAGCTTCTATCACTAGCATGGTCGCACAATTTAAGGAGAGTTAGTAGTAAGTTAAGCCGCTACGAAGCATGCTTCCATCTAATAAAGCTTCTCTCGTTATCGATGGCTCTGGTAGTAAAGTATTTGCTGGAATATTAGATGCTGAAAACCGGTGGCTGGTTAAATTGGAACGTGACGGTAGTCCGCTCGAAGAGCTTTTTCCAGTTATAGAAGCAGTATTGACTGAAACAGGCCTGTCATTGACGGAAATCGGTAGCTACATCTACTGCATGGGTCCGGGTTCCGTACTCGGCTTACGTCTCTGTGCTATGGCGATCGAGACCTGGGCACGACTTTACCCCGAAACAGCTCAATACTACAAATACAATAGCCTCCAACTCTCGGCATACGCACTGCTCCATGCCAAGCCAGATCTACAAGATGCCTTGATCGTAGCCGACTGGAAAAAAGGGGCCTGGAACGCCCTCTACCTAAGAGGTCGCCGTGTCGGTGCGACTGAGGTAATTGACGATGCTTCGCTCGACAACTGGGGAAACTTAATTTACCATCTGCCACAACGTAAAGGCTGGCAAAGTCCTCCCAATAAAGTGCAAACACTTCGCTACGATCCTTCTATATTAGATGCTATCCGCCACACCGATGGTCTTCTTCAAATTACCGACCACATCGATCTCTACAGCTCGGGAATCAACACCTTTCAAAAATGGACGCCGACTAGACACCGAGCGCAGACTTAAATTTAACTCAAATTAACTATTTCTAGGAAAGACACAACAGCCCCTCTGCGCTGCTGGGCGGAGATAAACCTCGCCGCTTTTGAACGCAATTTGAAGAGAATCCAAGCCGCCCTCCCAAAGGGCATGCGCTACCTCGCAGTAGTTAAAGCAGACGCCTACGGGCACGGCATGCCGCAAATGGTGCGCCGACTAATGCAAAGTGGCGTCGACTATTTCGCGGTAGCGAATGTAGCTGAGGCTGCTGACATTCGCCACATGGGTGCGGGTTGGCCTATCCTCATCCTCAGCCCACTCCTCCCAGAGGAAGATCAGCTTCTAGTCGACCACGATTTGACCGCGACTGTCAGCACGCTCGAAGAGTGCGAACGGCTCAATGAACTGGGCATAGATCACAAGATAGAGGTAAAGGTACACCTAAAGATCGATACAGGTATGGGTCGTATCGGCATCTGGCATAACCAAGCACCTAGGCTTTTTGAGCGCATCCGCGAAATGCCGGGATTACAACTCGAAGGTGTCTACACCCACTTTTCCAGTGCCGACAGCGATCCCGATTTTACCCAGATCCAGCGCGCCCGCTTCCTAGCAGCGCTCGATGCCGATGTGCCTTTGCCTGATGACCTGCTAATCCACGCCGACAACTCCGCAGGAATCGACAGCTTGAGCGCTGAGAGCCCTTTTAATGCAGTGCGAATCGGCCTACTTCAATTTGGCGTAACACCTTACCCTGATTCAGCGCTCGGTCGTGTAAATGTGGAACCCGTCTTAAGCTTTCAAACTCGAATCAGCCTTGTCAAAGATTTGCCCGCTGGCACCGACATTAGCTATGGCCGCACACATCAACTCGAGCGAGACTCCCGCATCGCCATACTCACCGCAGGCTATGGCGATGGCGTGCCATTAGAGTTAAGTAATAGTGGCTATGTCCTTATTCATGGACAAGCTTGCCCTATTCTTGGTCGTGTCACCATGGATCAGACTATCGTCGATGTAACCGAATGTATTAAAGCGCAAATAGGAGACTGCGTTGTATTGATAGGAAAGAATCAGGACAAAGAAATAACCACAAGCGAATTTAGCCAAAAGGCAAATACGATTCCTTGGGAAACGCTATGCTCGGTCACCAAGCGAGTGACACGGGTATATGTAGGCTCGCGTGAGCTTTGATTGATAAAAGACTTGTCCACCGAAAATTCGCTGCGCATAGTCTAACTCCGTGCTAGCAAACGCTCGGAACATCTCCTTATTTTTCTCTCTCACGCTCTCAATTTCTATGAGCGGGGCTCTTCCTGAACTAAGCTCGATCCAACCCTTGGAGTATGACGAGGAATCTCAGCGCCTAGTCGCACGTGGCGATGCCCGGCTAGACTTCGAAAATTCACGCATACGTGCAGACCGCATTACCTACTACCAAAATTTTTTCCTCGCAGATGCGAGTGGTAACGTAGCGATTTCTCGGGATGGTAGCCGCTTGATCGCTGACCGCTTGAGCTTTGAAAGCCAAGAAAACATCTTCTCGGTGGGCGCTCTTCGCACAGGACAGTGGCCCTATTGTGTTAGTGGCATTAGTGCAGGCGGCACAATCGATAATATACAGATCCAAGGCGCCTCCCTTTATTACGGCAACCCTAGCCCCTACAGTCTAAGTGTCAGCTCTGATGAAGTACGTTATGTAAATGAAGAAGATGGCGAATACATATCCATGGATGGAGCTACCTTTCGTATAGGTCGCACTCCCTTCTTTTACCTACCAGGATACCGACACTACCTAAGCGACGCAGCCTATCTGCTGGATATTGATGCAGGGTCCAGTGGTCAGCTCGGCTATTACTCGCAGACGACCACGCTTTTTCCCGTCACCTCATGGCTACGTACGGGTGCGAACCTCGACTACTACAGTAAGCGCGGTATACTTGCAGGTCCTACCGCGCAGTATGTCTACAATTCTTCAAACCAAAGCATCGTGGGCGCACTCAGCGCCGGCGCAATCAACGACGAAGGAAGCAGAGCTGAACGTAATGTCGATTCACTCAGCCGTCAGATAGACTCTGACCGTTACTTTACGGAATGGCGACACAAGCACCACATTGGTGAACGAATCACAGCTACGGCGTCGGCCAGTTACTGGTCAGACTCCGACGTTATACGTGATTTTCGCGACGACATCTTTGACGAAAATCAACTTCCTGACAACTTTGCTGAGCTTAGCTATACGGGTGACAACTGGATCGTATCCGCCTTTGGCCGCTTCCGGCCCAATAATTTTCAGCTTGTGCAAGAGCGCACACCCGAAATACGTTTCGACCTCCTGCCAATTCCGGTCTCCAGCACGGGCGCCTACCAACGTGCCACCGCTAGTTACATACAACTAAATGAAGACTTTGGTCGCAACTCACCTGGCAATACCGTCGAAGGCCAGTTCAATCGCTTCGATCTTACCTATCGGACCGAACATCCCATTCGATTAGCCAACTGGCTAACACTGACCCCGTTAGCTGGCGCACGTTTGACGCAATACGAGAATCAACAGATCGACTCGCTTTCTCCGCTCTTCTCAATACCATTATCTACAACTCTAGATTCTAGCTATAGCCGCGAAATCTATGAACTCGGCTTTGATCTAGAAGCGCAAGCTTATGCCAGTTACCCAACCTTCAATAAGGCATGGGGCATTGATGGCCTACGCCACCTCGTGCGCCCTGCCTTGCGCTATCGATACTATTCTAATCCAGACGACGTTAACCAGATCGCCGCAATCGACCGCCAGGTCTTAGACCTTAAACGCCCACTCCTCGATCTCAGTGATCTGCGTAACGTGGATCAAATAGCTAAGACCCATCTGATGCGCCTCGGGGTTGAAAACCTTTTTCAAACTCGCTCTAAAGATTACGGATCTCGCACGCTAGCCGCACTAAATTTTTACCAGGACATTATTTTCGAGAAAAACCTCCGTTATGACGGAGACAAAGAAGACAGCTTCAATGCTACATGGGCCGAACTCGTTCTAAATCCTGCACCCTGGCTTAAGTTCAACCTCGCGAGTCGTTTTAAGACTGAAAGCTTCACCCTCGAAGAGTTGCGCACTGGCACCAGCATAAAGAGCGGTGAAATCTGGCAACTAGGCCTTTCGACTTACTTGCTAAACAAGCGTATAGATCAATATCGACTCGACCACATTTATCTCGTTAACGAGCGCCTTTCATTACTCACCGATGTAAACTTCGATGCTGATTCGGGCAAATTAACTAGGGTCCGAGTAGGCCTGCGCACCCGTTTTGGCAGCACATGGGAGATAGTCTATGCCATCACTTCCCGAGAAGACGCTCGACGCGAAAGCGATGTTTCATTTGATATTCAATTGCACCTAGCTGGGGGCGAGTAAATTTCACTTACTAACGATATGGAGGAAGCACTCATTCCCGACAATGAATTTGCCATTCGGCTCCCTGCTTTTGAGGGCCCAATGGATCTGTTGCTCTACCTGATCCGCCGGAGCGAAGTCGACATCTATGACATCCCGATAGAACGGGTCACAGAACAATACATCGAGGTTCTGGGCTCCATGGAAAGCCTCGACCTTGAAGTAGCCGGTGAGTTCTTCGTCATGGCTTCGACCCTAATGTATATTAAGAGCCGCATGCTGCTACCAAAAAAGGATCAAGGCAGCAACGAAGATATAGAGGACGACGACACCGATCCTCGCTGGGAACTCGTCCAGCAGCTACTGGAATACCGAAAGTTCAAAGAAGCTGCGGAAGACATACGCAAACTCATCCTCAGCAGTAATGACCTAATCTCACGGATTGGGCCTAGAGATGCCCTAGAAGCTGTCGAGCGTCCTCTCAAACCGGTCGACCGCGTCGATCTATGGAATACTTTTAATTCTGTACTTCGTCGCCTCGCTGAGCGTATTGACGAGGGTCAAATAAATGCTGAGCAGGTTACCGTATCTGACAGGATGGAGTTAGTGCTACTGCGCATAAAGCATAACAAAAACTTTCTCTTTTCCGACCTATTCGAGTCCAGCACGACGATTACTACAATTGTAGCCTCCTTCCTTGCCATACTCGAATTAACTCGCTTAAATAAAATAACTCTTAAACAAGACCGTGCCTTTGGCGACATCCGCTGCATACGCGTCGAAACCCACGGTCCCACGGTAGCACACTCTGATTAAGTTAAAATGAATCGTCTCAAAAAGAGCACTAGCAATCAGCAAAAGAATACATCCACACAACTGATCGGTGTTGGTTTGGACCATAAAGACGGCCACAAGCGAATTACCAAGGCCGAGCGCTTTGTCATTGCCGGCGGCTCTCAAGAGACACACGAGCGCATGACAGAGACAGTCATCAAAACCTTTGAAACTTTAGACCGAAAGGGAAAGAAGCTAGATAAAGTCGATCTTCACGAACTAAAAGATATCATCAAAGGTAACACCCCCGACTAAGGCTCACTTGACAGAGACCTAAGCTCACCTAAGCTGCTATATTATGACAGATCCTCAAAAAAAAAATAGAGTTGAAACCTTTGAAACAAGTTACAGCAAGAAACTTGCAAATAGTGCAAACCCAGTAACGGATGCTGAAAAAGTTGAACCAACTAAAACTTCAAAACCAGAGCTTCACTCTAAATCCACCCCTTCCTTTAATGAATTCGCGGAGAATAAACCAAGTAAGCCTCCCATTGTTCTAGCTAAACCAGCCGAGTCACGTGACGAACCTACGCCTGCTCCTGTTAAGGTGGCCATGGCTCCCAAAGTTCAACCTGCCGCAACCGATCCCGCAGGCTCACCAACAACCGATTCATCGATTTCGATTGATGGAGACAGTAGCCCGAATGTCGGCGCGCTCATCATAGACGCGATCGCCGCAGCCGCAGCCATCGCCTTTACAGTTTTGCTTGTGCAAGACATCATTCCATTCCTGTAATAATCAAGCTCAAGCAACCAACCCAACCAAGTCATTATGTCCGACAAAATCACAGAACTCGATAGCTCTAACTTTGAACCCACAGTCACTCAGGGCTCAGTGCCCGTCGTCGTCGATTTCTGGGCACCATGGTGTGGTCCCTGCAAAGCAATTGCACCCATTCTCGAAGACCTCGCGAACGAGCAGGGTGACGCAGTCAAGATCTGCAAGGTCAACGTCGAAACTAACAATGAGATCGCCAGTAAATACGACATCCGAGCCATCCCGACCATCCTAATTTTTAAAGACGGTGCTGTTGCCGACACTGTCGTCGGACTAACATCATTAGACGATCTTAAAGCCAAACTCGCTTAGTTTGCTCCAAGTTCCCGTAACGATTCGGCGCGGGCATTTTAGTGTTTGCTTGTATAAAGGCTTAGTAGCGAGTTTGTGAAGGCAATTATGCTGTCACAGCCTAACAATAAATGGTCGCAAATTAGGCAACAAACACTACAAAAAAGCCCTCCATTCGGGCCGGATACTAGGCTATGAAAACTAACAGACTCTTGCTTATGCGCCGACTTGAAAGCGAGCGAAACGCTTGACTTGCATGTTCTCGCCCATCTTAGCAATCATTGCTGTTAAAAGCTCTTGCATCGTTTGATCAGGGTTTTTGACGAAAGCTTGCTCTAAGAGACATGACTCGCTCAGAAACTTGTTCAACTTGCCCTCGACAATCTTCTCGATTGCTTGGGTAGGCTTACCTTCGGCTTGACCCTCAGCTACCTTGCGCTCGGCCGCGATGATAGCAGGATCAATGTCTTCACGAGACACGCAGACTGGACTAGCCGCAGCAATATGCATGGCGATGTCCTTTACGAACTGCTTAAAGTCATCAGTCTTGGCAACGAAATCACTCTCGCAGCTGACTTCGACCATCACGCCGACCTTACCACCGAGATGGATGTAGGTGTCAATTAGGCCATCGCTTGCGTCACGACCCGCCTTTTTCGCTGCAGTCGCTATGCCCTTTTTGCGAAGGAGCTCCACCGCTGCATCGATATCACCTTCAGATTCAACTAAGGCTTTCTTACAATCCATTAGTCCAGCGCCTGTGCTTTCGCGTAGTTCACCCACCATTTTTGCATTAATTTGTATGCTCATAATATAAAAGTATCTAAAGTTTCAAATTGTGTATGAGGTCTACTCCTTTTCCTCAATCGCATCCGATTCAACGGGCGCATCATCGGCTACAGGTTCTTCGTTAGCGGGTGCATCTGGCGCGGGAGCGTCAACAGAAGGCGCTTCGGTAGCGGGTGCATCAATCGCGACGGCTTCAACGGCAGGGAAAACGACAGGTGGTGTAGGAGCGTCTTCTTCCTCTCCGTAACCGGCAGGTAGTGTCACCTCGATATCTTCTTGTTGCTCGAAGACTTGCTCTCGCTTGATAGGACTCGCACTCTTTTGAACCCTTTTCGCTTCGCGCTGGGATAGTCCACTTTGTGCGGCTTCAAGAATGGTTTCCACAATGATGCGGATCGACTTCACAGCGTCATCATTACCTGGTATTGGATAATCAAGGACTGTAGGATCAGAGTTGGTATCAACTAGCCCGATCACAGGAATGCCTAAGCGATTGGCTTCAGATACTGCGATTTCTTCATTCTTTGTATCGACCACGAAAACGGCAGCTGGTAAGTCATTCACTTCAAGCATTCCCTCAAAGTTACGATTCATGCGACTCATTTGGCGGCGAATTGCGGCTTCTTCCTTGCCAGGAAGCTTTTCGAGTTCACCATCTTGATCCATTTTAAGGAACTTACGGTATTTTGCGAGTGAGCTTTTGATGGTCGTAAAATTAGTAAGTCCTCCTCCCATCCAGCGGTTCACGCAGAAAGGCATTTGGCAAGAGGTAGCGGCTTCGCGCATGATTTCCTGAGCTTGCTTTTTGGTGCCAATAAAAAGTATGTCTTTGCCCGAGGAAACGACCTCCTCGATCTTGGTGTAGGCCTTTTCGAGGAGCTTATGAGTCTTCTCCAAGTCAATAATAGAGATGCCATTACGATTGTCGTAAACGTAGGGTTTCGACTTTGGATTCCAGCGGCGAAGCTGATGACCGAAGTGAACGCCTGCGTCGAGTAGGTCTTTTGGTGTAGTATTCATGCTGTGTTCAAAGCCCAGAGAACAATCCTGGGAGAAACGATGTTTCTTTTAGTTGTATGTTACGGTTGTTGGAGCGATTTACCCCTCTTAGCTAACTCGAGTGAGTTGGAAAGCGAAGATGGGTAACACCTGTCTGTCCCAAGGCAAGCGTAAAGGAAGGATATTACTAATTAAATGAGCGACCGCAGCCGCAGGTGCTGGTGGCATTCGGATTCTGAATATCAAAACCCTTTCCATGAAGACCATCATCGAAATGTATCACACTACCGTCCAAGTATTCTAGGCTTGTAGCATCTGTTAAAAAAGTAACCCCATTGTTCTCCAATAATCGATCGCCCTCTTTTTTGTAATCGAAGGACATGCCATATTCGAAACCCGAGCAGCCTCCTGCCTCGACAAAAATGCGGAGCAGTTGACCCGCTTTTGCCTTGTCAGCTTCAAGCTTGCGAACCTGCACTACAGCACCATCAGTAAAAGCAATCATTTAATCCATAAAACCCACGCATAACGGTCTGTCAACATGAGCGACACAAGAATGAACCGAAAAAAATCTGGGCAAAACACTAATGGATGGATGTAAAAAAATTGCGGAGCATTTTTCGTGCTAGTTTCATAAATATACTTGCGAAATTTAAATTAGAGACGTTAATTTTAGTTATTGAGTCAGCTTAAACACATATTTAACGAGCTGCATTTCGAGCTTGTGCGAGTTATCGCTGAAGGAGGCATGGGTATCGTCTATGAGGCCGAGCAAAGGGGCGTGGGCGATTTCATTAAACGTGTCGCTGTGAAACTAATCCGTGAGGAATATTCTAAAATTGACGAGTTCAGAAGTAATTTCGTCGGGGAAGCACGCTTGGTCGCCGATTTGATCCATACCAATATCGTGCAAACATACCATTTGGGTGAAATCAGCGGACAATACTTCATGACGATGGAATACGTTGATGGAGTTACACTGGAGGACTTCATTCAACGCCACCGTGAGACCAAGCAACTCATACCAACAGATCTAGCGTCTTTCATTATCTCGCGCATCTGTCGCGGCCTATCCCATGCGCATCAACATTGCGATCCCTCCGGTCGCAAACTCGGCATAGTGCACCGTGATGTAAACCCTCGCAATATAATGATTGCACGCGAGGGCGATGTGAAGTTAACAGATTTCGGCATAGCTAAAGCACTTGATCTTATGTACAATGAGGAGGGCTTAGTGATCGCGGGCAAGGACGAATACCTCTCTCCCGAGCAAGCGCGCCGTGAGGTGACAGACGCACGTGCCGACCTCTTCTGTTGCACAATCCTACTCTCGGAAATGCTGGTCGGAGAAAATATCTTCGCGACCAATAGAGAAAAAACCACTCACAAGAACATACTCGAACTCAGTATCCCGGATTTCACAGAACTACGCTCCGAAATCGACCCACGCCTGAACGAAATTCTACAGCATGGCTTCAAGCGGGACCGAGACAGGCGTTACCAAAGCGCACAAGCTATGCTAACTGCACTGGAAACATTTTTATATGATGACGGCTACGGCCCTACGAATGAGAAACTTGCCGCCTACATGTCAGATCTCAACGGAGAGAATGGCGCAACAGCAGTTAAAAGGTGGCTTCAAGGCGCGACCCCTGGTCTTGAAGAGATCGAATCGGATCAGATCATTACAGCACCTTCCGAATTATGAGTTCACAGGGCTTTAAACAATTACAAAAGCAAACACAGTCGCTCGTCTTAGCGCCTCAGTTGCGTAATTCACTAAAGATTTTGCAGGCACCCGCATTTGAGCTACGCACATCGATCCTCGAGGAGTTAAATGCAAATCCACTACTAGAGGAACTGCCGATTGAGAGCATAAGTATCGAAGATCATCGCGATTTACCCAATGAGAACGAACGAGAGGCTAACGAAGAGCTCGACTTTAACTCCGAAGATTTCAGCGTCCTCGATAAGATGAACGAAGACATGCGCGAATACTACGCGCAAGAGAATACTGGTCAGTCTCACAGCGTAAAGGATGACGAGCGACGCAACTATTTCATGAATTCGCTCACCGAGAGCCTTTCATTACAACAACACCTTGTCAGCCAAGCTGAACTTACAGATTGTAGCGATAAAGAAAGCCAAGCCCTACTCTACTTGATTGGATGCTTGGATGATAACGGTTACCTAACGGAGAGCATCTCAAATATCGCTCTTGCTGCACACATTCCTTACGTAACTATGTTAAGCGCAAGTGAGATACTCAAGTCCTTTGAACCGGCTGGTATCGGCACTGAGGACATGAGGGACTGTCTCGCTACACAATTGGAACTACGTGGTCGTGGCGATGGGTTAGCCGCTAAAATCCTTCGTGAACATTTCGATCTACTCGTTCGCCGCCGCGTCCCAGAACTCAAGCGTAAGACCGGTGCCAGTACTGAAGACATTCAAGTTGCAATCGAGGAGATTTCTACCCTCGAACCTGCTCCTGGTAAACGCTTCAGCCCGGACAGTAATAGCGTAATCGAACCAGACGTCACCGTCTATCAAAACGAATACGACGAATGGCAGGTCGTACTAAATAGCGACTACATTCCCCGCTTACGTATTAGCAATACCTATAAAGATATGCTAGCAAAGGGTATTCTCAGCAAACAAGAAAAGGATTTCATGCTTGAGCGTATGCGTTCGGGCAAGTTCCTCATCAATTCAATCGAGCAGCGACAACATACAATCGAGCGAATTACACGGGAAATTCTCAAGTTTCAAAACGAATTCTTCGAAGTCGGCGTTGCTAAATTACGCCCACTGACGATGAATACTATCGCTGATACAGTTGGCGTGCATGAGACGACTGTGAGTCGTGCTATCGCCAATAAATACATCCGCACTCCACATGGTGTCTTTGCATTTAAATATTTCTTCACACCTGGTTACAAGTCTGGCAATGGAGAATCAATCTCAAACAAAACAATCAAAGATATGATCAGTCAAATCATTGAGGAAGAAAAACCAGCCAAGCCATTTAGCGATCAAAACATCGTTGATCAGCTTAAAGCAAAAGAAATTAAGATTGCCCGTCGAACTGTGGCTAAATATCGCGAAGAGCTAGGCATCTTACCGACAAACCTCAGGCGACGTTACGACTAAGCAGCCATGCTGAATTCGCTTGCTAGCGCCCTTAAATTACTGACGCGTCCGAAGGTAGATGCACAAACAGTTAAAGCGTAGATTCACAAAAAATATTCTCACGACTAGACATCTAACAAATTACTTCCGATCGAGTCACAAAGAAGACGCCCTTGATGCGTTAACTTGTAATGGGTGTTTTTCGATTTTAGGAGACCTTCTTTCTCAAAAAACTTTAATTTCTTTTCCAGATCAATACGATTAGTGGCATGCGCAAAACGTAAATTGAGTGTCTTTAAATCAACCCCACTGTTCATGCGCAAACCGAAGATCACCGCATCTGCGAGTAATAGATTGTCGTCCAAAGTAATGCGCTCAGTTTTCGGCGATGTTGTAGACTCCATACCAAAACACCACTCTTCGAGGTTAGCGGGGCGTTGATACCGCTCTCCGTTGTACTGACTAGCAGACGAGGGGCCGCAACCAATCCACTCATGCATGCGCCAAGTATTTATGTTGTGCCGACACTCAGCATCTGGCTTAGCAAAGTTTGAAATCTCGTATTGCGCATAACCCAACTCGTCGAGTAAGTTCGAACCACGCTCATAGAAGCTTAGCTCTTTTTCCTCATCAATAGCTACCTTACCCTGCGAGAGTTTGACGTAAAGTGCCGTATCTTCTTCAAAGGTCAGGCAATACGTGGATAGGTGCGAGGGCCCAAGGCGCGTAGCTTCGCGGATGTCGGCCTCCCATTGCTCGATGCTCTGACCAGGTATAGCGAACATCAGATCAAGATTGGTCTGCGGGAAGCCTGCAGCCTTCACACGCTCCCAAGCGGTGTAGACTTGCTTTGGACTATGCAGGCGCCCAAGCGATTTCAAGAGCTTTGGATTAAAACTCTGCACGCCCATTGAGATCCGGGTCACCCCCAGTTCGCGGAGGACTTTAAGCTTGTCGCATTTGACGGTCGAGGGTGCCATTTCGACCGTCCACTCTATTGGTGGCTTCGATAAATTTTTTAAGAGCGAACAACCTAGCCTTTCCAGATATTTGGCACTAAGTAAGCCAGGAGTGCCTCCACCCCAAAATACGGTATCGAAGACTCGATTGCGTGGCAACTGGGTAAATTCCCGGTCCATCGCTAAGAGATAACGATCTAGGTCGTGGCGGCGTGGCTTTTCTTGATAAAAAGCGCAAAAATCACAGGTTGAGGCGCAAAAGGGAACGTGACAATAAAGGCCAATGGGTTGTGATGATTCCAGCAATTTCATTAGGCCTGTATATGCTAAGTAAATGGGTAACTAACGACAATTGATTTACACACACAGAATTCATCTGTTCTACCGTCTATAACTTGATCCCTCATACTAATATTTTCGCGAAGAATTTATTTTCCAATCGAGATTTCTTGGATGATCTCCTCAAAAGCCGAGATCGCATTTTCCATCAGCGGTAAACTGAAGCTCTCGTCAGGTGCATGAAGATTATCGATGGGCGTAAAAAGCCCAATCATCAACGCATCAAGGCCAGCACGCTTTTTAAAATCAGAAATCACAGGGATACTACCTCCTTCACGTAGATAGATTGGAGCTTTGCCAAACTTTGAAGCGATCGCAGAATCTGCGGCCTTAAAAGCGCGAGCAAGCGAAGCAGGCTGATCATCTGGTGTGTTCGAACGATCGGGTGGCACGACGAGATAGGCCTCAGCGATGCCGCCTTCGCGCACAGTGAGTCTTACACCATCGGGGCAACGCTCTTTAATTGTATCGATGATCTGTGCTTGGATTTTGATAGGATCTTGATTAGCAACAAGGCGGCAAGTAATCTTGGCAAAAGCCTCACTAGGGATGACGGTCTTTGATCCCTCACCTTGGTAACCACCACCGATACCATTAAACTCTAAAGTGGGTCCGAATCGAACAGCTTCGAGTGGGTTGAGTCCGTTGGCAGGGTAAAACGCGGGCACGTCGAGCAATGCACGATAGCTTTCAACCGTCTCTGGATAACGCTTTAATTCCTCACGCTCCCATTCAAGGACTGGCACGACATCGTCGTAGAAGCCAGGAACATTGACGCTACCGTCAGGCTTGTGTAAAGAAGCACAGATCTCCATCAAAGCTTGATTCGGATTATAGACAGCACCCCCATGGATACCTGAATGCAGATCACTTTTGGAACCCCTTAACTTAATTTCGAGGTCTACCAATCCGCGAAGTGCCGTCGTGATAACGATCTGCTCGCTATTTGGACTACCCGTGTCAGAGACGAGCATAAAATCAGCCTTTGATAGACGCTCAGCATACTGATCGAAAAACTTTGGCATACTGGGACTACCGATTTCCTCTTCGCCCTCTATTATATAGGTAATGTTTAACGGCAGATTAGGATTCGCCTCAAAAACTCGGGAGAGCGCAGCCATGTGAACGATCGTCGGTCCTTTGTTGTCTGCGGCACCACGTCCGTAAAGCCGATTATCACGCTCGATCGGATTAAAGGGATCGTATGTCCAAAGAGCAAACGGGTCAGCAGGTTGGACATCGTAATGTCCATAGATCACAACATGGGGCCAAGCAGGGTCAACGATGCGATCGGCAAATAAAATAGGATGTAAACCCGTCTCTACGACTTCGACGGCAAATCCTAATTGTTCTAACAAGCTAGTAACGTACTTACGCGCACCTATCATGCCTTCGGTATAGGCAGGATCTGTGGATACAGAAGGGAAACGGATATATTCCTTGAGGACTTCAACAGGTTTTTGCATCATTAAAAGCTAGCGAATTAAAAGATGTGTGTTCTGACATTTAAATCCTCTTTAAGCCTTAGCATGTCACAGGATAGAATAAAATCTAGGTTCAGAATAGTAAGGTATGATGCCCTGCGAGCCGATTTTGCAAACGTAGGATTCATTTGTGATTTTTGTAGATTTCGTAGGCCTTCGGCATTAGTGCATTAATTTTGTCTAAGCGGTTAGAGTCCGACGGATGCGTTGAAAGAAACTCGGGCGGCGAGAAGCCAGTTTTCTGCGCTTCCATCCGCTCCCAGAAACCAACAGCTGCACGTGGATCGTAGCCAGCCTTGGCCGCATAAATCAAGCCGATCTCATCGGCCTCATTCTCGTGCTTGCGACTGTAAGGCAGTATTAGACCAATAGTAGTGCCTGCACCATAAGCAGCCGCCAGCATTTGCTGATCCGAGCTATCTATATCTTCCATCCCCACATGTAGCGCCATGGCACCACCCGCAGCAAGTAGCTGCTGTGAGACACGCTCATTACCATGCCCTGCAGAGACGTGTGCGATCTCGTGCCCGACCACTACGGCAAGATCATTCTCCGTCTTGGCGACTTTGAAAATACCTGTGTAGACGGCGACTTTACCACCCGGCATTGCGAAAGCATTGACCCGTCCAGGATCATCAAAAACAACGAATTCCCACTGCGCATTAGGCATGTCTGGCGCGGCTACATAGGCGATACGCTCACCGACTCGACGCAGCATCGCGTTATAATTGGCGTCTCGGGATATCGGCGCCTCTCGCTTGAGTCGTTCAAACTGAATTGAAGCCATAGAAGTTAACCGCTCAGTAGGAACAAGGTGTAGGGCCGAGCGCCCTGTGTGCGGAACGGTACGGCAGCCTGAAAACCACAACAAAATACCTAGTAAAAGTGGCATACACACGAACCTAAGAAGCATATAGCAAAACTACCTTGTTATCCTAACAAAGCAACCGCGTTAATTACTTTCTAGCAGTCAAGCTAGCCGAGCTTCGTACTTGCCTCACCCAATGTTCACGCATAACAAACAAGTAATGGAAAGTGATCCACTCACCAACGCAGAGAAAAAAGAACTCCGAGGCATCGGCCAGCGGCTAAAGCCACACCTTCACATTGGCAAACAAGGTCTAGGTACAAACGTATTCAAAGAAATTGATAGAGCGCTCCTTAAGAACGGCTTGATAAAAATCCGCTTTGAAGCAGAGCGCGAGGCAATACAATCCTACTGCTACGATATTCCTGAAAAGCTAAGTTGTGAATACGTTGGGCGGGTAGGAAAGACGGGTATTTTCTTCCGCGACATGCCAGAAAAAGCATAGCTATGTCAGGGCAAGAATAGCGTCTAATTGCAATCAACATTCAAAACAATGCAGGCTACAGTCATGTCCAAAATCGCGCGTTACCGACTACTTATTGTAACGGCCTCTTTAGTTTTCGTTTTAGACCAAATTACGAAGACCTGGATTTTTTACAATCTAGAATTAGATAGTTATTATCCACCTGATTCGATCGCTGTAATTAACGATTTTTTCTACATTGTACACATTGGAAATGAAGGTGCGGCCTGGGGCATGCTTTCTGGCTATGGCGGATTACTCGCAATCTTTGCAATGATTGCGCTCATTGCGATCTACTTATTGCGACATGATCTAGAATTGCATAGGAAGTCCATGCAGTGCGTGTTTGGTTTACTCACGGGTGGGATTTTGGGTAATATGACCGACCGCTTAGTTCATGGGCACGTTATTGACTTCCTAGACTTCCACCTGCCTTTCACTATTCCCTGGCTTATACCAACTGGTCGGTATCCTTCGTTTAACATTGCCGACTGTGGCATTGTTGCAGGTACTATCCTCTATCTTATTCTTAGTTTCAAAATTGAAGCTAAAACAGATAGCTAATTGAGCCACGACGTATATCCCTTTTCACGTTAATTCCACGTCAAAGGCTAGCCGATCCTAGCGAATGTTTACAAGTAATACGCTATGCACTATCTATTTATGCTCAGACCTAGGAATTTAGCATTTCTCAGAGAAAAGCTAAGTATTTTTGGTAAACAACCCACCCTCCCTACTTACCGCAGAGCGACAATATAGCTTGCTTGAGTGTACTTAACTTGAGTGGTTTAGTCATATAAGCGTTCATTCCACTCTCAAGACAACGAGCTTCATCACCGGAGAGGGCATTTGCTGTAAGCGCAATGATTTTAACATCTTTGAGTCCCTCACCAGCATCGCCTGCCCGTATTCGACGTGTGACTTCAAGGCCATCCATTAGGGGCATCTGTACATCCATAAAAATAAGGTCGTAATCTTTATTACGAACCAAGTCTAAAAGCTCTCGGCCGTTTTCAGCAAATTCAGATTCCCAACCAAGGCGACGAAGCATGATCATAATCACCCGTTGATTAGCCATATTATCTTCAGCGACGGCTATCTTTAGAGGCAAGGAATCTGCGGGCTTATCGGATTCCTCTTTATTGTTTATTGTTCCGCTAGAAATCACTTTCGCATTCTCAGATTCGGACGACAAAGTATGAGCATCCCTCATTTCGACAATATCAACCCGGACTCTACTAAAAAAACTAGAGCCTTCGTGGAGCACACTAGTTGCCCAGACTTTACCGCCCATTGCTTCACTCAAACTCTTGCAAATGGCTAGACCAAGGCCAGTGCCTCCATATTTACGCGTAGTCGAACTATCACCTTGCGAGAATGGCATGAACAGGCGCGAAATCTCTTCGGGCGACATTCCGATACCAGTATCTCGCACCTCAAATTCTAACTCCACCAAATTACATTCTGAATCAATACTATGCGTGCTCACAAGCAAGGATACATCTCCTGACTTAGTAAACTTAATTGCATTCGAAAGCAGGTTCAAAAGAATCTGTCTTAACCTAGTTTCATCACCTCTAATTTTCCGAGGAACAGTATCGTCAACGCTAATTTTCAAACTCAAACCTTTTTCCGTTGCTTGAGACAAGAACATTGAATTCAAACTATTAATCATGGGTAAGATAGAAAAGTCACGTAACTCTAGGCTAAGGTGACCAGATTCAACTTTTGAAAAGTCGAGCACGTCATTTATAAGCGACATAAGTGCCTCGCTACTACTTTTTATTCTAATTAGAAAATCATCTTGCTCCTCGTTCAGCTTGGTCTCATCAAGTAACTCAACGAAGCCGATTATACCGTTGAGTGGAGTACGAATTTCGTGGCTTATCGTAGCAAGGAAGTCACTTTTTGCACGATTCGCGCTGTCTGCTGCGTGAGTCGCTCGCGTGGCCTGCTCGATCATTTGATTTAGGCGCTCGTTCGTCACCTCTAGTTCGTCTCTAGCATTATCAGCATCTTCCATCATACTTAGGGCAAATTTGCGCCCTTTCGTCAACTCGCTCGCTTGCTCGATCAAATCAGAATTTGTTGAGATTAGCTCCATTTCCGCCCGCTTCCAGCGTTGCTCTGTTTCACCGTGATCTCTAGCGACTTGGCGTAAGGTTTCTGATATCTCGTCGAATTCTTTGAACTCGAAAGTCTGTGGCATAAGTGCAGTAGTACCCCGACCGATCTTGGAGAGATAGTCATTAAGTAAATCAAGGTTCGCATGTAAGCGTTGAACAAAATATCGAGTAGCTAGTATAGGCAGAGTGACTCCAAAAAGAAGGACAGAGATCGCCAGCAGCGCACTACGGACAAACTCTTGTTGCTGAATTTTAGAGCGTTCTTCACGTATAAACTCGATCTCATCAATCTGCTCGATTTGGTTAAATTCAATATCGGAGATCATGGCATTAACCTGCTCAATAAGTTGAGTTCGCTCCTCAATATACTGGCCAAATTGATCAGACGCCATCCACCCAACTACAACTACGACGACCGCTATAATAGCGAGCGCCGCATAGACGTAAACCATCCGTGAGATGCTTCGCTTACGCTTATTCATGCGATGTTCTTGGATACTTTAGAGCTGTTCACTTTATAATAGGTGATTGGTAAAGAATGACATTCGAATGCTAGACTTTTTCATAACGAGTAGGTAGCCCCGCCTCACGACAGATTTCATTCACTTCTTCTTTGAGCTCTAAAATACGCGTCTCACGGCGAAACATGCCTTTACGGAAGCGTTGAAGGTCCTCTTGCGCAGCCCCTAAGTCTGCCATTCGCTCAGCATTATTGATTGGATGGACAAAAAAGGCTGCCTCTATAACATGATCATCTGGAAAATATTGCCCGCTGATAACAGCATTCGTCGAAAAACCTTCAGCACTCATGAGCTCTAGCTTGAGTTCCTTAACCGAAGATTCACCCTGCTTAATCAATTCGACCACGGACTCAAGCTTCAGGCTATTCACGCCGAGCAACACATCGAGGCTCTGACCTCGCAGTTCTGATTCCATGGGCATTCGTAACATCTTAATAAACCCTGGGCTGGTTCGGTCAATGATGAGAGTGCCCGCATCGAAGCGCACGAGGCAAGCCATCGAGTGTGAATAAAGGTAATCCTGAAACTCATGTCGCCGAGTAACTTCGAAACCCAGTAAGAGCTCTTTTTCTTTGATTTGAAAAACCAAACTGCGTTCAATCCAAACGAAGCTAGCTGTCGTGACACCGCCTAGGGCTGAAAAAAGATATATTCCCCATGCGGGAGCATCAATTACGATCAACCCTGTCGCGATCGCAAGGGACGAAAACACACCTAAAAAAAGCGCTAAAACGAATGCACTGAATGGTAAGTCTTGGCTGTCGCTCGGTTTCATAAAAATAGTAGGTCGGTTACCGTACACTCGTAAACTAGTGTATAAACCCTATAGCGCAAGACTAAGATGCAACATATTCCTCTTTAAACTAGTGCATATACCTCAGAAAGTGACTTTAGTGTAAAATGCATATTAGAGACGTGCAACGCGCATCAGTTCGGCGCTGACTTTATCGATAGCGACTTCGTGCCTTATACGTTCAGGATCATACTGATCAAGCAGTTTCCAGAAGCCCTTGCCGTGGTTCATTTCAGTCAGGTGAGCTAACTCGTGAAGTATAATATAGTCCTGCAGCTCGGGGCGCAGTAGTATGAGACGCCAATTCAGGGAAATACATCGGCGTGCCGAGCATGAACCCCATCGACTCGATTGATCACGCACCGAGAGCAAACGGTAACTCAGCCCGTAATGTTTGGCATAATAAGCCACGCGACAAGTAAGGGCATCTTTAGCAAAACGGCGCAAAAGTTGAATAAGCGATGCCTCATCCACCTCCGACAGGCGAAGAATAAGCACCGCTCCACCCCGATCAAAAGTATAATTTGCCTGAAAACTTCTTGTCGCCTCGATCCTTACTTCAAAGACATCACCACTCGCTGTAATTTGTGGGTGAAGACTCAACCACTCAGTCAAAGTGTAAATACGGGGAGCTTTCGAGAGCTGCGCGTCTAGCCAAATCCTTTGCTTTTCCATAAATTTACCTACGCTTCGTTCACTGGTATGCCAAGGCACGGAGGCTACTATCTGATTTTTATAACCCAGAGTGAGTCGAAGATACCGAGTATTTTTTCGACGCCGTATCTCAACAGGAACAATCTGGCCATTAGCGCTTAAGAAATCCATGCTCCAACAAAAACAATTCAAGCATATTCAAGCTTCTAAATATACGGCATTAACCTCGGGTTTCAACTCTTGGACGACCTGTGATTTCCTTTTGGTCATACAAAGAAAATATCGATTGCCCTAGCCGGAGCAAGCGGCAATTCGTACGCTGACCTTATCAATGGCACGGCATATGCTAAATGCTATGTGTGTTCAATCATTATGTTAAGGGTGAATTCTTCGACGAAATGTTTAGTCATACTTCGGGAAAAACTTTCCCTCACTACGAGTGCCTACTCGAGCACTACGCCAATTATAATGTGGCATCTTTGAGTAACAAACAGCGTCTGATTGAAAATACTTTTTTAGAAGAAGGAATCACTTTCACGGTCTACGGGGACAATCAGGGGACCGAAAGAATTTTTCCATTTGATTTAATTCCACGGATTATTCCGCGTAAAGAGTGGCAATTAATTGAGGAGGGGCTGACACAACGCCTTATAGCGCTCAATCTCTTCCTTCACGACATCTATCACGAAGGTCAAATAATCAAAGATCAGGTAATTCCAGAATCTGTCGTCAAAACCGCAACACACTATCGTCCTGAAATGCAGGGAGTCAAAGTCTCGAGAGATATTTATATTCAAATTTGTGGTACTGATTTGATCCGCGATGATAAGGGAAATTACCTCTGCCTCGAAGACAATGCGCGCTGCCCATCTGGGGTATCCTACATGCTAGAAAATCGAGAAGCAATGAAGCGCGCTTTTCCCAACTTGTACAGTCAATACAAGGTCAAGCCAGTCGACAACTATCCAGATTTACTGCTGAAGACTTTGCAGCATCTCTCACCGCGTCAGGGACATGGTCCTGTCTGTGTCTTACTGACACCGGGCGCCTACAACAGCGCTTACTTTGAGCACACTTTCCTAGCTCGTAAAATGGGCATCGAGATTGTCGAAGGTCGCGATCTTATCGTCCTCGATGCTTATGTCTATATGCGTACTACAAAAGGGCTAGAGCAGGTCGATGTAATTTATCGCCGCTTAGACGATGACTTTCTCGATCCGTTGTGTTTCCGTGAAGATTCAATGCTGGGCGTGTCCGGTTTAATGGAAGCATACACGAAGGGTAATGTTGCTCTGGCTAATGCAGTTGGGACGGGGGTCGCCGACGATAAGGTTATGTATGCCTATGTCCCCGAAATTACAAAATATTACCTAGATCAAGATCCTATTTTACAGAATGTGCCTACCTACCTCGCTTGGCGTGAAA
>JAKVCM010000059.1 GCA_022448605.1 Puniceicoccaceae bacterium | reverse complement strand
ACCACCATATTCACGAGCAAATGGCACACCATTAGCGACACATTGATCTATAATGTCTACGGAGACCTCCGCCAAGCGGTGCACATTCGCTTCGCGAGCGCGATAATCCCCACCTTTTACTGTGTCATAGAATAACCGATGCACACTATCGCCATCATTTTGATAGTTCTTTGCGGCATTTATACCTCCTTGAGCAGCAATACTGTGTGCTCGGCGCGGACTATCTTGATAACAAAAACAAGATACATTATAACCCTGCTCTGCCAAGCTAGCTGCAGCAGCACCGCCCGCTAGGCCTGAACCGACAACAATTATAGTATACTTCCGGCGGTTAGCTGGATTGACCAGCTTCATATTAAACTTGTGAGAAGACCACTTCTCGGAAATTGGGCCTTCAGGAATTTTGGAATCTAAATTCATATTAAATATATTAATCAATCATGTACTATCATCAATTATTTTGGGATGTTAGGGTGCGCAGCACTGATCGCTTGTTCGTAGCGAGGGTCATTCTTCAGTAACCCGCTAAGGACAGCGGCAGGAATAATTGCAAACCCTAAAAACACGACCCAGCCATATATTAAAGCCAGGCGGTCGAGGCGCTGCCGCCATAATTGATTGCGTAAACCGATTGTCTGAAACATACTGCTCACTCCATGAGTTAGGTGGAGGCATAATAGCCCAGTAGCTATAATGTAGAATGCCGAAACCCACCAAACTTCAAATCCATCCACCATCATATCGTAGACATTGAAGGTTGGTACCGTCTCACCTTCTTTGACAACTGCACGACCGTCCTTAACTAAAGGCACTTTAGTTAGATCCAATACATTAGACTCATTATACAGCATTCCAGGCACTGTGCGCACAGTGTAGTGAGCAATATGAAAAATAATAAATGCGAATAAAATGAATCCGCTCATACGCATCGTGCGAGACGCATACGTTGCTTGTACTGGACGCTTTTTCAAATATGCTAGAGGACGTGCCCGACGATTTTCAATAGTGAGTAAGACAGCCATCCAGATATGCACTGTAATGCAAACAAGTAAAAATAAACGCACAGCCCATAGTGCCGAAGGAGGCAATACTTCGTGAAGTTTGTACGCATACGCATTGATCGCATCCGGACCTAAAAATATTTGAAGGTTTCCAAGCATATGGCCCAAAACAAAAAATACTAAAACTAAGCCAGTTAAAGCCATCAGTATTTTTCGCCCAATTGTGGACGAAAAAAAGCTACCAGTAGTGTACATTTTGAAGGGTGTTCTGTAAAAAGATCTAGTGATTAAGCGTACCTTTTCAAATAAGTAGCGCTAATATAATAATCTATAAGAAAATAACATTATATGCATTAGAAATGCTTACGTACATAAAAAACGTTTTTCATAGGTCAACCAGACGTGACGCAACACCTTCACAAACACCACTCTATAAGCGATTACACAAAAGCAAATACTTCATCTTATAATTAATTAGAGTTGCCAACACCATACCACGACTAATTTAATCGATCTCCGAGAGAAGCACTACAAACTGTACTGCTGAACATTAAGATACAAAGTTAGTCCATGAAGTATATTTTTGTAACCGGTGGCGTTGTTTCTTCGCTAGGCAAAGGGCTAACTGCTGCTGCTCTTGGAGCACTTTTAGAGCAACGTGGACTTCGTGTGCGTTTACAAAAGTTTGATCCCTACTTGAATGTAGATCCTGGCACCATGAGCCCATTTCAACATGGTGAAGTGTATGTGCTAAATGACGGCGCAGAAACTGACCTCGACTTGGGGCACTACGAACGCTTCACAACCGGTGAACTTAGCCGACTTAACAATCTTACTTCAGGTCAGGTCTATGAAAAAGTAATACTAAAAGAACGACGCGGAGACTATTTAGGAGCTACCGTACAAGTAATTCCACATGTTACTAATGAGATTAAAGATAGAATCTATAAAGGAACTAGTGATGATGTAAATGTTTTGATCACTGAGCTTGGTGGTACAATTGGAGACATTGAAGGGCTGCCTTTTTTAGAGGCAATGCGTCAGTTTGCACTGGAAGTAGATCGCGAAGACGTTCTCTTTTTACACTGTACGCTTCTGCCCTACTTGAAAGCTGCAGGAGAATTAAAAACGAAACCAAGCCAACAATCCGTCGCAAAATTACGTGAAATTGGAATTCAACCAGACATTTTAGTTTGTCGCACGGAGGAGCCAATGACTGACGAAATGCGCGAGAAGCTGTCGTTATTTTGTAATGTTCCTGTTCGCGCAGTAATCGAAGAAATGGATGTCCAAACGTCCATTTATGAACTTCCTTTAGCTTTAAAAGCTGAGAAAGTTGATGACCTAGTCGTCGAACATTTAAAATTAAAAGCGCCTGATAGTGATATGCAGATATGGCATGACGTTGTTCGCAGACTTAAAGCACCTAGCCATGAAGTTGAAATTGGAGTCGTTGGAAAGTACATTGAATTACAGGATGCATACAAATCTGTATACGAATCAATTATTCATGCTGGGATAGCAAACGACAGCGCCGTACATATTGTGCGTCTAGATGCAGAAGACATCGAAAAAGATCCTGCGAAATATTTAGCGAATCTTGACGGCATCCTCATTCCTGGTGGTTTTGGAGACCGCGGTACCGAAGGTAAAATCGCAGCAGCAAAATTTGCTCGCGAGCAAGGCATTCCGTATTTCGGACTCTGCCTTGGCATGCAGATCGCAGTCATAGAATTTGCAAGGCATGTAGCTGGCCTCAAAGATGCCAATAGTACAGAATTTAATGCAGCAACTGAATACCCAGTAATTGATATTATGGAGGATCAAAAAGACCTCGCTACTAAGGGTGGTAATATGCGTCTGGGCGCCTGCCCATGTACGCTTTCTGACGACAGCTTTAGTATCCATGCTTACGGACAAGCAAATATCGAAGAGCGCCACAGGCATAGATATGAATTTAATAATGCGTTCCGTGATCAGCTTAAGAAATCAGGTTTACGCATAGCAGGAACGAACCCAGATCGTGATCTTGTCGAGATTATTGAAATTGCAGAGCACCCTTGGTTCGTAGGAGTACAATTTCATCCAGAATTTAAGTCTAAGCCAAATGCGGCTCATCCACTTTTTGCAAATTTTATAGCTACTGCTTTAAAATACAAATAGTAATACATACCGTTACTTTTTTAATCAATTAGATAGAAAAAATCGAAATATTGACTAAAAATCTAAACTTAACTTGCTCTATTCAAAATCTACTTACCCCCTCATAGCAACGGCGTTATTCTTTGCTACTGGATTCATTTTTGGAGAGGATCCACAAATTTCATCGTGGTACACCACGGCGAGCGGTCAATATGCGCGTATTTACGAAACCCTTGACGATCAAAATTCAAAAAATGCAGTTAGCGTATGGAGTCGAGGCCAAGGCAATCAATCTTTACCTACTTATGCTGGTGTACATGAAGTCAGCTACTCGAACGATTGGGTCTACATACGCTCCAGCAATTTAGCTAGTTATGTGATGGGTCCTTGGTACCTTGATACTGCAAAGTCAAATATTTTTCCAAATTATCCTGCCAATCGAGCGGTGCTGTATCGATTTCCCAGAAGTCCAAGCCCTGCAATAGATAATACTCTAACTGGCCTTGGTGCGATTGGATATTTTGTAGATGGGGTAGCTATGTTTGATAATCGAGATGCTTTTTCTTACTCAAATAGTAATGCTTCTGATGCAAGGCCAAATACTAGCTTTCGCGGAGACGGCATCTGGAATCGTGATGCCTATGTAAACGAAAGTGTCACTTTTGATGCTGGAAATGCTCACCAAGCTGGGTCCAATTATCACTACCATGCCAACCCCCCAGGGCTACGCTTTCTGCTAGGCGATCACGTAAACTATGATAGCACCAGGAACACTTATTCTGAAAATGTAAGTGCCCCGTCCCACTCTCCAATTATCGGATGGGTGAGAGATGGCTACCCAATTTATGGCCCGTACGGTTACAGTGATCCAAATGATGCCTCTAGTTCAGTACGGCGCATGCTGTCTGGCTATCAAAAGCGTGATGGCTTAAACGGTAGCACCAATTTAAATTTGACAGGGCGCACAAGTCTTCCTGCCTGGGCAGTAACAGCGCAAAGCATTGGACCAGGCTTAGCAACTGGTCAAGAGGGTCCTGATGTGGGTATAGCTAATTATCCGCTTGGTCACTATATTGAAGATTATGCATACAAGGGCGACCTCGGCCTCTCCTTTGGCAGTGATTTTGATCTCGACCTCCACAATGGGCGTTTTTGCAAAACTCCTGACTTTCCGAATGGAACCTACGCTTACTTTATTACAATTGAGTCGGATGGTACGCCCGTTTTTCCGTACAACATTGGACGCTGGTACTACGGTGATCCAAGCGGTTCAGATATCGATGCGATCCATGAGACCGTAGTTAAACATTTCGAAGGTGGGCCAGAAAAACAACTACTAACTGAAAGTATCGTGCCCAATTACACAGCTGGTGATGTCACCGTCACTTGGGATGCAATAGAAGGCGGCAGTTACGAAGTAAGCTATAGTTCAGACTTAGCCTATTGGAAAATATCAAATGAAATAATAAAGGCTAATAACAATAAGCCTGCTTTTACAGAAATAAACATGCTCAACGCACAAGATAAGCGGTTCTATAAACTTAATCAAACTGCTTTAGAGGCTTTTGATTCGACTGGATTTGATTATTCCACTCTAGACTACACAAGCTTTTCTACTGTCACTTTAACTCTTTCAGGCGCCGGCACTGCCCCTGCAGACCTAAGCGTCGATCCTTCAAGTATTTCACTGGAAGGCAACTCCGTAACTTACTTAGGTCGTCCCACTCAAGACCAGATTCAGTTACGTGTCGACTTAGACGCACTCAGTGATGGGAACTACCAATTAGAGGTCACTTTTGATGGTTTCAGTGAAAGCTTCGATGCTACACTAACTGTCGGTACCAGCCCTGTAGACACAGGAAATAACATCCTATTAATTATTGTCGATGATTGGGGGTATGACTGGAGCCCTGTTCACAATGCAAGCGTCGGGTTGACGCTGCCAAACATGCCGAATTTTCAAAGCTTAGCTAGCACAGGTCTCCAGTTTAACCGCGCCTATGCGCAGCCAATTTGCTCGCCCACACGAGCCACCATATTAACTGGCCGGCATCCCTTTAGGCATGGAGTGGGTGACCCCAATACTAACAATATCCTATCTGCTTCCGAATTAACCATACCAGAAATTTTTACCCAAGAAGGCTCCTCCTACGCATTGGCCACTTTCGGCAAATGGCATCTGGGAGGTGGATCCACAGGCCCTTATACAAGAGGAGGGTGGAATTATTTTAAAGGCATACTCCAAGGCGGTGTCCCCAATACTGGCAGTTATCTCGATTGGACAAAGACTGAAGTGATTAATGGCGTAGCGAGTACCACAAGCAACTACAGCATCTACACCACTACGGACCAAATTGATGATGCGGTGGCATGGATCAATAGTAATGCTCTAGGTAGTCCTTGGTTTTGCTGGCTTGCGCTAAATGCTCCCCACACACCTTTTCATGAACCACCTGCCAATCTTGCGCCTCCAGGAGGCTACACAAATCCAAGTGATAGTTCAAATACGAGCCTTTACTGCCGCATGCTTGAGGCAATGGACACAGAGATTGGGCGCTTGCTGGAGAATATCGATCTAAACAATACCAATGTAATTATTATTGGTGATAATGGCTCCCCTAGTCAAGTAGCTCAGTTACCGTATGGGAACGGTAATGCGAAAGCCGATCTTTATGAAGGAGGCATTCATGTCCCGCTAATAATATCTGGGCCAGACATTACTCTTAGCGATGGCTCCAGTACTGATGCACTGGTACACTGTGTCGATTTGTTTAGTACTATCTTACAACTAGCTGGCATCAACCCTTCGACTGCTACGAGCGCAGTAGGTGCAATTGATTCCAATAGCCTAATTCCCATTTTAAGTGGAGGCGATTCAAGTAGTCGCGTAGTCGTGGCAGAGAAGTTTGGAGACACCGTTGGAAGTGGTCGGGCCCTTTTGAGCGCTGATTACCCGGAATTTAAACTCATCATCCATGGTGACCCGTTGAGCTCCAGCGATAACCCAAGCTATGAGTTTTATAATATTTCGCAGGACTCTAACGAGCAGTCACCACTCAACACCAGTGCGCTCAATTCAATCGAAACAATAGCCTATGATTTCTTCATTGCTATAGATGCTAGCTTGGGTGGTGGCTACAGCGACCCCGCCGATGGAAGTGGTAACAGCGAAACCGTCTATCTGGAATTGATCGATAATAATACCGATTCGGTGCCACCACTAGTTCGGGCAGGAGGCAACAATGCAGGCAACCCTGTACACCCCCAAGCCGTGACCATTGGCGGCCAGGAAGCAAGCTTTGATACAAGCACGCTTAATAGTGGATCTTCGGCTTCGCGCGTTGATAGCTCCGGTTCACCCAACCAATATTTTGTCAAAGTAACCTTTAACCCAGTTGCTGCAGGCTTAAGTTCTGGTGACTATTCAATGGTGGTAACCTTTCGTGGAGCAAATAATTCAAGCAGAACCTTCAACGCGACCAATACCTACACGGTTCCATGACCCTAAGAATTACAGGGCTCACACTGTTGCTACTGGTATCATTGAATGGGGCTCAGTTAAGTATTGAATTTGTAGCTAAATGGGAAGCAAGGCAAGTATCACTCTCTGAATCTTGGCACGCAGCCCGAAACAACTCGAGCCTTTCGCTCAGTCGCATCGCTTATCTTGTTTCAGAACCTGTCCTCATTGATAGTACTGGAAGCGAGCACATACTACACAATTGGTACGGACTCATCGATTTTGAAGCGGGGATCACAAGTATCGATCTGGCGGACCTACCCCCGCTTAAATTAACTGCAATCGAATTTTTAATTGGCCTGGAACCGGAAATTAATCAGTCTGACCCCGCTAAATTTCCAGCTAAGCACCCACTAAATCCGATCCATAATAAGCTCCATTGGAATTGGCAGGATGGGTACATATTTCTAGCCCTTGAGGGTCACTGGCAAAAAAAGCATAAAAAAGGTGGTTTTTCCTACCACTTGGGTAATAAACCTCATCGAATGCGTGTGCGCATACCTGCAGCAGTCGACCTACGCACCAGCGATGCCCGATTGGTCCTAGATTTTAACCTAGACCGTGCTTTAGCAAATATCGCCTATGCAAAAACCAGCTCGACTCATGGTCGACCGGGCGATCCTTTAGCTCTTCAATTAAAGGAACAAGCGGAAGGCGCATTTCAAGTGGCACAAATCAATGCTACGCAAAGGCGGCCAGCTATTCCTGCTATTGAGGGCATTACTACCCCTTTCATTGGTACTCCTTACCCACTTAAAATTAGCGAATTCTTTCCGCTCCCTCTACTCCCCAAAGACTACCCGCTAAGCGCCGAGCGAGTTGAACTCGGTCGCCGCCTCTTTCACGACTCCAGCTTGTCGAGAGATACGACTGTCAGTTGTGCCTCCTGCCATCAAAGCGAGCGAGCTTTTGCTGACAGAGGCAAACTGAGCACGGGAATCGATCGGCAAGTCGGCAAGCGCAACTCGATGCCGCTTATAAATCTCGCGTGGAAGCAGCAATTCTTTTGGGATGGCAGAGTCAATTCGCTGCGTAAACAGGCACTCTTCAGTATTGAAAATGAGACTGAAATGGACGCTCCGCTATCACTCGTTGAGAAGCGACTGTCTCTGCACCCAGCATACCCCAGCCTATTTAAGGGTGCTTTCGGATCTCGTGAAATATCGGCCGAGCGCATCGGAGTCGCAATTGAACAATTCCTATTAAGTCAAATCAGTGCTGACTCGCGTTTTGATCGCGCGGTAAAAGGTGAGGCCGAACTCTCCGAGCTAGAGAAAAAAGGCCTAAAATTATTTTTTACCGAGCACGATCCACGACGAAAACTTTATGGGGCCGATTGCTTCCATTGCCATGGCGGTTCGCTTTTCAGCGATAATGGCTTTCATAACAATGGTCTGCGCCTAACCACCGACCATGGCCGCGCACTGATCACCCGGCGCGATACAGATATCGGCAAGTTCTCCACCCCTAGCCTGCGTAACGTCGGCATAACTGCTCCATACATGCACGACGGACGACTTAAAACGCTTGAAGAAGTGGTCGAGCATTACAGAACTGGCATCTATCAAAGCGCTACATTGAACCCAAACTTAGCGAAGCATTCCGGTCAGGGTATTCCCATGACTGAAATGGATAAAGCCGCTCTCGTTGCATTTCTTAAGACACTCACAGATAGCCGCTACATAGACTCCGCCTCGGAATGAATTCTACGAGACATCTTGATTTCTTATAAAAGTCGTCTACACCTAACTTCGTGCACAACTACAATTATCAGCAACAGCTAAAGCAAATTTGGACAGATGCAGTAACTCGTTATCAAGGCGGCCAACGAGTTGCTGAAGGTTTTTTTAACCCTGAGACACTGGCAGAACTAGCGCAAATAGGACTTAATAAAATGGATGTATTCGACTACGCGGAGGACTTTGTCGCACTCGAAGAGCCAGACTTTGAGACCTTCCTCTTGGTCCACTCAGTGAGACGTGACTACTTTTTCCAAGTACAAAAAGGGGTTGCTTCAAAGCACACAATTGACCCAGACGAGCTACCCGCTAAGCAAAACACAATTCGCGGCATTGAATGGTTGCCACGAATTATTCCCAAGGCAATCGCTAAACTTCGAGGAGAATTACCACCTGAAACAATGTATGGATGCGGTGGCGATCGGCGTTTTTTTAAAACTCACAACATTCACCCTGCGGAATTTCTGACAGTTACTTGGGTACATGAAAACGAGCCAGATTTAATTGTAGACTGGGTGGAGTCACGGCATGTCAATTCAAATCCTTAAAACCTGCCTTGATCTTATTTAAAGAAAAGTAATTTTAAAGGTCTGCTTTTTTAAAGTAGGCTTTTTTATATATGGACAAACTCACTGAAATAATGGCGGCTAAGCGGCATGCCTATCGCAATTTGATTCGCCCCGTACGTGACAGCGAATTAGAGCGCCTTGCTCATATACAAAAACAAGGCGGAAGTTTTTACGATGCGCTCGCGCGCAAAGATCGGCTATCGGTCATTGCAGAAATCAAACGTAAATCGCCTTCTGCGGGTCAAATTGCCAATCAAGATCTAGATGCTATTGAACAGGCTCGTAAATATACAAATGCCAAAGCGGATTGTTTTTCAATTCTTACAGATACTGTTTACTTTGGTGGCAGCCTTCGAGACCTGTGGGACGTGGTTGAATTTTTAGAAGCGCATCAACGAAGCACCCCTTGCTTACGTAAAGATTTTATGATCCATCCAGTACAGGTCGTTGAGGCAGCTGAAGCAGGCGCGCGGGCAATATTAATTATTGTACGAGCCCTCGATGATGATGCGATCAAGGCTCTCTATGAATCGGCTAGCTTGGCAGGTTTAGATGTACTCTTTGAAATTCATGAGGAACGTGAATTGGAAAAAGCACTAAAATTCGACCCAAAAATAATCGGCGTGAACAATCGCGATTTGAAAAGCTTTCAAACTGATCTCGGAGTATCGGAATACCTAATTCCGCAAATCCCAGAATCAATTGTTCGTATTAGCGAAAGCGGAATCTTTGAGCCAGGAGATGCAGAGCGGGCTAGCATGTGCGGAGCAGATGCAATTCTTGTTGGTGAGGCACTAATGAGGATAGAAGATCCTGAATCATTAGTTAAGGCCTTTCACAATACATAAAGTAAAAACGCTGCGATTTTCCACTAGAGAGATGCATGCGATGCCTTTAAGCCCTACATTAACCCGGGAGATTCTCCGTCAGATTGAACATGTCCCAAATAAAAAACTCGGACAGAATTTCCTCATTGACGGAAATATTGTGCGAAAATCGATTGAGCTTGCTGATATAGATTCAACCTCAATCGTCATAGAGATTGGCCCCGGATTAGGCACACTCTCGCAGGCTATTCTAGACACAGGGGCAGAATTATGGGCTATTGAACGCGACCCTAAACTAAGTGCCTACTTGCGCTCTAGTATTTTAGGGGATGCACCAAACTTTAACCTAATCGATGGTGATTGCCTCGAAGATCCACATGCTGGGCTTACCCGACTTTGTAAAAGCCAAGATTTTAGAATTATCGCCAATTTACCCTATGCGGTTGCGACTCCATGGATGGATCTAATCTTATCGAAGCCACTGCCTAAGCGCATGGTACTGATGCTACAAAAGGAAGCAGCAGATCGCTACGTCGCCGACCCAAGCAACAAAACTTTTGGAGCTATCTCTATATTTCTACAATCCTCCTTCTCCCTACATAGTTCACACTTAGTTAAAAGACCATGCTTTCTTCCAGTCCCTAAAGTTGATTCGGTTCTAATAAGACTCGACCAAAAAGAGAATCCAATACATTTTTCTAAATCTGCAAAAGAGTGTGTTCGGCGTATTTTTACCCAGCGCCGCAAACAGCTTGGCGTGCTCTGTAAAAGTGAAAACAATCCACAAATTAGCGCTTGGTTCGATTCACTTTTGTTAAGTGGAATTTCTCCGACTATACGCCCAGAAGCATTACCACTACATTGCTGGCAAATGCTCGCCAACTTAACTAAAAACATTTAGATCAATATACCGAATAATTTATGAATCCTATTAAATGGAAACTCCACTGGCAGATTTTGTTCTCGCTAGCACTAGCAGTTTTAGTCGCCCGGTTTATTCTGCCAATTTGTAGCGTACAATCGAGCGCTTACGTCGAAGGCTTTTGCCAGTTTATTGGGAAGCTGTTCATGAATGCATTAAAAATGGTCATTGTGCCTCTAATCGTAGCATCGATCGTTGCTGGAGTTATGCATCTAGGTGCCGAAAAGGGCGTTGGGCGCATGAGCGCGAAGACTTTTCTTTATTATACTTTTAGCGGCGCATTCGCAGTCGTGGTTGGCTTACTTGCAGTCAATCTTATAGGCCCAGGAAATGTAGACCCTGCAGTTGCAGCTGCCATTTTAGGCGAAGCCAGTGAAACTGCGCTCCATCAGGGACTCATGGAAAAAGTTGAGGGCCGTGGAACAGATGATCTATACGCTGTTTTTTTACGTATGTTTCCACCAAATATTGTGAACGCTGCCGCGAATAATGGGCAATTACTTGGGGTGATTACTTTCTCGATATTATTTGGAGCATTTATAAGTAAACTTCGCAAAGAACTACGCATTGCTCAACAGAGCTTTTGGGACGGCGCGCAAGAGGTAATGCTTCACCTCACTGATTTTATTATTCGATTTGCTCCAATCGGAGTATTTGGACTAGTCACACCGATTCTTTTGCACGCACCCTTTGATCAGTTGATTGGCACCTTGTTCAGCTTTTTTATCACCGTTCTTTTCGCCCTGGCTTTTCATTTTTGTATCACCTTAGCCATCGTATTAAAATCCTTCGGAAAGCTTAATCCTTTAAGTCATTATAAAGCAATGGCGCCGGTGTTATTAACCGCTTTTTCTACGGCTAGTTCTTCTGCCACCTTACCTTTAACGATGGAAACAGTGGAAGGGCGAGCAGGCATATCAAAGAAAACGAGTTCCTTTACGCTTCCGCTTGGGGCTACCGTAAATATGGATGGTACTGCTTTGTATGAGTGTATTGTCGTTATGTTTATTGCTCAATTATACGCATCAACTGGGACTCTAGCGCTGGATTTTAGCCAACAGTTATTAGTCGTTTTTCTGGCCTTAACAACAAGCATCGGTGTCGCGGGAATTCCTGCAGCGAGTCTGGTAGCGATTTCAGTCATTTTGCCAGCAGTAGGTCTTCCGGTTGAGGCTATCGGTGTCGTATGGATCACTGACCGAATGCTTGATATGTGTCGCACATCCGTGAATGTATTTAGCGATACAGTTGGCGCAGTTGTTATCGCTCGCAGTGAAGGAGAAATTCCTTACTCTAATAAATCTTAATACTACTGATCGCCCACAAAAACAATTTACATTTAGATAAATACTATTGCATTACTGGCAGATTCATCATGGAGATCGAAGAACGTCTTTCAAAGCTTGGCATCCAATTACCCAAGGCTCCTTTACCAGCGGGTAACTACCAACCTGCGGTTAAAATAGGTCAACTACTCTTCCTGTCGGGCGCGATTTGCTGCGTGGATGGAATCATCACACACAGTGGAAAAATTGGCGCACCTCGCGACATCGCCTACGGCAAAGCAGCAGCCAGGGTCTGCGCCCTGAACCTACTTGCTTCCGCGCAGCAAGCATTGGGTGACTTAGATCAAATTAAGCAAGTAGTCCAACTCAGTGGCTTTGTTAATGCGATACCAAGTTTTTCAGAAAGCCCTGCGATCATTAATGGAGCCTCTGATTTATTTATAGAAGTATTTGGTGAGCGGGGAAGACATACTCGAGCAGCAGTTGCAGTCACCGGCCTTCCTAAAGACAGCACTGTTGAAATTCAGGCTATATTCGCTACGAAATGAGCATACCAAATCAATTTGTACACACAAATTTAGTTTCATATATATGAAGATAGTAGTATAAAAGAATAACTAAAAATGGAATTGATTAAATAGTACTTATTAAGGGTAGCAACGATCGTTCGTGCTTGCATGAATTGTTAAAAATTTCACCCTTTTGATATTTTATGCCAAAACGCACCGATATAAAAACTATTCTAATCATAGGATCTGGACCAATTGTCATCGGCCAAGCCTGTGAATTTGATTATTCTGGCACTCAGGCATGTAAAGCGCTAAGGGAGGAAGGCTACAGAGTGGTACTAGTTAATAGTAATCCAGCTACAATAATGACGGATCCTGAATTTGCTGATGTCACATACATTGAACCATTGTCGCTGGATGCATTAGAAAAGATTATTTTAAAGGAAAACCCAGATGCATTACTGCCAACCCTAGGCGGTCAGACAGGACTGAATCTGTCCATGGAGCTTCATGAAAGCGGACTATTAAAGAAATATGGTGTTGAGATGATTGGTGCTAAGCCTGATGCGATCGTAAAAGGTGAAGCAAGAGAGATTTTTAAGCAGGCGATGCTCAAAATTGGCTTAGATGTAGCACGTTCGGCTACAGTTAATAATTTAGCAGACGCACTGAAGGCGGCAGACGAACTAATAGGTGAGTTTCCCATCATTATTCGTCCAAGCTTTACGCTTGGTGGCGCTGGTGGTGGAATCGCATACAACCGTGAAGAATATGAGGCAATGGTACAAAACGGCCTCGAAATGTCCCCCACTACAGAGGTGCTAGTAGAAGAGTGCTTACTTGGTTGGAAAGAATTTGAGATGGAAGTAATGCGCGACCACAAGGATCAGTGTGTTGTAATTTGCTCTATCGAAAACTTTGACCCTATGGGTGTTCATACAGGAGACTCCATTACAATCGCTCCTGCGATGACTCTAACCGATAAGGAGTACCAACTTATGCGAGATGCCTCCTTCGCATGCATCCGTGAAGTCGGTGTTGAAACTGGTGGTTCAAACATACAATTTTCAGTAAACCCTGCGAATGGTCGTATGGTAGTAATTGAAATGAATCCACGCGTTTCTCGTAGTTCTGCCCTTGCTTCTAAAGCAACTGGTTTCCCTATTGCCAAGATTGCCGCAAAGCTAGCTGTTGGCTATAGTTTAGATGAACTACAAAATGATATTACACGTGAAACTCCGGCAAGCTTTGAGCCTACAATCGACTATGTAGTCACTAAAATCCCTCGATTCACATTTGAAAAATTCCCAGGTGCGGACAACACGCTGACCTCTGCAATGAAGTCTGTAGGTGAAGCGATGGCGATTGGTCGTACCTTTAAAGAATCATTTCAAAAAGCATTAAGATCGCTTGAAATCGGAGCGATGGGCTTTATGGGTCCAACTAAAATTGGACTTGCAGAAAAGATCACGGACTTACAAAAAATTCGTGAAGGTATCTCTATACCAACTGCTGAGCGCGTCTTCTGGTTACGGCATGCATTATTGAATAATATCAGCACGGAAGAGATCTATCAGGTCTGCGCAATTGATCCATGGTTCCTGCAGCAGCTAAGAGAAATCGTCGACACAGAACTCGAGCTAAAAAAGAGTAGCTTAAGTAAAATTGATTCAGGACTTATGAATAAAGCTAAAGAATCTGGATTTAGTGATATTCTGATTGGAGAGTTAATTGGCTCTACTCGACAAACAGTTCGTAAAAAACGCGAAAAACTTGGCATACTTACAAACTATCGCTTGGTCGACACTTGCGCTGCAGAGTTTGAAGCATTCACTCCTTATTTTTATTCATCCTATGGTTCAGAAAACGAAATAACTAGGACGGATAAAAAGAAGATAATGATTCTTGGCGGTGGTCCCAATCGTATAGGCCAAGGTATCGAATTTGATTACTGCTGCGTGCATGCTTCATTTGCATTGAGGGAAGCCGGTTATGAAACTATTATGGTTAACTCTAACCCAGAGACAGTATCTACTGACTATGATACTTCCGACAAACTATTTTTTGAGCCACTCACCCTCGAAGATGTGCTGGAAATCTATTACCAAGAAGACTGTGATGGTGTAATTGTACAATTCGGAGGACAAACACCCCTTAATTTAGCAAGCGATCTCGAAGCGCATGGTGTAAATATTATTGGTACTTCTCCTTCGATGATCGATGCTGCAGAAGACCGTAATTTGTTTCGAAGCATTCTGGAGCGAACTGATTTAAAGCAACCAGAAAACCGTATAGCAAATTCGCAAGAGCAGGCTTACGAATTAGCTGGTGAAATAGGATTCCCCATATTGCTTCGACCTTCATTTGTTTTGGGGGGACGAGGTATGTTTATTGTTTACGACATGCAGGAAATGAAAGGTATCATCCGCGAAGTATTTGATGCTGCGCCCGGTAAGCCTGTACTACTTGATAAATTCCTTGAAGATGCATTCGAGCTAGATGTCGATTGTATATGCGATGGAGAAACATCGGTAATAGGTGGAATTCTCCAACACGTTGAATTTGCTGGAGTACACTCCGGCGATGCAGCAATGGTAATGCCGCCACATACACTTTCAAAAAATATTTTAGAAAAAGTACGCAAGGCGACCCATGCGCTCGCCCGTGAATTAGAAGTAGTTGGGTTAATGAATGTACAGTATGCTATAAAAGATGACGAACTTTTTATTATTGAAGTAAACCCACGTGCCTCGCGAACTGTACCATTTGTCTCCAAAGCGATAGGGGTTCCACTAGCTAAACTTGCCGCTCGAGTAATGGCGGGTGAGAAACTCAAAGCCCTCAAATTCACAAAAGAAATCATTCCGCCATATTGGGCGGTCAAAGAATCAGTTTTCCCATTTGCACGTTTCCCCGGAGCAAGGATAATGCTCAGCCCAGAAATGCGCTCTACAGGAGAAGTTATGGGCATCGATAAGGATCTAGGTGTTGCTTACGCAAAGTCACAGATGGCAGCGAAGCCAAGTCTACCAGACCGCGGAGATGTTTTTATTAGTGTTAAAGACAGTGACAAACCATGTGCGGTAAAGATCGCTAAGGAACTGAGTGCTCTTGGCTTTGGCATTATAGCGACTGCGGGCACTGGAGCTTTATTAAAAAAGAATGCGATTACCGTGAAAAAAGTCTGCCGTCTTAGCGAAGGAAGACCAAACGTAATCGACTTAATCAAGAATGATACCGTATCTATGATTATAAATACTCCGCAAGGGACAGTGCCGCGTCAGAATGAAAATTTAATTCGAAGCGAAGCCCTCAAACATAATATTTGCATAATGACTACACTATCTGCTGCTGCTGCTGCTGTTGATGGGATAAAAGGAATAAGAGAAAAAGGCTATGAAGTGCGCTCTATTCAAAGTTACAGCCTAGAGGCTAACCCGATCTAGATACCTCTAAGTATACTGAAATTATTTATTTCAATTTATCTTGGTACATTCTAACCTGTCAAAACAGATACTACCGAAAAAATGAAGCAAACAACTATAATAGCTCTATTATTTGGGCCTGACCAAACAGGTCTAGTTTCTATGGTGTCGAGTTGGATTTTTTCGCGCGGAAGTAACATTTATCATGCCGACCAGCATAAAGATACGGAGACAAATATATTCTTTCAGCGAGTAGAGTGGTGTCCATCTGGTGATACAAAAGAAGAGTCAGTAGCTTTCAAAGAATTTGCGAGTCAAGAGCTAGGAATGAAAGTACAAGTAGCACTATCTACAGATTTACCTAAAATTGCTCTTTTAGTATCTAAAATCGACCATTGCTTCCATGACACTATTCTACGTTTTCGTGCAGGCGAGATGGCAGGCCAAATAGCTTGTGTAATTTCAAACCATAAATCTTTAGAAAAAGAAGCCGAAGCTTATGGCTTACCCTTCATCTACCAGCCGATTGATGATAATAATCGAGCCGAATGCGAAGAGGCACAATTAAAAGTAATTAAAAGCTATGAATGCGAATTAGTAGCTATGGCGCGCTATATGCAAATTTTATCTGATGACTTTTTAGCTCGCTTAGCTATCCCAATAATTAATATTCATCATTCTTTCTTGCCTGCATTTGCGGGAGGGAAGCCTTACCATCAGGCGCATAGTAGAGGCGTAAAACTAATCGGAGCGACAGCCCACTACGCTACAGCAGATTTAGACGAAGGTCCCATCATTCATCAAGATGTTACACGCATAAGCCATCGAAATTCGGTACATGATTTAGTTCGCAAAGGGCGTGATTTAGAGAAGTCAGTCTTTGCACAAGCAATTCGCTTACACCTAGACAATCGTATACTTATTTATAACAACAAAACAGTCGTATTTGATTAACAAGAATTATAAGTCTTTTTATTAGGCTAATTTTTTAATTTACACAAACCATGAAACGCCCAAGACACAAAAAAAACAAACACCGCTCAACTGAGGACGAAGCACCCGTGATTGATGAGCGCAATCTAGTCGATGCAGAGGAATCAACTGAATTTTCTTTTGAAGATCGTGTTGCAGTCTACTGGATGGAGAATAAGTCTTCGGTTATTAGTAGTATTCTTTTTTTGATCGTTACAATTTCTCTCTTAAATGGATTTCGCATTTATCGTGGTTACTCAGAAGAGAGGTTGCAGGCCGATTACTCTGGCTCATTAAATACCGAAAAGCTTGATTCTTTTGCTACTATAAATCCAGATCTAGCTATTGGAGGGTTTGCCGCACTATCTGTCGCAGATGCAGCATTTGAAGACAAGGAATACAAGCGTGCGTCCGAATTTTATACGCTGGCAGCAAAATCACTAGGGGAGAATATTCTAGCTGGGCGAGCTATTCTTGGCTTAGCATTCACTACTTACCAATCTGCTAAAGAAGAAGGTTTAGATCAATTAAATAGCATAGCATCAAGCGCAATATACAGTGATAGTATAAAAGCAGAAGCAGTTTATCACTTAGCTATTGATGCTTTAAGTGAAGGAAAGGTGGAAGCTTTTGACAGCCTAGTTACGCAGCTCAATCAATTGGAAGTAAGATCGCAATGGGCTCAGCGACTAGAGTACTACAAGCAACAAGCACAACAAATACAATTATAGTAACTATACATAAATGCTAGATACCCATAATAAATATATGCAAATTATATAAAAACTTCATTATATTACAATTGTAGTTTTTACATAGTTGGCACAAGTGACCTACATTAGTTGAATTCACAATAAACAATAAAATTTTAAAATATCAAACTTACTTAAATAGATAGAACAAAAGCTTCCACATGAGCACTATAATTACAAATATCCTCGCCCGCGAAATTATTGATTCTCGCGGCAATCCAACTGTCGAAGTAGATGTCGAACTAGAATGTGGCATCCTTGGCCGAGCTGCAGTTCCATCGGGCGCTTCAACTGGAGAGCACGAAGCCGTAGAGCTTCGAGACGGCGATAAATTGCGTTACTTAGGAAAGGGCGTGCAACAGGCAGTCGAAAATGTAGATACGATAATCGCCCCAGAATTAATCGGAGTAGACGCGTGTAATCAGTTAGGAGTTGATACAGCAATGCTAGAAATTGATGGAACAAAAAATAAAAAAAAGCTTGGTGCGAATGCTGTACTAGGAGTATCGCTAGCCTCTGCCAAAGCTGCTGCAAAGGCATGTGGCTTGCCTTTGTATAGATATTTAGGAGGACCAAATGCCAAAGTACTACCAGTACCAATGATGAATGTCATAAATGGAGGATCGCATTCAGATGCACCAATTGCATTTCAAGAATTCATGATTCGTCCAATTGGGGCGCCAACGTTCAAAGAAGCAATCCGCATGGGCGCTGAGTGTTTTCACAGCCTCAAAAAAGTTCTTCATGAACGTGGCCTTAGCACTGCTGTAGGAGATGAGGGTGGATTTGCTCCAAAGTTTGATGGAACAGAGGATGCACTAAATACTCTATCTGAAGCAGTAGAAGCGGCTGGATATAAGGTTGGCGTTGATATAACTTTTGCCCTAGACTGCGCTTCCTCTGAGTTCTTCAGTGACGGAGTATATGATTACTCTAAATTTGAGGGTAAAAGTGGTGCAAAGCGCAACTCGGAAGAACAGGCTACTTACTTGGCCGAACTTTGTAATAAATATTCTATTGATTCAATCGAAGATGGTTGCGACGAGAACGATTGGGACGGCTGGAAAGCACTAACGAATAAAATTGGTGACACTGTTCAACTCGTCGGAGACGACCTTTTTGTTACTAACGTTGAATTTCTACAGAAAGGAATTGATTTAGGAGTCGCTAATTCCATACTCATCAAAGTGAATCAAATAGGCTCACTAACTCAAACTCTCGAAGCGATAGAATTAGGTAAAGTAAATGGCTATAATTCTGTTGTATCTCACCGCTCAGGAGAAACTGAGGATACAACTATTGCAGATATAGCCGTCGCTACTAACGCTGGACAAATTAAAACTGGATCAATGAGTCGCTCGGACCGTATAGCAAAATATAATCAATTGTTACGGATAGAAGAAGAATTAGGAAAGAACGCAATCTATGCTGGAACCCTTTAATTACAAATAACAGAATTTTTACTCCTAAGCTTGGTGCATGTACACCGAGCTTTTATTTATTTAGAATCCTCGGATTTGACATAGCCTCATACCTCTCCAGTTTTTCTTAATAGATGATGAACTTAAAAGAAAAGCAGGCTGCCATAGTTGAAGAGATTACACTAATACCAGATGCATATGAGCGACTCGGTCATATTGTTGAACTTGGCAAAAATTCTAAAGGACTAAGTGCAGAACTGCAAATAGACAGCTTTAAAATAGAAGGGTGTTTGTCGCAACTTTGGGTAGTGCCTGAATATAAAAAAGGGCTCTGCTACTTTAGATCCGAATCTGATTCTGCTATTGTCAAAGGTATCGCGAGCTTATTGTGTAATTTTTACAGTGACACTGATCCACAATCAATAGTTCTGAATGATGCAAGTTTCTTAGGGCAGGTTGGTATTACACAACATCTCACACCTAACCGAAGGAACGGGCTAAGTCGTATTGTTGATTCCATTCAGCATTTCGCTCGTTCTTGCCTCGACGATACGTCCGAGTAATATTTAAATCTACTACTCTTTTATGGCCGCATTACGGTATTGAGTATACGCACTTTTAAGTGCCCCATATGGGTCTAACGCCGAACTCTTCATCTGAAGATAGCGGTCACTTATTTCAGGGCTATTCACAACTACCCTACCTACACCATACGTTAACCTCCTGTCCCGTCTATCAATAACATTCCATGGCTTTATAAATGGATTTGAAGCCCGGTCGCCGATCAACCCTAATAAATCTCGGAAATTAGTTGGACCAAAAATTGGTAAAACTAAATAGGGCCCTTCAGCCATTCCATAAGCACCAAGTGCTTGACCGAAATCTTCGCTCGGTACTCGAGATAAATTTTCTATTTTATCTGAAGGCGTCATCACACCGCATAAACCCAATGTAGAGTTGACCGTAAAACGTCCCGTCTCTACCCAGGCACCATAAAATTTGCCCTGTAATAAATTTCCAACTAAACGTACTGGATATCTTAAGTTTTTAAAAAAGTTTTTGGCGCCATTTTGAACTATGTCGGGAGTAATAGAAGTATATCCGGTCGCAATAGGATGAATAACTGTATTAAAAATAAGATCATTAAAATCAAAAACTACACGGTTGTATACTTCAAATGGATCGTATACAATTGAACTTTCAGATTCAATATCTTCCCCATATAAATCTTCATAACTTAGAAAATCATCCGCCCAAGCTAAACTGAAGATGCAACTATGTATGATACAAAATAATAAATGGTTTTTATACATTTGATGAATAATTACAATGCTCCTTCTTTAACCATCTTTTCTAACTTTTTTATTAACTCTTCTGAGGTTCCACGCCTAAAGTGATCTTCGAATTGCTGGCGATAATTAGACACAATACTTATACCTTCAACAACTATATCATATATTTGCCACCCTTTTCGCGTCAACCCCAAGCGATATAAGACATAGAATTTTTGATTATCCAGGTTGATAACAGAAGGTATTTCTATGCGTTTATCAGAGACTTCTACAGCCTCTAAAAAATTTACAATAGGGCGAGCTTTACCCGTAAATCCATCGGCATAAGTGCGCAGTACAAGCTCCTTGATTAAAGCAACTATCTCTCCCTGCTGGGTAGAATTCATCCGAGACCAATTTCGGCCGATTGCACGACGAATTAAAATTGTTATATCATAATTAGATTCAATAACTTGCACGACTTTTTTGTACTTATCTTCGATTGTCAGCGCGTCGTTTTCAGCTGAATAAAACGCATCTATAGCCGACTTAACTACAAATTCTAGCTTAACATCTGGCGAATTGCTTGGTGCGGCCGATAGCGCAGCGATCGGATAAAACACCCATAAAGTAACCATCCAGAACTTTTTAAGAATTACCCTATACATTAGAGACTAAATCGGTTAATCGCCTTCAGATTTAAGTCCACCTAAAGCAAAACGACTAATTAGGTCTTCAATGTTCAGGGCAGGAATTGTGTCATAAATATAATCACCGTCATTGAGCATATTATCCGATCCGCCTGGAGAAAGCTCGATAAAGCGATCACCAATTAACCCTGAGGTCTTCACAGATGCGATAGCATCTTCGTCGATTGCTATTTTCTCGGGTAACTCCAGCACTACCAAAGCAAAGTACATAGCGTCCAACTCTACAGATACGACCGTACCAACGCGCACTCCTGCAATCTCAACTCGGCTCCCTGTATTAACACCAGCAGCACTCGAGAATTGAGCTTTTAATTGATAGGTTTTGCCGCCTACAAGGCGGGCTCCACCTAGTTGTATGGCCAAATACAGAACCGCACAAAGCCCCAATAAAATGAAGCAGCCTACCCCCATTTCAATTTTACGCTTATTCATTTTTTATTAATTCCTTCATATTCCGTTTTATTTCGACCATAATTGGCCCTATCTAGAAATCTAGATAAATCTACATCTGCACTTAGCTCTAGTTCCTCGGGTTTACCAACAAAGCGCAGCATACCTTGGTCTAGCCACGCCACGCGATCACTAATTTCAAAAACTTCCGGAATATCATGACTAACCAGCAAAGCAGTAAAGCCGAATTGCTTTCTATAATTGGCTATCATTTCAAAAACGCTAAATTTACGCTCTGGATCTAAGCCGGTAGTTGGCTCATCAAAAAGCACAATTTGGGGCTTCGTTATAAGGGCACGTCCCAATGCGACTCTTTTGCGCATTCCACCAGATAACTCCCCAGGATAACTACCGGAAACATCCCCTAGCTCAAGCCGACCTAACATATCTTCTACCTTATCGCGCAATTCATCTGTACTCAACGATGTCGTCTCCAATAGCGGCATGGAAATATTCTCAAAAATAGTCATTGAGTCAAAAAGGGCATTATTTTGAAACATATAACTGAAACAGACGCCACTTGGCTGCCGAACTGATTTACGACTTTGTATGATAGGACGCCCATTTAGTTGTATCATCCCTTCATCTGCTGGGACTAAATTTGCAATACATTTAAGCAAAACCGACTTACCTATACCACTTTTTCCAATGATCGTAGTGATTGAAGCACGTTCAATCTCGAGATCAATTCCATCAAGCACAAGATTGTTACCGAAATGCTTCTTAAGACCGATAATACTTAAAAATTTGTCACTCACAATTAAATTAAAAAAGAAGTAATTAGGTAATCAGCCGCCAAAACTGCTACACTAGAAAAGACTACTGCGCGCGTGGCTGACTCACTGACGCCGCGCACACCTCGAGAGCTAGACTTAAGGTGTGTATAGAAACCACGATATGCACATATTGTGATCGTCAAAAAACCAAACACCGCTGCTTTGATAAAACCTCCGTAAATGTCGGCAAACTGGACACTACTAAATACATGGTTCCAATAAACACCTGAATCTACATTAAGCAGCACAGATCCAGTTAAATAGCCACCAAAAATACCGATTAAGTCAAAGCATGCCGTCAATATCGGAAAGCAAATTAATGACGCAGATAAGCGTGGCCCGACAAGGTATCCCTTTGCATCAATTCCCATCGTTTGTAGCGCGTCAATTTGCTCATCATTACGCTGTATCCCAATCTCTGAAGCCAAAGATGATCCGGCTTGCCCAACAATCATTAAGGCAGTGAGGACAGGACCTAACTCTCTTATGAGAGATAGCGCCACAGCATCACCTAGTGCTGCTTCAGCTCCAAGTCTAGCTAAAGTGTAATACAGCTGCAGGCCCATCACCAAGCCAGTAAATAAACCAACAATAGCAACTATTGGAACACAACGTACGCCAATCTCGTGCACAGCTAAAACCCACTTTGCCAATCGTCTACGCTGACAACAGAACGCATAAATTGAAAGCACCGCAAAATTTGCAATGCCGCCAAACTCAGCAATAACAGATAAAGTTGAGCTACCAATTGCTCTAATCATAGAAAAAGAAACTATTAATAATAATTGCGATAAAAGTATATGACATGTTTACCCAATACGAGGAAAGTCGAAAATTACCCTATATTTCTATCATTGTGATAAACTCCTGACTTGACCCATATCCCTGAAAGCCTCGTATTGCATTTTCCTAGCGGGTATAGTTTAGAGGTAAAACATCTGCCTTCCACGCAGAGGTCGTCGGTTCGATTCCGTCTACCCGCACCATTCATTGCGTTCAGTCATAATTAGCTCCATTAGCGTTTCCTCTGTTAAAAATAATTCTGCGAAAATTGATAAATGCTTCGCAGTAGCCAGAAAAAAGATCGCCCCTGTGCAATAAGGGCGATCTGAAATGGTGGTGGGAGCCGGATTCGAACCAGCGAACTCATACGAGAACAGATTTACAGTCTGCGTGCTTTAGCCACTTGCATATCCCACCGGGGGGGGAAAGCCGAGGACAGTAGGGCTTCACCTTCGCTTGCCAAGTAATTTTTTTGAAATTTCTTCCGTGCATTTCAAAAGCTTTTCACTCATACCAAGACCACGCTGTCAGGCACGCGCCTACAGCGTTTATTTTTGCCCATTTGGGACGATGTCCAAAGAACGTTTTCGACTGACTAACCTACCGAATTGGATGCGCGTTCGTTTCGACGATGCGCAGCGATTTCTTGCACTCTGTATTATTTCGGGCGTCGTCTGCGGACTCATCGGAGTCAGTTTTCACCTCCTAATCACCGGAGTTTTCGAGACTGCCTTTGGCTTCTATTCGGAGCTCGGCGTCTGGGCGTTGCCCGCGATGGTGCTCTCACCAGCCATCGCTGGACTCATGGTCGGCCTGATGATTCGCTATGTTTCGCCAACTGCGACTGGCTCGGGCATTCCCCAAACTAAGGCCGCCTACTATCAAAAGTTTGGCGTGATCCCTGTCGCAGAGGCTTTTTGGCGATTCATAATCGGCACGATTTCCGTCGGGCTGGGCAACAGTCTCGGTCGCGAAGGCCCGACCGTGCACATCTGCAGCGCGGTCTCCTCGAAAATTGGGCGGCTCTTTGGTTTAGGAAAACTGCGCGTTCAAGCAATGATTCCGGTTGGCATGGGTGCTGGTATCTCTGCAGCGTTCAATGCGCCAATCTCGGCCATCACCTTCGTCTTCGAGGAGCTGATGGACAACTTCAGCAGTAAAGCACTTGGCGGAATCTTAATCGCGGTGGTAGTTGCCGCCGTCGTGGAGCGCACGATTCTAGGAGAACACGGAGCGCTCCATGCGGATGACGAGTTTTTTGAAACTTCGTGGTGGATGCTCATCTGCCTGTTGATCGGTCCAGCTGCTGGCCTACTCGGGCATGCATTTACAGCGCTACTCCTCAAGCTTCGCTCTCAATTTAAACAATGGCAGCGCATCCCAAGTTGGTTGAAGCCAGCCATTGGCGGCCTGAGTGTCGGTCTGATCGGTGTGACAGTCCTCTGCTTCAGCGGTGGAGATCACCATGGGGTCTTTAGTATAGGCTATGACGATCTTAACAGCGCGCTGAATGGCGCACTGACTTGGGAAGTTCTCCTTCTCCTCTTGATTGGCAAAGTTCTTGCCACAGCGGTCTGTTATGCATCCGGGGCTAGCGGTGGCATCTTTGCACCCGTCATCTTCATTGGCAGTATGCTGGGCGGCCTGTTCGGCGTGGCCTTGGTCAACCTGTTCAACGCAGATTCATCCGTCGCTGCCGGTGCCGCCCTACTTGGAACCGGAGCCTTCTTTGCGGCGGTGATTCGCTGCCCGATGACGTCGATTCTCATCATCTTTGAGATGACGCGTAACTACTCGCTCATTCTGCCACTGATGGTCGGTAACTTAATCGCCTACGTCATTTCCGCAAAGCTGCGCGCGATTCCGATTTACGATGCGCTTCTTCTGCAAGACGGAATTAGCCTGAAGAAACTACCCGCTTATCGCGGGGAAAAGGATTGGCGCAACCTGCCTGTCAGCACGATCATGACCCACGATTGTCGTAACACCTACGGTGTCTTCACGGCCTTTGAAACCCTTGAGCAAATCAAAGACAGCGGTCACCTCCATCACGGTTACCCAGTGGTATCGAACCTCAACGAACAAGAGCTTATCGGCATGATCATGCACCACGAGCTCGAAGAGATGATCGCCGCAGGCGACGTGCGTCCGATTGCAGAATACGTTGCCGACCAGAAAGTCGTGACACTCTATCCCGACGATTCAATTCGTGGTGCCGCCAACACCCTTGTCATTAAAGACGTGCTTCAAGCACCAATCGTCAGCCGTAAGGACCCGAACAAACTACTCGGAATCGTCACGCTCCACGACATTGCGCGCCAGCAAAATGCGATCGAAGAATCGCTGGAGCGGGATTCGTAAGGCAGCAGTTAATAGCCAATAAAGAACTCCGTAAATTCGTTGAAGTAGGCATCCACATATTTGCTGAACCCTAGGAAATAAATCAGGCCTGCCACTGCCAGCATTGGACCGAAAGGAACCTGCCCCGGAGCTGGGTAGAACTCGTCGGCCTCGCCGTCACAGTCTGAGCTTTCAGGTAGTGCTTCTTCGACCTGCTCGCCTTCACCACCTCCGCGCAAACGCTGAACCATAAGCAGCGGAAGCAGGACAACTGAACCAATCAAAGCGCCACCAAACATCGCAAAAACTGCACCCTGCCAGCCGCAAAAGGCGCCAATGAAGCCCACAAATTTGACATCTCCTTCCCCCATCGCCGGCTTGCGAAACGCAACTTCACCCAGCACCGAGATCCAGTAAACCAAACCAGCACCAACGATCGCTCCGACAATACCCATGACACCGGATTCAATATGCTCTGCGATTGGTAGCGGCGCTTCGATCGCGTGAAGCACCGGAAAGGCAAACGACAGCAGGACTCCGATCACCATTCCACCAATTGAAAAACGGTCAGGTATGATCATGTGATCAAAATCAATAAAGGTCGCGCAGATCAGGAAGGCGACAAAGAGCATGCCTAGAATGGCAACAACCGGCGTATGTTGTAGCCAGCAAACCGCGAAGAGCACTCCCGTGAGAAACTCGATTGCGGGATAACGCACGCTGAACTTCTGGTCGCAGCAATGCGCGCGTCCGCGCAGGATGCACCAGCTTAGAACAGGAATGTTGTGGTAAAACGGAATCGGTTCACCGCAGGAACAAGTCGACCCCGGAAACACAACCGAGCGTCCAGCTGGAATCCGGTAAATGCAGACATTCAAAAAACTACCTACAATTGTTCCAAATACGAACGCAAAGGCAGGGAGCATCCACGGAAAATCGTGGTCCAAAAATTCGAGAGCTTCAATCATAGCGGGGTGGTAAATGAAGAGCGTGGCAGGCGGCGGACATCATTGAACGGGCGTCGACATCCTCATGCGACCAGATTTCGAGCGAACGGGCACCCTGGTGCACCAACATCGAAAGACCGTTTGCAGTTGCAAGTCCATGTTCCCAAGCCTCTCGAAGGAGGCGTGTTTCGTGCGGGTTATAAATCATATCGTAGACCTTCCAACCCGTGGGCAGACCCGACACATCAATCGGAGAACCATCCTCTGGCTTCAGGCCCAGCGAGGTCGCATTCACGACAATTCCACTTTCCGGAAGATCTGCGGGCAATTCATTCAAGGCAAAAGTCTGAACTGACTTCCCCCCCGGTATACCGTTGAGAATTTCGATCAGGCCTGCCAATCGCTCGGGCGAACGGTTCCCAACATACAGTTGCGCACAGCCCTCCAAAACGCACTGCACGGCGGCGGCACGCGCTGCGCCTCCTGAACCAAGCAGTATGATGTGGTTCCCCTTCATTCTCGCGCCGAGGTCCACTTCGAGACCTGTTTTAAGCCCATAGCCATCCGTATTGAATCCGTCGTAGCCGAGCTCATCCCAAACCAGCGTGTTCACCGCGCCCATGCGTTCAGCATCGGGTGAGACGCCCTTGATCGCATCCATGGCTAGCACCTTGTGCGGCACAGTGAGGTTGAGACCGAGAAAACTCTTACGGTGAAATAGCGGAAGCGCTTCATCTAGGTCCTCCGGTTTCACTTCAAAGCGATAATAGGCCCAGTCGCCAAAGCGAGAGTTCTTAGCGGCAAGCTTAGCAATCGCGGCATTGTGCATTGCCGGGCTCACAGAGTGCTTTACCGGGTAGCCAAGCACGGCTAGCGGCGTGCCGCCGAAGTCTTCAGTTTCTAAATCAGCAAGGGTATAGGTCCGTTCGGTATCCACTCTATGAATTAAATCAGGTAGTTCGCTGTTGAGCACGCAAACTGAAGCCCTACGGCTTCAATGACGACAACTAAAACTAGAAAAGCTAATACACCCGCACTCCATACAGCGCAGTGCCCACGCGTATCTGCGTCGAACCAGCAGCAATCGCGATTTCGAGGTCGCCCGTCATTCCCATAGAAAGTTCCGGCAGAGCAACGGAGAACTTCGCCGCAAGATCGTCACGCAGCTGACGCAGTCCTTCAAAAGCTTCTTTCGCAACATCCGGATCATTGTCCAGCGGCGCGATAGTCATCAGCCCATCAACCTCAAGATGATCGGCGTTTAGAGCTAACTCCAAAGCCGACTCCATTTGCGCAACCTTAAATCCATACTTATTCGGATCCTCACCCGTGTTGCATTGCAGCAGCACCGGCATTTTTTTACCGAACTCACCACAGATCCGGTCGATCCGTTGAAGCACCTTCATCGAGTCGACCGATTGAATGCGGTCAAAGGTCGCCACCGCGTCTTTGACCTTATTGGACTGCAGATGGCCAATGAGCTCCCAAAGCACACTCGCAGAACTCTCTTTCCGCTTAAGCTGCGCCTCTTGAACACGGTTTTCGCCAACCGCAGTCAGCCCGGACACGCTCGCAAACTCTGGTGCGAACGCACCGTGGTTCTTCGTAACCGGAAGTAGTTGAACGGAATCCGCATCCCGTTTTGCGCAGCGACAGGCCTCGTCCATACGCGCTCGGACGACGGCTAGGTTGGACTGAAATTCAGGAAAAGTAAGCATCAGGATAAGTGGAAAATCGCATTAGAAACTCTAACATTAGTCACTCTATTAAATATGTTGATTTTACATTAGGGCCGTTTATACAGGCAGTTATGCACGTCGAAAACTTTAAGATCTTCTCTGATCTCGTAGAAAGCGAGAGCTTTTCCAGAGCCGCTAAACTAAACGGTATCACACAATCTGCCGTTAGCCAACAGCTGCGGGCAATGGAAAAACACTTTAACATCCTAATCGTCGACCGCAGCCAGAAACAGTTTCGACTCACGCGTGAGGGTCAGAAGCTATACGAGTCAGCCAAGGAAATTCTCTATCTCTACGATAAGCTCAACAGCGAGCTTCAGGAGATGAAGAAGGTCATTAGCGGCACAATCCACATCTCAACGGTCTACAGTATCGGCCTGCATGAGCTACCGCCGTATGTGAAGGCCTTCCTCACCAAGTTCCCAGAGGTGAACATTCGCGTGGAATACCGTCGTGCAAACATGGTCTACGAGGATATTTTGACTAACTCGATCGATCTCGGCCTCGTCGCTTACCCGCAAAAGCACAAGCAACTGGAGATCCTGCCGTTCCACGACGACAAGCTAGTTCTCGTCGTAAGCCCGGAGCATGAACTCTCCAAGAGCAAAGGGGTCAGTGTCGAAGAGCTTGAAGGTGAAAAGTTCATCGGTTTCGAACCGGATATCCCGACGCGTAAAGCGACTGACCAGATTTTCAAAGAGGCCAACATCGAGGCAGACCCAGTCATGGAATTCGACAACGTGGAAACCGTGAAGCGCGCAGTCGAGATCAACGCTGGTATCGCCATCCTGCCTCAAACGACCGTCACCCGTGAAGAAGCACAGGGTCTGCTGACGGTCGTCCCTTTTAAAGGTGCCACATACACGCGCCCCCTCGCGCTGATTCACCGGAAGGGCCGAGTTTTGACTCCAGCAATCAAAAAGCTAATTGATCTGCTCACTTCTAAAGACCTGAACGCATTCGAAGCAGACACACAAAAAGATTAAGGCCAGCACTTGCAGTATGCTTGGCGGAACCTTTACTCCATTTCCGCTGACTCTTTTCTCATACTGTAATGAAGTCGTTTTTTTCCTGTTTTCTCGCCAGTTCATCTATTTTATCCGCGTCGGCGACTCAAGAAGCCTCAATTCCTGACGGCGAGTCACTTCCGAAGGGAGTTGAACACATCCAAACACTCGACGGTATTGAAGAATATCGTCTGACAAGCAACGGCCTGCACGTTTTACTACTCCCCAACGAGGGACTGCCCGTAGCAAGCGTCATGGTCACCTACCAGGTGGGCTCTCGGAATGAAGTCACCGGAACAACCGGAGCGACACACATCCTCGAGCACATGATGTTCAAGGGAACCGAGAAATACAACAGTGTCGACGGAACCCAAGGAACTGATTACTCGTCGCAAATGGAGCGTATCGGCGCACGCTCAAATGCCACTACCTACTTCGACCGCACCAACTATTTTGCCGTCCTGCCGAGCGAATACGTTCCGCTCGCGATCGAGCTCGAAGCAGACCGGATGCGAAACTTACGCATCACGGAGGAAGACCTCGACTCGGAAATGACAGTGGTCCGCAACGAATACGAACGCGGTGAAAACAACCCCGTCCGAACCCTAATCAAAGAAATCTACGCGACCGCATTTTTGGCTCAACCATATGGCCACCCGGTTATCGGATGGCTCTCGGACATTGAGAATACCTCACCCGAAAAGCTGCGTGCCTTCTACGATCTCTATTACTGGCCGGAAAACACCTACCTTTCGGTGATTGGGGGCTTCGACAAGGCATCCACCCTCGAAGCAATCGTCAAATTCTACGCAGAAATCCCAAAGGCTCCAGCACCGATACCGACCGTAAACACCGTCGAACCCGAGCAACTAGGTCCGCGGCGCCTAACTATTGAACGCTCTGGTCAAGTCGGAGTTGTCGCAGTCGCCTATAAAGTTCCCGAAGGCACCCACGAAGATTGGCCAGCCCTTTGGCTTCTCGAGCAATTGATCGGCGCAGACAAAACTGGGCGCCTTTACCGAGCACTCGAAGACAAGGGTAAGGCGAGCGCGACCTTTACCTTCGCACCTCAACTACGTGACCCGAGTCTGTTCTTTTTCGCGGCCTATCTGACACCCGATGCCACGCATGAAGAGACCGAGACCATCATGCTGGAAGAAATCCAAAAGGTGATCAAAAACGGCGTCGACCACGATGAATTAGCACGCGCGAAGTCAGTCATCCAAGCAAGCACCGTCTACGGTCGGGATGGCCCCTACGCAATCGCCGATCAGATCAACGAAGCCATCGCTATGGGTGATTGGACGAGCTACGTCACGCTCCCCAAAGCAATTCAAGATGTGACTGCGGCTGATATTCAACGGGTTGCGGCAAAATACTTCGTCGAGCGCAGCAGCACGACTGGTTGGTTCGTTCCTAGATCAAGTCCGGTCGCCGTAGCCAACTCCGGGCAAGTCTACGGTCCCAACTTCTTCCGCGACCCAGAGGTCTTCGGCCCCGAGCACAGCGCAGCAGCGACCAGTAGCGAGGCTCTAGCTCCCCTTCAGCCAACGGAAGTCAATTTTGCCAACCAAATGCAGAAAGCCACAATCGGCGACATTGAATTGATCGCTATCGATATGCCTATCGACAACGTCGTCTCCTTCGTCGGAAGCTTTGCGGCAGGCGAAACGCTGAGTCCCGAAGATGCACCAACCCTGGCGGGATTGACCGCCGCGATGTTGGACAAGGGCACTCAACGCAACGACCGCTTCGAGATCGCTGAGCGTCTCGACAGCCTCGGAGCCGATTTGAGTTTCAGTGCGGGCTCTCACAGCCTCGGCTTTTCTGGGAAGTTTTTGAGCGCCGACGCAGGTGTCGTGATGAACCTACTAGCCGAGCAGCTACGTCAACCCGCCTTCGATCCAGAAGTTCTGGAAACCGTCAAATCCCGCCAAAAAGCCAATCTGCTTCGTAGCCTCGAAAGCACGGACTATCAAGCGACCGCTCGCATGAGCCGCCTGCTCTACCCGAAGGGCCACGCCAACCACTCCCCTCTGATTAAGGATCTCATTGCGGATCTCGAATCGACCACGATCGAAGACATCAAAACATTCCATGACGCACACTACGGTCCAAAGTCGATGCTGCTAGTCTTTGCCGGTGACATTAAGTTCGAACAATTGACCGCCGCCGTCGAAACCGCCTTTGCCGACTGGTCCGGCGGTGTCGAGTATCCCGCGAACCTGTCCGAGCCAAACCCAAACGCCAAGCGCACCGAGCGTATCCAGCTCACCGACAAACCGAGCGTTTCCGTGCGCTACGCCTTCAATACCGGCCTCCAGCGCACAGATCCGGATTACCTCCCATTCATGCTGGGCAATTACATTCTCGGAGGCAGCTTTCACTCGCGCCTGATGAGCGAAGTGCGCAAAGAACGTGGACTCACTTACGACATTCGATCCGGACACACGGGCGATATCATGACTCCTGGCAACTGGTCCCTCTCGGCCAGTTTTGCCCCGGCAATGCTAGATGACGGGCTTGCTGCGACAAACGCCATCGTCCGCAAATGGTATCAAAAAGGAGTCAGCGAAGACGAGGTCGAAGCCGCCATTCAAACACTCAGCGGTTCCTACATGGTGCGTCTCTCCACCACGGGCAGCGTCGCCGGACAAGTGCACAGTTTCATCCAGCGCGGACTCGCGCCCGACTACGTCGACCGCTACCCAAAACTGCTCCGCGAGATCGATGCTGAGCGCGTCAACGCGATGATCCGCAAGCACCTAAACCCAAAGACGACATCAGTCGTTCTCGCAGGCACCCTTTCCGAACCAACAACCGCCCCTACAAACCAAAAGTCAGCGCAAACTCGCAAGCTCACCGTTCGCTTGGATACTCCAGATTCTGGCTGGAATGTTGAAATTCAAAAAGTCTACCGCACAGGAGACACACTTGCTGTAATTTCCGAACTAGCACGAAGCGGTGAGGCAGCCGCACAAGTCATTAGCACGGTCTCGGATAGCGTCAGTATCGAAGCAACCAGCGAAGAACTAAAGGTCCGTCACTACATCATCGGTAAAACGTGGGATTGGGGCGAAAGCGAGAACACCACCTTTATCGAATCATTTGATGCCCTAAGCGGATCTCTCGACGACGCCGAGTTGCTCTACACAGACAAGTAAAATCACTTCCGACTTGCGCCCCGCTGGCTTTCGCAGAAGCCTTCTGCTCATGCCGAAAATCGATATCGATACACTCAAATTTATCCTTCAACGCAACGAAAGTGACATTCGTAAAATCAGCGCGATCATGGAGGAAATCAAGCTGGAGCTTCAAGCGGAGGAGGAAGAAAAGGCCAATCGCCCTCCCCCAGTGAAAAAGCAATTTGTGGTAATGCTTTCCGATCCGGACGGATCCATGGCTGACAAAGATATCACCGGTTGGGTTCTGCAGATCCCTGAAGACGACAGCATGGTCACCGCACCTGAGAAAGTAATTTCGGCAGCCTACGAATTCAACACCACTCCCAAAGGTCGCCGCATGCCCGTGCAAACGATCGGTGAAGCCTGCGAAGCCGTGAGCGCGAAGATTTTTAAAGAGCAAAACGTCTGGATCAAAACAAAGACGCCTGTGCTCGCCGTTCCGGTTAATAATCAGATTCCAACTGAGACCAGCGAATAGCTTTGAGCCACTTGCATTCCTGTAAGACTCGGTTCTGTTAGCGTGTAAGAAAGACGATTATGGCACGCCCAACACAAAAACTCATCGACAAGCTGCGCGAAGCAGCCGCAAACATCGAAAACGGCGCAGATTACAACTGGGGCAACCCAGCACGCTGCAATTGTGGACACCTCGCGCAGTGCATCACGCCACTGTCCCAAAAAGAAATTTATCAAACAGCTCGTGCGCAATACCTCGACGAATGGAGCGAGTTCGCCAATGACTACTGCCCGGCCAGTGGGGCGCCCATGGACGATATCATGGACCTGATGTTTGAGGTTGGCCTTGAACTCCACGACATCAATGAGCTTGAGCACCTATCCAACAAACAAGTGCTGAACGCCCTACCCGGCGGCTTCCGCTACCTTGAAAAAGGAAAGAAGGAAAACGCAGCGCTCTACATGCGTACTTGGGCCGGTGTCCTCGAGATCGAAATGAAGGAACGCGCGTCGCTTCTGGCTGGCGCTTACGCTTAGGCGCGGCTAGCAAACCCGGATGAGTAAACCAATTCTCTACGTCAAAGCGGGCTGCCCATGGTGCGACCAAGCCCTCAGCTATTTTAAGAAGGAACAAGTCGACCTCGAAGTGCGCGAGGTCCGCTCCAACAAACCTTTCATGGACCAAATGGTTCAAATCAGCGGCCAGACCAAAGCACCGACCTTCGTGCACGGCGACTTTGTTGTCGCCGACTTCGACGTAGGCGAATTCAAAGCTGCGATCAACAAGGCACCTGCCATCAAAGCGGCGTTGGGCTTGTAGCCTCGGAACTCTGTTCCGGGGTCGATATTGTGATTCACGGAAACTAGATGATGAGGACACACGCCTTTTCAGACTACGTAACGAGACTTCCAGGTTGTTGTGTTCGGTCGCGACGCGTAGGCTCACGCTGAATGAAAAAAGTCTGCTCCCTACTCCTACTAATCACACTTTGCCTTGGCCTTGTTGAGGCGGCAAAACCAAGAGTTCTCTTCATCGGCAACAGCTACACAGCACCTCTCAAAGGGACCCTAACTACACTTCTCGATCAATCACCACACAGCAACGCGGAACTATCCTTTATCACAAAGGGCGGCGCGACGCTCACCCAGCACCTCGAGACGGAAGCAACTATTCAAACAATTCAGACGGGCAATTGGGACTTTGTCGTGCTTCAAGAACAAAGCCAGACACCCGCACTCGGAGGCCAATACACCGCCTCGTTCAACAAAGCAGTAAACGAGCTCTGCGAGATCATCCAAGACGCGGGCGCAAGGCCTGTTCTATATCTAACATGGGGGCGGCGCGACGGCGACGCTCGAAACCCGAATTTGTTTCCAGACTTTGAAACCATGCAGGGAAAACTCTCAAAGGCCTATCGTGAAGCTGCTCGAAAGAACGATGCACTTCTCGCTCCAGTCGGAGAAGTCTGGTCCGCAGTTCGAGAGAAGGACCCAGCTCTGGGCAAGGCCCTTTACCAAAAAGACGGCTCCCATCCATCTACAAAAGGGACCTTTCTCATCTCCTGCGTTTTTCTTAAAGTTCTGTGCGATGATCCGCTAGCAAACCTAACGAGCAAGTCAGTCACTCAGAGCGAAGCAGAGGCGATCACGGGAGCAATTGATTCACGTGAATAAAAGTCGCAACACGGGAGGCTAAGAGCAACCTCAGCAAGCATGGCAATCTTGCTAATACAGGTGAGACGGTGACCATTTGCAAGAGTGGCAAGCCCTGGTTCGACTTGGTGCCGCATCAAACAAAGAGCCGGTCAATCAAGCCGCTGTTCAGCGCCGACGAAGGCACCGCTCCGGTCAATCCGGCTAACATCGAAGGATGGATGTAATCCTCGACACCTGCGCCCTCCTCTCACTCGCTGGAGTCGCCGACAGGCCCCTCAGCACAAGAGCCCTACAAGCCATCAGAGACGCCGACTGCGTTTACATCTCGGCCTGCAGTTGCTTCGAACTCTGCCTCAAGCAAAAGCGCTGCAGCTTGAACCTGGATTATGCAATAGGGCGCGCAATGTGCTCTAGCCTGACAGGCAGCCATGTGCCTTGCGCGCCTAAGGAATTTTTGAGCACCATTTTGGTGAGCACATTCCTAGAGCATTCGGAATGTGCCTAGTATTTAGCCACTTAAAAACAGAACTCGATCACTCAAAAAGACCGTTTGCATAGTTCGGGTTGCAATTCCCCAGAGGCCTCAAGCCCGAAACGTTCTGGTCTCAATGCGTCGACCACTACGGCCTGACTGAAGTGCCCGCCAGTTCAGCGAATTTCGCGGCAACAATGCAACTCCCCGACCATCACGCCGATCCTTTTGACCGAATCATCATCGCACAGACCACACGACTGAAGTCGATCATTGTGACTTACGATAAGTGGTTTCAGGCTTATGGGGTAAACTTGTTTTATTAAACAAAGATCATGCTTAAGAACTTTAAACCCACGCAGCTACTCGAGAATTCTTTGCCGAAACTTGGATGCAAAGGGATGCTGCTTGCCGTTTCAGAGAATAATCAGATCCAAACATTCTCCGCGGGCTCCCTCACGAAAACAGAGCACAATCGCCCATACTACATCTACAGTATCACCAAAACATTTACCGCCGTCGCCATTCTCAAGCTATGCCAAAGACACGGCAATTTCTTAGATGAGAGTGTGTCATCGTTTTTGCCTGCGGCATCTATTACCGCCGATATAACGGTCCGTCAGTTACTCAATCACACGAGTGGGCTGGGTGATTACTTCACCAGCGCAATCTACCAAGAAGCGGTCAAAGCAACACCCGCTCAACCATGGAGCTATAGTAAACTAATGCGTTTCGGGCTTAGCAAGGGGCCCGTGTTTCATCCGGGAAAAAGCTGGGCCTATTCAAATCCTGGTTATGGACTACTTAAAGAGTTAATTGAGGCGAAGTCCGGAATGTCCTACTATGACTATCTCGACAAAGTTATTATCAAACCATGTGGTCTCAATGAAACCAACCCGTTTGTCCGCCCTGATACAGAACTGAGATTACTTGAGGGCGAAGACGATCAATTCAGCGGCGACTTTAGGCTAGATTATCATCCAGGCTGGATAGCAACAGGTTGCCTCATATCAACCGTAAGCGATATTGCTCGTTTCTACGATGCGCTCTTTGACGAGCAAATCATCCATATAGCATCTTTAGAAGAAATAACACAAACCGTCGAAGTGCTAGCTGAGTCACCGGCAGAAAACATTCCTTCCTACGGGTTAGGGCTAATGCACTTCAAAAAATCTCCTCTCGGAATTGCTTACGGGCATGGGGGAAGTGGCCCCGGCTACACAACTTATGCACTTCATTACCCTGATTTAAACGGGAACTCGCTGTCCATTAGCATGGTCTTAAACAGGAGGCTACCGCAGACACCTTTTAGTCTAGCCGACGATATTACATCTCATTATCTGAGCGCATCGGCTTAAATAACAGAAAGCCCCGGACGCAGACCGGGGCTTTTGTGATTTGGAAATGGATCGAGGCGGAAACCTCTCCTACAGTGCTGCGAGTGCCGCGTTGAAGGTCTCACTTGGGCGCATGGCCTTTCCAGCGAGTTCGTCGCTTGGGCGGTAGTAGCCGGCGATGTCCATCGCAACGCCTTGAGCGCTGTTGAGCTCGTCGACGATCTTGGACTCGTTTGTAGTCAATGCTTCCGCGAGTGGTGCAAAGCGTGCCTTAAGCTCTGCATCCTTGTCTTGAGCGGCGAGTGCCTGTGCCCAGTAAAGCGCGAGATAGAAGTGACTGCCACGGTTGTCGAGTTCGTTGACCTTGCGAGATGGAGACTTGTTCTCTTCGAGGAACTTGGTGTTCGCTACGTCGAGCGTCTCGGCGAGGATCTGTGCCTTGTCGTTGCTGAAGACAGTCGCGAGGTGCTCAAGGGAAACACCGAGTGCGAGGAACTCACCGAGGGAGTCCCAGCGGAGGTGATTTTCCTTTTCGAACTGCTGAACGTGCTTTGGAGCCGAGCCGCCCGCACCGGTTTCGAACAGACCGCCGCCGTTCATCAATGGAACGATGGAAAGCATCTTTGCAGAGGTGCCGAGTTCGAGAATCGGGAAGAGGTCGGTCAGGTAATCACGAAGGACGTTGCCTGTAACGGAGATCGTGTCTTCCCCTGCTTTGGCACGCTCAAGGGTGACTTGAGTTGCTTCAACCGGAGCAAGGATACGGAGGTCGAGACCATCGGTGTCGTGATCCTTGAGATACTCTTCAACCTTCGTGATGAGGTTGGCATCGTGTGCACGCTCCTTGTTAAGCCAGAAGATCGCGGGTGTGCCAGTTGCACGTGCACGCGTCACGGCAAGCTTCACCCAGTCGCGAATCGGAGCGTCCTTGACCTGGCATGCGCGCCAGATGTCGCCCTCTTCCACTTCGTGTTCGAAAAGCACCTCGCCCGCTGCATCGCTTACGCGAACCGTGCCAGCCGCTGGAATTTCAAAGGTTTTGTCGTGGGACCCATACTCTTCGGCCTTTTGCGCCATAAGACCAACATTTGGCACAGTGCCCATGGTTGCTGGATCGAAAGCACCATTCTGGCGGCAGAAGTCCACGGTTGCTGCGTAAACGCCGGAGTAACAGCGGTCTGGGATGACGAAGTTTGCGTCCTGACGCTCGCCTGCTTTGTTCCACATCTTACCGGAGTCGCGAATCGCAGCTGGCATGGATGCATCGATGATCACGTCACTTGGAACATGGAGGTTGGTGATACCCTTATCGGAATCTACCATCGCGATGTCCGGTGCGGTTTTGTAAACTGCAGCGATATCCGCTTCGATTTCTGCCTTCTTCTCCGCAGGAAGTGATTCGATCTTTGCGTAGAGGTCGCCGAGACCGTTCTTCACATCGACACCGAGTTCAGCAATGGCATCCGCGTGCTTTTCGAAGACTGCTTTGTAGAACACTTCCACACAGTGGCCGAAGATGATTGGATCGGAGACCTTCATCATGGTTGCCTTCATGTGTAGCGAGAAAAGCGTGCCAGCTTCCTTAGTCGCGACGACTTCACCTGCAAGGAATTCACGAAGTGCCTTAGCACTCATAAAAGTACCGTCGAGCACTTCGCCCGCTTGCAATGCGAGGCCGTCCCTAAGAACGGTGCTGCCTTCAGCAGTGACGAGCTCGATTTTCGCAGTGGTTGCTTCAGGAATCGTTACGGACTTTTCGTTACCGAAGAAGTCGTTGTCCGGCATACTGGAGACGACGGACTTCGAATCGGTCGCCCAAGCGCCCATGCGGTGCGGGTTATTCTTCGCGTATTGTTTCACCGCAGCCGCTGCGCGGCGATCGGAGTTACCTTCACGGAGAACTGGATTGACCGCACTACCCTTGATCTTGTCATAGCGCTCCTTGATCGATTTCTCTTCGTCACTCGACGGCTCTTCTGGATAATCCGGTAGCTTGTAGCCCTGCGCTTGAAGCTCAGCAATAGCTGCTTTCATCTGTGGGATAGAAGCAGAAATATTCGGTAACTTGATGATATTGGCTTCCGGAGTCTTCGCGAGCTCACCGAGTTCAGCCAGCGCGTCAGAAATCTGTTGCTCTTCAGTCAGGAAGTCCGGGAAGTTTGCAAGGATGCGTCCGGAGAGGGAAATGTCCCGCGTTTCAACAGATACGCCAGCCGCAGCAGTGTAAGCTGCAATAATTGGCAGCAGCGAGTGTGTCGCAAGCGCCGGCGCTTCGTCAGTGATTGTGTAGAGGATCTTTTCTTTATCGCTCATTTGAGTACTATTTAATCTTAGAAATTAGGAATAAGAAAGGCGGACACCGCAGTCCGCACTTGCTTTAAAGCTTTGCGCAAAAGCCAGTGATACGTTCGATACCCTTCTCGATCATCTCGTCAGAAATGGCGTAGCTCAGGCGGATGTAGCCCGGCGCACCGAAGCCCTCACCCGGAACCAAGGCGACCTTTTCCTCTTCAAGGATTCGACCAGCAAAGTCATTGGCACTGAGGCCAAAGGAATCGATATTCGGGAAGAGATAGAAAGCTCCCTGCGCACGAGGGCACTGGACGCCGTCAATTGCAGTCAGACCTTCCAGAAGGCGCAAACGACGACGGTCAAAAACCGTGAGCATTTCACTGACCGCAGCCATCGACTTGTCCCAGTCTTCCATCGCAGCCAAGGCACCAAACTGAGCAAAGGTCGTGGCATTCGAACTCGTTTGACTCTGGATACTCGCAACCGCTTTGGCAACCGCAGGTGGTGCCATCAAGGTGCCGAGGCGCCAGCCGGTCATTGAGAACGTTTTGCTGAAACCCGCGACAGTAATTACTGAATCTGCGGCCTCCTTCGAAAAGGAAGCAGGACTTACGTGCTCCACACCATCATACAGGAGATACTCGTAGATCTCGTCCGACATGATATAAATGCCTGCCTCGACAGCGACTTGTGTGAGCGCTTCGAGCTCAGAGCGGGTATAAATCGCACCGGTTGGGTTGGACGGGCTGTTTATTATCACCATGCGAGTCTTTGGCGTAATCGCCTCCTTCAACTGCTCCGGTGTGATCTTAAACTCAGCATCCGCCCCGGCAAAAATGCTCTTGGGCGTACCACCCGCGAGTTTAACCATCTCCGGGTAACTCACCCAATATGGCGCCGGAATAATTACCTCATCCCCAGGGCTGACCACTGCCATGATCGCTAGGTAGCAGGAATACTTACCGCCCGGGCTGACGACGATTTGTGCAGGCTCAACACCCTCCACACCATTGTCATTCCGGTATTTCTCAGCCAGCGCGGAACGCAAGGCAGGAATCCCGGGTGCCGGAGCATACTTGGTTTTACCTTCAGCGAGTGCCTTTGCACAGGCTTCTTTGATGAACTCCGGTGTGTCGAAATCCGGTTCACCAGCACCGAAACCACAGACGTCTTCGCCCGCGGCTTTCAGCTCTTTAGCTTTCGCATCAACAGCCAGCGTCGGCGACGGCGCGATGTTACTGGCCCAAGTAGATAGTTTGTTTTGATCAGACATGAATAAAAAAACGCTCTCCGAGTCGAGCGCAGATTACGCGGACTCAGGAGAGCGCAGGATCAAAGACTTCTGCCCCAGCAAAAGCAAGCCTAGCCTAAGAATGAACCCAGATGGGGCCTACTTCTTTTTGGCTACTTTTTTCTTAGCTGCCTTTTTCTTTGCAGGCTTCTTAACAGCCTTCTTGGCGGCCTTCTTGGCGACCTTTTTCTTGGCTACCTTTTTCTTAACAGCCTTCTTCGCAGCTTTCTTCACAGCCTTTTTGGCCACCTTCTTCTTGGCGACCTTCTTCTTGGCTGCTTTCTTCACTACCTTTTTATTAGCAGCTTTCTTCGCAACCTTCTTCTTGGCTGCCTTCTTCGCTACCTTTTTCTTGGCTGCCTTCTTCACCGCTTTCTTTGCAACTTTCTTCTTCGCTGCTTTTTTAGCTGGTGCTTTCTTTACGGCCTTTTTCACCACCTTTTTCTTGGCGGCCTTCTTCTTAACAGCCTTCTTGGCTGGTGCTTTCTTCACGGCCTTTTTGGCCACCTTCTTCTTGGTTACTTTCTTCTTAGGCATAGTGTTTTCGAGGTTAAAGGTAGACGGGTTGGTTGGCATATTATCCAACGCTGCTCGGAGGAGTTCCCCGAGGCTTACCTTATTCTTCTTGCTCAGTAGAACGAGATGCGTGCGCAACTCGGAAGACAACCGAACTGAAATTTGACGGTGCTCGGCGGGATTGAGGTCTAGTTTCGAAGAGTCCAGAACCGATACCGCATAACGAACGACCTCGCTCAGAGATCGGGCGCCGACTTGGCGCTGGACCTCTACCAACTTTTCGTAGAGATCTTGTTGTAAATCGAATGTTAGTGGGCTCGCAGTGTTGCTACTCATAGACGATATCGCTGGCGATGACGCAAAACGCTGCAATTTGTAGTAACAATGTCAATACAAAAGATTTACAGAACAGTCACGCACGAGAACTAGCGCTTTGTCACTTAGAGAATCTCAAACATACTTTCCGGAATCGTCGGAAAGCTAACGTTCACTTCTGGAAGAAAAATCTCTTCAGGGAGAATCAACCCTACACTCGCAGCCCGCACTTTAAAGCGCGTTCGGTCACCCGTCTCATTATCCTTTAGAGTGATTCGCTTAACAATCCACTGCTCCTGCACCTTCTTGAAACTCTCCACTGTAAACTGTGACCTAGGCTCCGAATCCGCCGACATAACTTCAATCCGCAGCAAAGCGTTATACGCGTCATCAATACCCACGCGCACTGAGTTTGCCCACCCCACGTCATCGGGTGGCAACATCAGAAAGGTCTGCGCGATACGACTCTTTACCCGTACTGGCCCCTCATACCTAAAGTCATCCCAGTAGAGGAAAGGCATCTGCATATCGAACGGTGCGTAAACGATCTCCGGCAAAATAGGACTCAGCAAAGCATCGCCAGACAATTCGACAAAATCCTCAGTCAGAGAACCTCTCAACCACGCATACGGCGACGGCCCATTTTGCAAAATCATTTCGATCTGCTTATCATCATTCGCAACCAATACGCCAGGCTCAGACGCAACTTGTATTCGAGTGACTGGTCCTTGTTCATTCCACGAGCCCCACATGGTCCCGTAGTAGCGAATGGTTTTGCCACGGCGCGGCAGGTGCTCGAGCTCAAAGCGGAAACAATAATCCCCGTCCAGACGTTGACGCCGAAACATATTCATCCGTCGCTCGCCCTCTTCAGGGTCAATCACCTCATAGCGATTGTCGGCGCTCGGCGGTTGCTTCGCAACCACCGGGCTCGAAGCGAAGATACAAAAAAGGCCAGCAACACCGAGAACGGTGGCAGCTGACCTTTTCAGAAAGACTAGGGATGTATTACAAGGAGAAGTAGACATTAATTAGACGGCGTCGGAGCGGCTTCTTCAACGACCGGAGCTTCCGGCGCAACAGGTGCCTCAACTTCGACAGACAATTCCTCAGACTCTGCAGACGCCTCTACAGTTCCCTCCTCAGTCGAATCGAGTGCAATTTCCTCGATCGCAGGTAAGGCAGCGTCGACTGCGGTCACGGTTTCAGCGGTTTCCTCGGCTTCTTCGGTCGAAGTGATCAGCGTTTCAGTATCGATCACGACCGACTTGTCTGCGTCGCGGCCTTGGTAAACGAGATAAAGTCCCAATGAAACCACGAAAAACGCGATGATTCCGTAAATCGTTCCCTTCGTAAGAACATTATTGGTGTCTGCACCGAATGCAGACTCTGCCGCACCGCCACCAAGGGCAGCACCCATTCCCCCACTCTGACTCGTGCGCTGCATCAGGACGAGCAGGACAATGAATCCGGAGATTAGAATGAGAACGAGAGTTAAAAGACTGATTATTAGAGCACCCATGGATTGCGGGGGATGAAATTTCGAAAAGCGCAGAACAATGGAGAGCCGACAGCCGAGTTCAAGCGAGAAATTGCGAGCCTATACCCGATGAGATCCGACAGAACCACCACCCGATCCACAAATGTGCTGAGTTTCGCTTTGACAGTCGCTAGTGGCAGGCTTTGCTCTAGGCCATCATGCAACAAATTGCCTACCAGAAATTGCTGACCAAGGGACAGATCGCATTTGGCGTGCTTTCATCGATTGGCGTCTTCGCCCTGATGTCGGTCCTTTTGCTTCCCTACACTTTTTCGCCGGACCCGTTCTGGGCTCAGGTGCAAGCAAGCTTCGCAGCGGTTCCGATCGCCACGACGTTCTGGTTCGCGATCAACATGTTTCTGATCGTGCTGGCTGACCAAAAGAAACAGAAGGCATCCGAGTAGCTACCGGCTACAAACCACTTTCACAAGCCACTCTCAAGGAGAGTGGCTTTTTTGTGCACTCCAACCTCTACGCAGACCAACGGATGCTCAGGCATGCTTACTCAAAAAGGAGTGATAGCTCGATCTTCATCATCGGGTCGACCGTCCGGCTATGCTCGCGCTTCCTCCTCTGCAAGCTTCTTAGCCTCCAGACGACCTCCGATCCAAATCGCCAACTCATAGAGGAGATACATGAATCCAGTTGTTACGCCCAGTGAAAGCGGATCGCCACCAGGGGAGACCAAAGCCGAAAAGACCATCAGACCAACAAATACCGCACGCCTCACCCGCTTCAAGGTCGCGGTCGATAAGACACCGATGAAAACCAGGATGACAACAATCAGCGGGAATTGGAAAAATGCTCCAATCCCCAGCGAGAACCAGACCACCATGTTATAATAATCCGACGCGGCCCAGAAGATATCGAAGCCCAAGTGCTGATTCAGTCGCACAGTAAAACCGAGCGCCAAAGGTAGAATGATATAGAACGCAAAAAGCACGCCCATGATGAACAGCAAGAAGGCCGCAAAACAGGCTGGCCTCAAAATACGCCGCTCCTTCTCAGTGAGACCGGGTGCAATAAAACTACCAACAAAATACAGCATAAACGGCATCGATAAGGTCAGGCCTCCAAGCAAAGCGATCTGCAACAGTACCATGATCACACCCATCGCTTTGTAAGTGATTAGATTTTTACTCGCAACCTCTGCCGAACCATAAGCCGTATTGAGCGGTAGTTGAAGCAGAACGGAGATATCTTTGTGGAAATAAACGACGACCAAAATTCCCACAACGAAGGCTAAGGCACTCCGTCCGAGTGTCCAACGAAACTCCTCGAGATGATCCAGAAAGGACATGCCACCCTCCTCATCCTCCGATGCTGCATCTGTGTCGGCATCGGCCCCACTCTCACTCACTTTTTCGATATCATCCGTATTGCGTTCACGGGTGATGACGCGATGGGCAACTGAACGTGGCTTCGAAGGACCGTCACGATCGTCGAGATCGTAATCCTCTTCGGAATACCCATCGTAATCGTCGTAATCATAGTAGTCATACTCGTCGTGATCATCATCCGACGCGTCATCGTCATTGTCCGAATCCCCGAAAACATTGTCGAACTCTTCGCCGGCGGCTTTCTCGAGCGAGCCCGCAGACTCGTCGATCGAATCTTGGGGCTGATCAACTGTTTCAGCATTGACCTGCTCGTCATCCAAACCGTCCAGCTCCGGCTGATGGTGTTCATCGGCATCCGGAGAAGCCTGATTCAGATCATCAGACATCTCTTCTGCATCATCGTTTCTAGGTCGCTCGTCGCTCATTCAGTTCGAGCTATGCAAGAGAGCCGCCAACTGGCAACCCCAATGAGTGAATCTATTGAATCCAATGACACCGATGCAACTTCGTATGAACTAGTCCGCTAATCCATTGACAGGCATGACGAAATACATTTTCTACACGCTTTTCTCACGCCGAAGGCGCCCCCTCCAAGGGTGATTTCGGACCTCAACTCGATCCACAAAATGATCGTTTCTTATGCCAGCTAAAAAAGCAAAAAAAACCACGAAAAAGGCAGTCAAGCGCAAGGTCGCTAAAAAGGCTGTTAAAGCAGTAAAGTATAGCTACGACTTCGGTGACAAGACCGACGGCAATGCTAAGCTCCGTGAACTCCTCGGCGGTAAGGGTGCAAACCTCGCTGAGATGGCCCGTATCGGCCTGCCTGTTCCTCCAGGCTTCACCATCACTACAGAAGTTTGCACATACTTCTACGACAACGGTCGCCAATACCCCAAGACACTTGCAAAGGAAGTTAAGGCTTCGGTTGCCGTTATCGAAAAGCAACTCGGCAAGAAGCTCGGTGCGGAAAAGAATCCGCTCCTCCTTTCCGTCCGCTCCGGTGCTCGCGAGTCCATGCCAGGTATGATGGACACCATCCTTAACCTGGGTCTCAACGACAAAACCGTTAAGGCACTCGCGAAGGAGTCCGGCAACGAAGCGTTCGCTTACGACTGCTACCGCCGCTTCATCCAGATGTATGGTGACGTCGTCATGGGCGTTCAGGCTCGCAGCGAAAACGAGCACTGCCCGTTCGAAGAAACTCTCGAAAAGCTTCGCAAGGAAGTCGGCGTCGAGCTCGACAACGAACTTACAGCAGCCAACCTCAAGGAATTGATCAAGCGCTACAAGGCTGTGATCAAGAAGCGCACCGGTACTTCCTTCCCACAAGATGCATACGAGCAACTCTGGGGCTCAGTTGGTGCGGTCTTCAAATCCTGGCAAAACGAGCGCGCGATCCTTTACCGCCAAAAATATGGCATCCCCGCTGAATGGGGTACCGCGGTTAACGTTCAAGCAATGGTCTTCGGTAATATGGGTGACACATGCGCAACTGGTGTTGCTTTCACCCGCGACCCTGCGAACGGTGAAAAGGTCTTCTACGGTGAGTATCTCATCAACGCTCAAGGTGAAGACGTCGTTGCCGGTATCCGTAACGCAAACCCAATCGCACAACTTGCCGAAGAAATGCCTCACGCTCACGCAGAACTAGTCGCAGTCTGCAAGAAGCTTGAGAAGCACTTCAAGGACATGCAGGACTTCGAGTTCACCGTTGAAGACAACAAGCTCTACATGCTTCAGACTCGTAACGGTAAACGCACTGGTCTCGCAGCGGTTCGTATCGCTGTTGAGATGAACAAAGAAAAGTTCATCGACCAAAAGACAGCGCTCCTCAAGATCCCTGCCGACTCTATCTCTTCCCTCCTCGTTGCGGTCTTCGACCCAGCAGCAGAGAAGAAAGCAAAGACACTCGCAACTGGTCTTCCAGCTGGCCCGGGTGCTGCGTCCGGTAAGGTCTGCTTTACCGCTGACAAGGCCGAGGCTGTGGCTGAAGCAGGTGGCCGCGCGATTCTCTGCCGTGTTGAAACCACGCCAGAAGACCTTCGCGGTATGATCGCAGCGGAAGGTATCCTCACGTCCCGTGGTGGTGTCTCCTCGCACGCTGCTCTGGTTGCTCGCCAAATGAACAAGGTTTGTGTCTGTGGCGCATCCGACGTGGTCATCAACTACGGCGCTGGCACACTCAAGGTTGACGGCACCGTCCTAAAGGAAGGTGACGACATCTCCATCAACGGCACAACTGGTGCGATCTACGCGGGCTCCGTTGAAACAGCACCGTCCGAGGTGAACCAAGTTCTCAATGGCAAGCTCAAGGCACAGGACAGCTACACCTACCAAATGTATGAGCAAGTCATGAAGTGGGCAGACAAGCACCGCAAGCTTGGCGTCCGGACCAATGCCGACACACCTGGCCAATCCGCAGCAGCGGTTGCCTACGGCGCTGAAGGTATCGGCCTCTGCCGTACTGAGCACATGTTCTTCGAAGGTGAGCGTATCACATTCATGCGTCAGATGATTCTCGCAACTGACGAGAAGGAGCGCCGCAAGGCTCTCAAGAAGCTTCTTCCCTTCCAGCGCAAGGACTTCACTGGTCTGTTCAAGGCAATGGGTGGCCGTCCGGTTACCGTTCGTCTCCTTGACCCACCTCTTCACGAGTTCCTCCCGCACGACGAGTCTTCCAAGCGCGAGCTGGCAAACTCTCTCGGCGTGAAGGTCGACGTGATCTCCAACCGCGTGCATGCACTCCACGAAGCCAACCCAATGCTTGGTCACCGTGGTTGTCGTCTCGGTATCTCCTACCCGGAAATCACCGAGATGCAGGCTCAGGCAATCTTCGAAGCAGCTGCAGCTTGCTACAAGCTCAAGAAGCCAATCAAGGTGATTCCTGAAGTCATGATCCCACTCGTTGGTTTCGCAGACGAGCTCAAGAACCAAGTTGAAGTCGTTCACCGCGTGGCTGCTGAAGTCATGGCCAAGAAGGGCGTGAAGTTTGAATACCTCGTCGGCACCATGATCGAAGTTCCTCGTGGCGCGCTCACGGCTGACGAGATCGCCGAAACTGCAGAGTTCTTCAGCTTCGGCACCAACGACCTCACACAAACAGGTCTTGGCATGAGCCGTGATGACGCCGGTTCCTTCCTCGGTAAGTATAAGGAACTCGACATCCTTCCGCAGAACCCATTCGCATCCATCGACGCATCTGGCGTTGGCCAGCTTGTTGAAATCGGCGCGACCAAGGGTAAGGCTGCTCGCAAGGGCATCAAGCTCGGCATCTGCGGTGAGCACGGCGGTGATCCAGCATCGATCAAGTTCTTCCACAACGTGGGTCTGAACTACGTATCCTGCTCGCCACCACGCGTTCCGGTTGCACGTCTGGCTGCTGCACAAGCTGCCATCCAGAAGTAGTCCACACCACGGATTGATTTCCAACAAAGCCCTGTCGGTTCGCCGGCGGGGCTTTTTCGCGCCCCTTTTAATCTTATATCGCTTCGATTTGATCTACCCAGAACACAGAGAGAGACTAGGATTAAGATTAAGATTATGATTAAGAATGAAAGGACATCCGACCGAGACCGATAATTTGGCTTTCAAAGTGCCGTCCCAGTTTGATACACAGAGATCATGAGTTTAGCCGAGAAACAAGCCGCCCTCGTGGAGGAAATCACCTTGATCCCAGATGCTTACGAGCGTCTAGGCCACATCGTCGAGCTTGGCAAAAAAGCGAAGGGCCTCCCAGAAGACCTCCGTATCGACAGCTTCAAGATCGAAGGCTGCATGTCACAGCTCTGGGTCGTGCCGGAATTCAGAGACGGGCTCTGCTACTTCAAATCGGAGTCTGATTCCGCAATAGTTAAGGGCATCGCCAGCCTGCTCTGCAACTTTTACAGCGACGCAAAACCTGACGAGATCATCAGCGAGAACGCCGCTTTCCTCGGAGAAGTTGGCATCACCCAGCATCTCTCCCCCAACCGCCGCAATGGTCTCAGCCGTATCGTCGAATCGATTCAGCGTTTTGCACAGTCCTGCCTCACCGACTCCTAAGCCTACTCAGTCGAGGCTTGTGCCCCGCGGCGGAGGCGGCTAGCCTCTAGGCCTCGTGAGCAAGCGCCCACATGCCCTCCCCGGATACCCCCGAGAGCTTCTACTGCTTAGTGTTGACCCAGCAGAGGAGGTATCGCTACACGACCAACTAGAGCAAGCCAACGCGGGCAAATACGAACTTAGGCGCATCCAGCAACTCAGTCAGCTCAAGCTATTGGATCTAGAAGGAGTCTGCCATGCCGTGTTACTAGACATGCGTATCGAGCGCAGCCAAGCACTGGACGCGATTCACTGGATCGGAAACCTGCACACGAAGGTCGCGCTGATCTGCCTCTGCCGCAACCACGAGCAACTGATGAGCTACCACGAGGTCATACACCTCGTTGACGACTACCTATTGGCCGAATCGCTTATGGATGGCGAGCTCCCCACACGTATCAGCCACGCGATTCGCCGTCGACTGAAGGAATACGAACTACTCCACGATCAAGCGCTCCTGCATTCGCTGTTGGATAACATTCCCGATGCCGTCTACTTCAAGGACAAGAAAAGCCAGTTCACAAAAGTTAACGAGGCAATGGCTCAGAAATACGGTCTGAGCGACCGATCCATTTTAGGCCTGACAGACTTCGACCTATTTACCCGTGAGCACGCACAGCCAGCATTCTCGGATGAGAAAAACATCATGACGACTGGTGAGCCAATCATCGGCAAACTCGAAAAAGAAACCTTCGAGGATGGCTCAATTGGATGGGTGAACACCACCAAGCTACCGCTGAAAGATGCAAAAGATAACATCATCGGCACGATGGGGATTTCACGCGATGTAACCGATCTGCATGAAGCCCAAGAGAACCTGCGCAAGGAGCATAACTTACTGCAGACGATTCTTAACAACATCCCGGATCAGGTATTCGTCAAGGATGGCGAAGGGCGCTACATCGGTGCGAACCCTCCACAGGTCAAATTCCTCGGTGCAAAAAGCGAGGCTTCCGTAATCGGGACCACCGTCCTTGATCACATGAACGACGAAGCAGCGAAGCGCAGCCATCAGGTAGACCTCGATGTCATGCGCGATGCGAAAGGTCTGATTGATTTCGAAGAGCGAAGGGAGCGCCCCGATGGCTCGGAGATTTGGAATCTCACCAGCAAAGTCCCCCTATTCGATGACTCAGGTAATGCCGTTGGGACAATTGGCATCTCCCGCGACATCACCCTCCAAAAAGCCAACGAGCTTAAACTTCGACAAACGATCGAGATTCTAAATGAGGCCCAGCTACAGCTGATCGAAGCCGAAAAACTCAAGACGGTGGGACGCTTGGCAGCGGGCGTTGCACACGAGGTCAAAAACCCCCTCGGTGTTGTCACACTCGGCGTCGAATACCTGAAAAAACAAATCGAAGGCCCACGCGCACTGCTCGACCTACTCAACGACATGGAGGCTGCCACTCGCAAAGCAAACGACGTGATTTTTGAACTTCTCGACTATTCGGCGCCGCACGAAGTCAGCATGGAATCTGGCGATCTTAATGGCCTTATCGAGCGCGTGCTCGCCCTCATGCGCCACAATTTCAACGAAGCACGTGTCACTGTCACTTCCGAGCTGGCGCCTGAACTTCAACCCATCTCCATGGACGGTTCCAAACTTGAACAGGTCTTCATTAACCTCTTTCTCAATGCGATCTCCGTGATGCCCGAAGGCGGCGAACTCACCGTTCGTAGTCTGTCGACACGCATGCAGCACACTGGCAACAACGTTTCGAGCGAAATGACTGAGCGCTTCCGAATTGGCGATCCACTGGCAGTCGTCGAGATCGAAGACACCGGCCACGGCATTGACGAAGAAAACCTCAACAAGCTTTTTGATCCCTTCTTCTCGACCCGAACCACCGGTAACGGCACCGGCCTCGGATTATCCGTAACCCGAAGTATAGTTGAAATGCACCGCGGATACGTTACACTTGAAAATAAGAAAAAAGGGCGTGGTGCGTGCGCTCGGCTAATCTTCCCAACCACCCCATCCAAATGACTGCTGCAGCGAAAAATACCCCTTGTCGCGTGCTGGTGATCGACGACGAAGCGCCGTTCACCCGTATGATTAAACTAAACCTCGAAAGCGCGGGCGACTATCAGGTCGAGATGGTCAATGAGAGCCGCAAAGCCTACACGGCCACCAACACATTCCAGCCGGATATCGTATTGCTTGATGTCGTCATGCCCGAGATAGACGGCGGCGACGTCGCAACGCTCATTCGCCAACACCCCAGCACTGCACACATCCCGATAATTTTTGTTTCGGCAATGGTCTCGCGCCAAGAATCCGGACGCGGCCTCTACGAAAGCGGTGGCGAACACTTTCTCGCCAAACCCGTGACCACTGAAATTCTCGATCAAGCGATCAACCAAGTGCTCAGCGAGCAAGTGGGCTGACTTTTTTCATCTCTCGGGAACAAAAACCGTTTCCCGTTACTCTAGGTATCGTATGAATCAATTCAAAACCCTCCTTTCCGTTATTTGCCTTTCCTCTCTCAGCGCGTCCGTTGCATTCGCCGAGCCAACTGCATTTGAAGCAGAAGCCACGGAGCACCTAGTCCGCCTCGAAGATGGTAAGCTCTCGAAGGTAACCGCTGAAAGCCTTGGCTCGAAAGACTACTACGCGTTCTACTTCTCCGCACAATGGTGCCCTCCCTGCCGCGCATTCACCCCGAAACTCACGGAGTTCTACAACGAAGCTATCGGCCATCGTGACAACTTTGAGCTCATCTTCATCAGTGGTGATCGCAGCGAAAAAGCGATGAAAGAATACATGAGCGACTACGGTATGAAATTTCTCGCTCGTTCGTTCGACGAACGCCGCTCTTCGAAATCCATCAGCGCACTTCAAGGCAACGGCATTCCACAGCTTGTTGTCGTCGACAAGAACGGCAAGGTCGTAGCCGACAGTTATGAGAACGGAGATTATGTCGGCCCTTACAAGCCGCTGGAAATTCTCAAAGCAAAGATAAAAAATAACTAAAAAGAAGTTAGTTAGACCTTCACAAACTTCCATTCTCGAAAAACCGAGCGCTATTCCCGCGCTCGGTTTTTTTTATAGATCGAACACCCCACAGCCTTCAAACTCTCGCCATGCGGAGCAATATCCGGCTTATACCAATTCGAATTTACCCAAACTAGAGCACATTGCAGAAAGATAGTCTCATAGGCTGGGATGGATTTTGGTCACAGCCAGGCGGTAGCGACGGAGGCGGGTCAAGGACCCGTGCCGCCGCTACCAGCGCCGCTGCGGCCAAAATCCGCCCAGTCACGCGTGATGAGGCCGCTACGGGAGTTCGCGGCGTTGCCCGCCCAGTTACGCACCTCGGTGCGCTCCTGTGCGGGCGCCGTGCGCGGCTCACGTAGCGGCGTTCACCTAGGCGCCTATCTTTCTGCAATGTGCTCTAGGCAAACGGACTTCCTGAAAAATGGGCCAGTCGCGAATCAAATCAGACAACTCCAAAAGTCCGACCGCCTCGTTCAGGTTCAACCGACCGTGCTTATCGATCAGACATGGAAACGTCGTGACGCCGTGTGTGTTCTCGGTCAGACTCGGTTACGGTCCAGTTTGCTGAATCTCTGTCGCGCTGTCCGTATCCCATGGATCCGTAGCGAGGCAAATTGCATAAGAAAGTTTGCCCTGCGAGCGAATCAAAGAGATTTGTGCGGATACCGAATGCCACAACATAGCCTAAAGCCGACGAAAGGCCTCGATTCGAACCCTCGTTTTGTAAGCAGGAGGCTCCGCAGGATTGTCCTTAGACAGCGCCCCTTACACTCTCAAACTTGCCCTTCATCGCAGGCATATCTTCCGCAGGTCAATACAATGCCGAGCCCACGCAAAAAAGCCCCCGACTTGCGTCGGAGGCTTTTGAAAGAATGGATCGGTAAGCGGGATGCTTACTTGGTCGCTTCGTCTAGAAGGTCACCAAGGTTGGTGAGGTCTTCAGTCGCAGTAACGTTATCGAAGGCTTGGCGCTCCTTAGCGAGGTCTTCCTCGCTGTAGTTGGCAGCCTTAACGGAAAGACCGATACGGCGCTCGTCCTTGTCGATCTTAATAACACGTGCAGTGACTTCTTCACCCTCGTTGAGGACATCCTTGATCTTCTCAACACGCTCTTCGCTGATCTGCGAGATGTGCACGAGACCGTCGATGTCGTTGTCGAGTTCGACGAACGCACCGTAACTGGTGATCTTAGAGATCTTGCCGTTAACCATGTCGCCGATCTTGAAGTGTGTTTCAATTTCGTCCCATGGGTCAGTTGCAAGCTGCTTCATGCCGAGCGAGATACGCTGGCTGTCTGCATCGACGTCGAGAACGATTGCATCAACTTCGTCACCCTTCTTGACCACCTCAGATGGGTGGTTGACCTTGCGGGTCCATGACATGTCGGAAACGTGAACCATACCGTCGATCCCCTCTTCGAGTTCAACGAAGGCACCGTAGGTAGTAAGGTTACGAACCTTACCACGAACGCGTGCACCAACCGGGTAGTTGTGGCGAGCCATATCCCATGGGTTGGCGTCGAGCTGACGGACACCGAGGGAGATCTTTTGCTCCTCCTTCTGGATGCCGAGGACAACTGCTTGAATCTCTTCACCGATGCGAAGGACTTCGCCTGGCTTGGAGATACGTTTGGTCCAGGAAAGTTCGGTAACGTGAACGAGACCTTCAACACCTTCTTCAATTTCGACGAAGGCACCGTAAGGAACGAGGTTAACAACCTTACCGGAGATAGTAGCACCAACCGGGTAGTTCTCTTCGATGCGATCCCATGGGTTGTCAGCAAGTTGCTTGAGACCAAGGGAAACACGCTCGCGGTCGCGGTCGATTTCGATGATGACGACTTCGATCTCTTCACCTTGCTTAACCATCTCAGATGGGTGCTGGATGCGGCCCCAAGACATGTCGGTAATGTGAAGGAGACCGTCGAGACCGTCGAGGTCGACGAACGCACCGTAGTCGGTGATGTTCTTGACTTGGCCACGACGCTTGTCGCCTGGCTTGACCTCTTCGAGAAGTGTGCGGCGCTTCTCCATGCGTTGCTCTTCGATAAGCTCGCGGCGGGAAACGACGATGTTCTTGCGGTCGAGATTGATCTTAACGACCTTGAAATCGTAAGTCTGACCAACGTATTGGTCGAGGTTCTTAGGCGGTTGGATATCGATCTGCGATGCAGGGAGGAAGGAATCGACACCGATCGAAACGATCAGGCCACCCTTAACCTTGGAGCGAACACGGCCCTGAATGATGGAACCCTCTTCGCAGTTATCGACAATCTTCTCCCAGTTCTTCTTTTGCTCGGCCTTGTCGAAGGAGATAACCGGGTTACCCTCCTTGTCTTCGAGCTTTTCGAGATAAACTTCGAGTGTGTCACCAATTTGCAGTTCGCTCATATCGACGAACTCACTGGCGTGCACGATGCCTTCGGATTTACCACCGATGTCTACGACTACTTCGATGGGACGAATCTCAATAATAACGCCCGAAATGATCGAGCCTTCGGTGAGATTGTCTACGGTGCTGCTCGCAAGCAGCTCTTCCATGAGATTACTCATATTAACTGTAATATGCCGGCGCTAGGCGCGCGGCTTGGTTGGATGTTCTATTTTGTGGTGGGCCGAAACCCGGCGCGGTGGTGCCAACCACCGCAGAGAGACGCGCGAAAGTAGGCTCAGAGCCCTGCCCTGCAAGCCTAAAATACTGATTATCAGGGGTCAGGTAGATTGTGGCTCAAAATCGCAAACGCTACACTTTCCACTTTTATTCCCACGTTCTACTCCGCAGAATGCCGCAATGTTCAACGACAAGTTTGCACCTGCAGAAGACAAGAGCACGGACGCTGAAAAACTGGAGAAATACTCCGGCGACGTCGACTGGAACTACTTGAAGCCGCATTTTGAAGCTGGAAATCTCGTCTACGTGGACCCCTCGCTCGACCTGAAAACCGCCGGACTCGCCTTTGCCGAAGACAACAAGGATCAGGTAAAAGCGTGGATAAAGTCCGGCGACCTAGTTCAGCCGTGCGATCTACACGCCAAACACTGGGTCGAAAGCGGAACCCGCTTCACCGCGATGATCGTGCGGCCCTTTATTTTGGCGCAGCCGATCAGCTTTTAAAAGTTCGGGGTTGATAGTTGCGCAGCAAGGCGGGTGTCTCCTGTTGGGTCGAGGCCCTGCGAAAGGCGACCAACGCCGCCAGCGCAACTCTCAGCCTCGTCCTCGGATGCGCGATTTTGAACAGGTCGCGGCGCTAAGGGGTCAACAATTTTGTAGAGCGGTATTAGGTGAGCACCTAAGTGCGCAGTGTTGTCAAAAAGGATACCGCTGTATCAAGTATATACATGCAAGCGACCCGCCGCATCATTCATATCGACATGGACTGCTTCTATGCCGCCTGCGAAATGCGCGAGCGACCCCATCTAGCCAGCAAGCCGATCGCAGTGGGCGGATCCTCAGGGCGTGGTGTCTTGACCACCTGCAATTACCACGCCCGCGAATTCGGTGTGCGCTCAGCGATGCCAGTCTTCAAAGCGCGCGAACTCTGTCCGGATCTCATAATCCTTCCCGTGCGCTTCGAACTCTATCGAGCAATTTCCAAGCAGGTTCGCGAGATCTTCCATCGCTACACCAATCTGGTCGAACCGCTGTCACTGGACGAAGCCTACCTTGATGTCACCCATCTGAAGCAGCGAGGCGCAGACATCGCCACTGAGCTACGCGATACCATTCGCAACGAAACCGGACTCACCGCATCGGCTGGCGTCGCGCCCAATAAACTAATCGCGAAAATCGCTAGCGACTGGAATAAGCCCGATGGACAATGCGTGGTCAGCCCATCGCGCGTCCTTGAATTCATGGAGCCGCTGCCGGTTCGTAAGATTTGGGGCGTTGGCCCGAAGAGTGCCGCGCGCTTCGCCGAACTGGGAATAGAAACTTGCAGCCAGCTCCAACAACTCGACCAGACCGAGCTTGCACGCCAATTTGGCAGCTTCGGTCTAGAGCTCTACAACTTGTGCCGAGGCATCGACGACCGATCCGTCGAGCCCAACCGGATCCGCAAGAGTATGAGCTGCGAACACACCTTTGGCAAAGACTTGGAAACCTTTGAGGCCTGCGAAGCGCAGCTTGAGCGCCAACACAAAGAGTTGATCGATGATCTGCGATCCGATGCACCCGACCGGCAGATCGCCAAACTTGTGGTAAAGCTCAAATTTAGCGACTTCCAACGCACAACCGCGGAGAAGGCAGGTCGCCAGCCAGAGCTGCGAGCCTACCGCGAACTCCTTTGCGAAGCTTGGGGCCGCAGCGGTGAACCCGTCAGACTGCTCGGCCTCGGCGTGCGCTTCGCCGAAGCACACCGTGGCGCAGAGCAATTGGAACTCAGTCTCTAGACAGCACTTGGCGCACAGCCCATCACCTTGCGAAAGACACGGGAAAAGTGCAGCTGGTCATCAAAACCAATTTCACGCGCGACTGCACCAACCTGTAACTCACCATCACGCAAAAGCAGCCATGCTGCACTCATCTTGCGATGCAGCAGCACCTGATACGGCGATTCCCCATGGTATTTCTTGAAGATCCGACAAAGATACTCGCCGCTGTATCCCACTCGTTTCGCTAGTTCTGCCAGCGAAGCAATTTCCCGGTAGTCCCGCTGAAGGACATCCATCGTCATGTCATAGACTTTTCGTGAGGCCGAGAGATCACCTCGCGCCGTGCCTTTGTGTCGCTCAATAAGCGCTAGTAAAACAGACTCCAAGCTTCCGAGGATCTGCGCTGTTTTTGCATCACCATGCCCACCTTCGTCGAGCAGTTGATCAAAAACTGCAACTACCGGAGAGGCGTTGCCAAGCTGGATCATTCGCCCGGGATGCAAGCCTGCATCCTTCCAAAGCTGTGGAAACTCGGCCCCACCACGAATCAGAAAATACTTTTTAAACGGACGGTCCCGCTTGTTGCCCCAACGCTGATCTATACCTGGACCGTAGGTAAAGACCGCTCCATACCGGACCGTACGCTGCTGTTCGCCCTCCCGATAGAAACCTTCACCTCCAGCGACAAACTCTAGGCCCCAAAACGGGAAACTATTCCGTTCAATTATGTAGTCCGGCTCGCACTCTTCATAACCAAGCATGAACAATCCTTCAGCCCCTTCTGATTCCCTTTGAAAATTCGCGTAGCGACCACGCTTGATATGACTGGAAAGTTCTAATCGGTAGCTTTTCATCTAAAATTAATGTTCAATAATGTCCATATTCTGTCAGAAATCACTCTAGTCAAGAAACCACTTACCCGCTAAGGTTCGCTGTTTGGCGACGAATCCGAGTGCACCTCAGAGAAGACTAACCCCATTTTTGCTAATTACCCTTGAAGCGATCTCGGCTGAAACGCCGCAAATCTCGTAAAAACTATGAACAATCCATTCACTTATCCGAAGATTGGCATCCGTCCGACAATCGACGGTCGCCTCGGAGGCGTCCGCGAGTCCCTTGAGGACCAAACGATGGCCATGGCGCAGCGCGTGGCTGACCTTTACACACAGGAGCTCTGCTACCCAGATGGCACTCCCGTTCAATGCGTAATCGCCGATAGCAATATTGGTGGCGTTAAGGAAGCGGCTGCATGTGAAGACAAATTCAAGCGCGAAGGCGTTGGCCTTAGCGTAACCGTTACTCCTTGCTGGTGCTACGGATCCGAGACCATGGACATGGACCCACATCGCCCGAAAGCTGTTTGGGGTTTCAATGGTACCGAGCGTCCGGGCGCAGTTTACCTCGCAGCAGTTCTCGCAGGCCATACTCAAAAGGGCATCCCCGCGTTCGGTATCTACGGTAAGGACGTTCAGGAAGCTGGCGACGAAACCATGCCCGAAGACGTCGTCGAAAAGCTCCTTAACTTTGCAAAGGCGGGCCTGGCAGTGGCAACGATGCGCGGCAAGGCCTACCTCTCAATGGGTGGCACCTCCATGGGTATCGCCGGTTCCGTCGTCGATACTGCCATGTGGGAGCAATACCTCGGTATGCGCGTTGAAGCTGTCGATATGACTGAATTCGTAGGCCGCATGAGCAAAGGTCAATACGACCAAGCAGAATACGAGAAGGCACTCGCATGGGTTAAGGAAAACTGCCCCGAAGGTGACGACTACAACAGCGACGACACGAAGCGCAGCCGCGAGCAAATCGACAGCGAGTGGGAAGACTCCGTCAAGATGGCACTCATTGCCCGCGACCTCATGGTCGGCAACCCGAAGCTCGCAGAAATGGGTCTCGGCGAACAAGCACAAGGCCACTACGCACTCGCGGCCGGATTCCAAGGTCAGCGCCAATGGACCGACCACTTCCCGAACGGTGACTTCATGGAGGCCATCCTCAACACCTCCTTTGATTGGAATGGCAAGCGCGCTCCTTACATCGTTGCCACGGAGAACGACGCACTCAATGGAGCAGGTATGCTCTTCGGCCAACTGCTCACCAACAGCGCACAGATCTTCGCCGACCTCCGCACCTACTGGAGCCCGGACGCCGTCGCACGCGTATCCGACGACTACAAGCTCGAAGGCGCAGCAGAAGACGGCCTGCTGCACTTGATCAACTCCGGACCAGCCGCACTCGATGGCACCGGCGACCAGACCGACGCCGAGGGCAAGCCAACCATGAAGCCCTTCTGGGAAATCTCCGACGAAGAGATGGAAGCCAGCCTCAAGAATACCACTTGGCACCCATCCATCACCGAATACTTCCCGGGCGGTGGCTTAAGCACACGCTACCGCACCAAGGGTGGTATGCCAGCAACGATGATTCGTCTCAACCTCGCAGCGAACCTCGGCCCGTGCTTGCAAATCGCAGAGGGTTGGACCGTCGACCTCCCGGACAATGTGCACGACGCACTCGACCAACGCACCAACCCGACCTGGCCAACCACATGGTTTGCGCCACGTCTGACAGGTGAAGGCGCCTTCCGCTCAACATACGAAGTCATGAACAATTGGGGCGCAAACCACTGCGTGATGACCGCTGGCCACGTTGGTGACCTCTACATAACCCTTGCATCAATGCTCCGCATCCCGGTCTACATGCACAACGTGGAAGAAGAGCGTGTCTTCCGTCCAAGCGCATGGCGCGCCTTCGGGACAACAGGCCTCGAAGGAGCCGACTTCCGTGCCTGCGAGTCTTACGGTCCACTCTACAAGTAATACGTTTCGTTTCTTTCGTCCCAAAGCCCGCAGCTGCCTTACGCACTGCGGGCTTTTTATTGCAGGGTTGACGCGAGTCGAAACGACGGCCTAGTCTCGCACAATCGTGGGCACGCCGAAATAGCTCAGTTGGTAGAGCAACTCATTCGTAATGAGTAGGTCGTCGGTTCGAATCCGATTTTCGGCTCCATGCCTCGATCCGCGAGCTAAGCATCGCAGGAAATCCAATAAAGGGGGCGGAACGCCCCTGCCCTGCCATTAAACCAATCGATGCAGTCGGATGCGCAAGGCACTCGGGAACTGAAGGTCCAAGGAGCGTATAGACATACGTGACTGCTGGCCTGATAGGCAGCCATGTTCCTGAATCAAAGACACTTAAACCGCTTCGAATAAATATTGGCGCCATGGGCCTGGCCACCTCTGGGAACGCCGCAATCAGGCCTGGCTGCCTGTCCTTCGGATGCAAATAAAAGCGCCTCAACCGAAAAGGCAGAGGCGCTTTGAACAAGAAACTTTGACTAAGCTTACTTCACGTCCACGTAACGAGCAATGCTGAGAAGCGTCCAGCTCTCTTCACTGCCACCGATCTTCGTGGTAACCGTGTCACCCTGAGCCTTACCGATAAGCTGCTGAGCAAGCGGAGTCTTGTAAGAAAGGATGTCGTTATCCGGATCGGAGTCCCATGCACCAAGAATTGAGTAGCGACGAGTCTTGCCGCTAGAACCTTCCTTCAGCTCAACAACCGAACCAATACCAACATTCTCATTGGTTGCGTCGGAGAAGTCAGTCACACGCGCGCGAGTGAGGTCTACTTCAAGCTCGTTCTTCCGTGCGAGCAGAATGTCTTGATCCTGACGGGCCATCTTGTATTCGGAATTTTCCTTAAGGTCGCCGTGCTCCTTCGCAGTGACAATTGCTTCTTTATTCTCAGGAATTTTGTTCGCGATGAGATCTTCGTATTCCTCCTTAGCCGCGTCGAAGCTCGCTTGGGAAACGACCAGACCTTCGTCTTCAGACTTTTCGGTAGCATCACCAGCGATGAGGCTTTGAACGGTTGGAAACTTCTTAATAAAGCGTGCGATGAGCGACTTCTTGGTGAGGTCTTCGAAGCCTTGATTGAGCAGCAATGTCTGCGCGAGGTCGCGAGCGGTCTCAACATTTGCATCTGCCAGCAGATCCGGGATCAGTTCGTCGTCGTCGGAAAGTAGGTCCGCAAGCGGGATACGACGTGCACTCGCGTTTTGCAGGGCCTCGTAATCAATCGCGTAGAACATTGCGGAAAGCAGACGTGGCGATACCAGTGGATCGATGATCGCCGAATACTTCTTGGAGTTGCGGTTCTTGACGACCCAGAAAAGGAGCGGCCCTTTAATAGTCTGATCGTTGAGCCAACGGTTAAGGCAGAAACTGATGCGTTCGTTGAGTTCATGCTCGAGCATGAAGTTAATCACTTCGCTCGTGAACTTGCCGCTGGAGTTGCGGAGTAAGTCTTCGAGCATGGACTGCCACTTGTCTTCATAAGTGCGACGAATCAGGTCGACGTAGCGCTTGAAGTATTGCGCAGGGAGCTCAGCAGCGAGTTCGGAGTAGTCGTCGGTCGCGTCGAGGATGGATCCGGATGACGGCTCGAGTGCTTCGACATCTTCGTGCAGGTCGCGAGCGAGGTTATTACGAACCCAAACACCGTGGAGGCGGTCTGCTTGAGTCAGGCTCTTCGCATTCGCAATCGCTTCGGTAAGCTCGTTGAGAATTTCAGGAAGCTCTTCCTGAATGACAGAAATATTCTCAGACAGCGCGTAGAGTTTTTCACCGAGAAGGATCTTCTCTTTCGGGTTCTTGGTCGCATGAAATTGCTCCAGGATCTCCTCCTCTGGCTTCACTGGCTCATCACGAAGAATATACGGCTCGGTCTTCTTATTCGGCACACCGACACGTGGGTCTTTGACGAGCACCTTCTTGGTTGCTGTCCACCACTTCTTGTATTTGATCGGACCAATCACACGAGCAAGCGTGCGCTCGATCTCGGATGCCATCATCGCCTGCTCCTCGTCAGTAGCGAGAATGTCGCAAATGAGGTCTGCTGGCTGCTTCTTAATAAGGTTTTCAATTACCTCCGGCTCAGTGCGGGAACGGACCAGAACGTCGTCCGGCTTCAGGATATCGAGCTTATCGACACAGAAGGCTGCCGCCATCGCATGGCCGGTTTTGCCGTCTTCAAAATCAATGATGATCTTATACTCTGTCTCGTCGAAATCGACGATCTTGCCGAAGCCCCAGCTGCGGTGCAGGCAGTAGTTGCCCGGTGCCATGGATTCGAGCTTCGCACGGTGCCCCGCGAGCTTTGGTGTTTTTGCAATGAGAGCTTTGATTGCCTCTTCGTTCATAATAGATTGCGATTGCTTGTCTAAGTCGTAAACAGCCCAATATGCACAGTTTCTTCCCTAATGAGAAGCATTAAGTTTGATATCTCCTCCACAGCTGATTCCGGCTGGGATTTCGCGGTTCTCTTGGTGGAAAACTACCTGAGCGGCGCGCGCAAAGCTGACGAACTTCTCGGCGATTTACCTTCGGACTTACCTGGGCAGACACGAGCCACGGCGCAGTCGTTATTTCTCGGGGCTCTGCGCCACGGGCATCGCGTCGAAGGGGCACTAAAGCCGATGCTGCGCAAATCGCCCCGCCCGATCATCCAAGCGGTGTTGATAGTCGCGGGCTACGAGTTTCTATCGGAGGGAGCCGAACGACACCCAAAAATCGTGCACCATGCGGTCGAACGAGCGAAGCGACTGGTCAAACAAAGCGAGCTCGGCCTGCTCAATGCGGTACTTCGCAAACTCGGCCCTGCGCTTCTTGCAACGCCTCTCATGGACTTTGCCGCCTATTATAGCCACCCAGAATGGCTTGTCAGCCGCTGGCTCGACGAGTTCGGCACGGAAGCCACAGAGCGATTGCTCCAATGGAATCAGCAAATTCCGCAGACCTATCTAAAGTCCTACAAGGAGGCCCAGCCGGATCTGCCCGACAGCCGTTGGCCACAATTTCAGCAAATTTCGGGACCGCTCGGTGACGCGATTCGCACCAAGCTCGCCAATGGAGAAGCCTACATCAAGGATCCATCGACACGGCTTGCACCCGCACTGCTCAAGCCGACCTCCGGCGACTCCGTGCTCGATCTCTGCGCCGCTCCAGGAGGCAAGGCCTTCGACCTCGCGAAGCTCATGTCCGGCAAGGGGCGCATCATCGCCGTCGACCTGCCCGGCTCACGTATTGATCGTCTCAAAGAAAATCTCGCCAAGCTCGACAGCAACGATCTGTCGACAGAGATAATCGAATGCGACGTCCTTGAGCTGGCTCGCGATCAGTTGGACGGCCCCTTTGATGCAGTGATGCTAGACGCACCCTGCTCCAACACCGGCGTGATCCAACGCCGCACGGACGTAAAATGGCGCCTGCGCGCAGGCGATATCGACAGCTGCGCAAAACTTCAGCTGCAGCTGCTGCATAGCGCAAGTCGCTTTGTGAAGCGAGGCGGACGCCTCGTCTACAGCACCTGTAGTATCGAAACCGTTGAAAACCGCGCGGTTGTGGCCTCTTTTCTCGCCTCCAAATCCGGGCAAGCATTCGAGCTCGCAGACTCTGTCTCCAGTTATCCGTGGGAAAGCGGGCACGACGGTGCCGGTGCCTTCCTGCTTATCCGCAAGCTTTAGAGATGCGCCCAAACGTCGCAAGCATGGGAGTGCAGGTCCGCGATCGGACTGGACGAAACCGCGTTAGACCTGCCCCACAAAAGGCCAACACGCACCGTGGACAGTGCCGCACTACCTCCTAAATCGTTCTTCCTCACGGATTCTAGAAAATGGCCTACGAACAAATCCCTTACGAGTTCACCGACATCGAGCTGCCCGAGGCGGTGGCCGCATTTATCGAAGAAGCGGACCGTCGCTACGACAGCTATCAGGCCGAAGGACTGCATAAGCGCTATCCGCGTTACGTGCCGAGCGAACCTGCGCAGGTCTACGCGGCGCTCAAGCATGTCCGCGATGCGGGACTCACACTTGGCGATAGTTTTATCGAATGGGGCAGCGGCTTTGGCGTGGCGACTGGCTTGGCAGCCCTGCTGGACTACGCCGCACATGGCATCGAGATTCAGGAAGATCTGATCGAGAAAGCAGAATCCCTGTTGGAATACCAACAAGTCGACGCTATATTTATAAACGGTAGTTATATTCCAGAAGGACTCGTCGAGTATGAAACACTCGGAACCACCGACCTCGAGTTTGACAATATGGGCCACGAGCTCACGCCGATCTACGAGGACATGGAACTGCCGCTTAACGAAGTCGATCTATTCTTTGTATACCCATGGCCGGGCGAGCAAGGAATGATGCTCAAACTCTTTGATCTCCTTGCCGGCGAAGGCGCAATTCTCGTTGTCTATTTCGGAGATCGAGAAATCAACCTCTATCGCAAGCTCTAGGGCATGTCGCTGATCGAAATCTCCAGCTACCGCCCCCCCTTTGGATTCGGCAATGCCCACTGGCAAACGATCTACCCAGCCGTATTTCGCAAAATCCCACTGGTCACTACGATCCGCGAGCGCATCGATACGCCGGATGGTGACTTTCTCGACCTCGACCGGGCACGGACTGCCAACAATTCAAAGCTCGCAGTAATTACCCACGGCCTAGAGGGCAGCACGCGTGGACCCTACGTGCAGGGCATGGCACGCGCCCTCAATCGGGTTGGCTGGGATATCTGCGCGTGGAATTTTCGCGGCTGCAGCGGCGAGCCCAATCGACGTCTCAACAGCTACCACAGCGGTGCCAGCGAAGAACTCGCAACAGTACTCGACCACGTAACAAACCAGCCGACTTACCAGGAGATCGCACTGATTGGCTTCAGCCTCGGTGGCAACTTGATGCTCAAGTTTTTGGGTGAGCAAGGCGCACAAATCGATACGCGCATTCAAGCTGCAGTCGCGTTGTCAGTACCCTGCGATCTAGCAAGCAGCGCCAAACGCCTCGAACACTGGAGTAACCGGATTTACATGCGCCGCTTCATGAACTTCCTGCGCCCGAAGGTGCGCGAGAAGCTAAAACATTTCCCCGGTCAGATTAAAGACCAAGGCCTCGACCGCATGTGCACCTTCGCAGAATTCGATGACGCTTACACCGCCCCCATACACGGGTTCAAAGATGCCAACGATTATTGGACGCGATGCAGCAGTGCCCAATTCCTGCCCGCGATCCGTATCCCGACGCTCCTGATCAACGCCAAAGACGACCCCTTCCTCACTCCAAACTGTTTCCCGATCGACTACGCGCGCGCAAGTCGCTACGTCTCGTTGGAAATCCCAAGCAAAGGGGGCCACGTGGGCTTTGTTGAGTTCACAGGCAACGGCGAATTCTGGTCCGAGCGCCGCAGCGTTCAATTCCTTAGTTTAAAGTAAACCATTCGACCGCTATTGACTCAGCAATCGAATTGAAACAACCATTCACCATGCACCTTCGACCAAAAATAACTCCCGCTTGCATCAGTGCCCTTTTTCTAGCCGCAATGAGCGTTGGCTCTGCCGGCGGCCTTTACCTCATTGAGGTCAGTACGTCTGAAACGTCACTTGCCGGCGCGGGTTGGTCCGCTCGCGCGCAAGACCCAACCACAGTGTTGTCGAATCCGGCCGGCATGACCGAGCTCGAAGGGCGCCAGTTTCAATCAATGCTTCAGCCGCTCTACCTCGCTACCAAGTTTGACGATGACAACGGTGGAACCGCCGACGCGGATGGCTTGAGTCCCACTGGAAGCGCATTCTACACCCAGCAAATCAATGAAAAATGGACTGCAGGCATTGGTCTGGCTGGCTATTTCGGACTCGCACTTGACTATGATGACAACTGGACCGGGCGCTACTACGTTCAAGAGGTAAATTTGCAAACGATCGGTGTGCAACCTACCCTCGCTTATAAAATCAATGATCAGTGGTCTATCGGCGCTGGCCTTGCGGTGCACTACGGGACGTATGAATTGACTGCAGCAACCAACCCTCCCGCTCCGTTTAATGACGGCGAACTCAAGTTCGAGGACAACGCGTTTTCTTATCAAGCAAACATTGGCGTGCTCTACAAACTCAGCGACCGCACCCGTTTCGGGCTACAATACTTCTCCGAATCCGATTTGGACTTCAAAGATACACCGAGCTTTAAGAATGTCGCACCACCGCTCAGCGATGTGACGCTGAATATGACACTCCCGCAGTCCATTATTGTGAGCGGCTTCCACCAGCTCAACGAACAGTTTGCAATCATGGGTAACATCGGTTGGCAGGAGTGGTCCAAATTTGGCGAAATCGGCGTCCGCACCTCATCAAGCGGTACTAGCACGTTCGATCGCAACTATGAGGACACTTGGAATGTCGCTGTTGGTATGCAATATCAGCTTAACGAAAAATGGCGCCTCAGCACTGGCCTCTCCTACGACACTGAAATGGTCGAAGAGGAAAACATGACTCCCGACCTACCCACTGGTGACTCTATCCGCTGCGGTATTGGCACCCAATACAAATACTCCGAGTCCATCGACCTCGAACTTGGCTACGAGATTGTTTACTATGGAGACCTAGACATTGATCAAGAGGGTGGCGGCGGCGCCTTCGACCAAGGCGATGTATCTGGCACCTACCCAGACAATGCGATCCACTTCTTTAGCCTCGGGTTGAATTGGAGATTTTAAGACGACTCCTGTAGCGTGCTCTTCAAAGGCTGATGACGCTGCGCCCGCTCTAGAGCATTTCCATAAAATATAGACACACTGGTGAGCGCAGAATTTGGAGCAGCGCAAGGCGCCAGCCCAGGAGCGCATCGAGATGCGTAACTGAGCTGGCAACGCCGCGAACTCCAAATTTCAGCCTCATCCCTTCGGGACTGGGCGGTTTTTGCGCCCAGCTGCGTTAGCCCTCAGAGCACGGTTCTAGAACCGCCTCTCTGCGGGCCGCCTGGCTGGAGCGGAAAACCAATCCAGCCAGTGTG
>JAKVCM010000058.1 GCA_022448605.1 Puniceicoccaceae bacterium | reverse complement strand
ACCCGAATCTCCTTCGATGAATAACAGATTCTTTAAAGTATTGTTATCTGTGCGTTCTGAAGTGAATGAAAAGTCTCCATGTCGGTTGTTATCTTTCGTGTGAAAGGTAAGCACGTTTCCGTAATCAACGTAGGTTCTATTGAATTGTAATGCTCCTCCCAGCATGTGGATGTTACCATTTACATCGAGTTTTGCGCTTGGACTGGCTGTTCCAATACCGACCTCACCCGAATCTCCTTCGATGAACAACAGATTCTTTGAAGTATTGTTATCTGTGCGTTCTGAAGTGAATGAAAAGTCTCCATGCCGGTTGTTATCTTTCGTGTGAAAGGTCAGAACGTTTCCGGAATCAACGTAGGTTCTATTGAATTGTAATGCTCCTCCCAGCATGTGGATGTCACCATTTACATCGAGTTTTGCGCTTGGATTTGATGTGCCGATGCCGACGTTGCCATCATACGAGAGTCGAAGAACATTGATGTAATTGCCATTCTCCTGAGTTCTGAACTGCATTCCAATATCACTCACACCCGAGTTGTCTCGAGCCTGTAAATATGCCGTTCCGTCGTTCCCTATCCCCTCATTAGCAAAAATCTTAACATTGCCCCTTAGATAAGATGCTCCGTTTACGTGCAGTTTTTCCTGTGGCGATGTCGTCCCGATGCCGACGTTTCCTAAACTCGGGAATGTGTTGTTCGCTTGAGCAATGCATACTGAGCAAAACAGGAGGAGGTATCTGATAAGATTTTTCATTGGTAGGAATTTATGACTCGCGCAAAGGTGTTTGGAGGAATGGAGAGTGAAATTAGTATCGGCGATTTCGGGTGCCCAGCTGGGGCTCGGCGGTCCCGGGAAGGAAGAGTGTTTTCGCCGCGGAAGGCGCGGAATATTGGGTTTGGTGTGCGGTTAGTTTTCGAGGGCTATGAGGCGCTGAAGGATTTGAGCGTTTGATCTGCGTAAATCTGAAAGATCAGTGGATAGTTGAACATTACTTCCGCGCACTTCTGCGATTTCCGCGGCTTGTTCTTCGAGCTGCTTTTCCTTCTCGATTAAGTGAAGAGTGAGCTCTTCGATTTTGGCCATTTGTAGGGTGACGAGTTCGGAGAGCTTGGCGCCGTTTTGCTCGATCTCGGTGGCGGAGGGGATACCGGGGAGGTGGCCGTGGGCGGTGATGTGGGCTTCGACTTCGGCGAGCGGAGCTAGACGGTAGTCGTCTTCGAAGACGTAGTCGGACCAGCCGGATTCGACGATGACTTCCTTAGCGCGGATAGTGCCGTTGACGGATAGTTTGTGGGTCGGATTGGTGGTGCCGATGCCGACGTTGCCGGTATCGCCTTCAATTCTAAATTTCTCGCTGTAACCCCCTGATGCCGAATACGAGCGCAGTATAGTGTCCCCACCTCCTCCGAGGTCCCGATTTCCTGTGATGTAGACACGACCGTCCGTGTATGGAAACCAAGTATTAGCTCCATTCGACGACGATGCTAATTTGATTGTATCTTTCCAAATCTCTACCCCCGCGGTTGGATTTACCATTCCCACTCCAAGGTTTCCGTTCGAAGCGGCAAAAAGAATATTTTTCGAACCTCCGGCTCCTTTCACTTGCAGCGCTGCGCGCGAAGACGAGTTATCTTTGTCTACGATTAGGACGTCTGGCGCACCGTTCGTTAGACCTGACTCGAACTTGGCTGTTCTTGCTGTAGTGTTATCACCACTTCGCCCATCTCGAGCCACATGAAGCCGAGCTTGGGGGTTAAATTCAGCAACTCCGACATGACCTAAATTGTTAATCCGAATGCCCGCATATTGATTATTCCAAGGAGCTATTGTCAGGCCGCCTGTGTTATGGCTGCCTTCTGAAAAAATAATGCCCGAATCTCCAGTTCGGGTTATCCCGGAAAAGTTTCCCTGGGACAGTCTTGGGAAAAATCTTATCCAATTGCCAGATGTTGATTCAGCAGTGAAACCGTTTGTCGAAGTTCCATTGGTAGTTAACTTTAAATTGGAATCCCAGAGTTGAAGAACATCGCTAACGCCGAAGTCAGCATTGTCCTTCACATACCAGCGATACATGCTGTTTGTCTTAAAGTATAGTGTGCTTGATTCTATTCCAAAACCATACATGTCATCTTGGTTAAATTTGTTTCCATACAATGAAATTTTATCTCCACCCGTCTGTTGAAAATACAAATTCGATTGTTGAGCATTAGCTAGTGACAGGAGTGACGCCAAAAGGATAAAAGAGAATGGTCTGTTCATTTATAAATATAGTTATATTTCGCGAAGACGCTGTGGTGCGGAGGTATTTAAAGTGATGCGAGGTGAAATGGGTAATGGCTATTTAGAATGCCGAGCTGGGGCTCGGCGTTCCAAGGAAGGAAGAGTATTTTCGCCGCGGAAAGCGCGGAATGGACGCGGAATATTGTGTTTGGTGTGCGGTTAGTTTTCGAGGGCTATGAGGCGCTGAAGGATTTGAGCGTTTGATCTGCGCAAATCCGAAAGATCCGCGGCTTGATTTTCAATTCTTTCATTAGCTGATGAGAGCTGTTTTTCCTTTTCGATTAGGTGCAGGGTGAGCTCTTCGATTTTGGCCATTTGGAGGGTGACGAGTTCGGAGAGCTTGGCGCCGTTTTGCTCGATCTCGGTGGCGGAGGGGATGCCAGGGAGGTGGCCGTGGGCGGCGATGTGGGCTTCGACTTCGGCGAGCGGAGCTAGGCGGTAGTCGTCTTCGAAGACGTAGTCGGACCAGCCGGAATCGACGATGACTTCCTTGGCGCGGATGGTGCCATTGACGGCTAGTTTGTGGGTCGGGTTGGTGGTACCGATGCCGACGTTGCCGGCGCGTTCGATTGTCATCAGTGTCGCACCATCATATCCTCCATTTTGATGCGACCTCTGGACTCTCAGTTCTTGTCCAGGTTCATAATACTCGAAACGCATTCCGTTATTGGTAACCGTAGAACCAAGCGAGATTAGGGGCCTGTTATCTACGATTGAAAGATTCGCAGCTGGATTCCCTTCGCCAATTCCTACATTACCGGAGGATCCTTTTATTCTCATCATGTCTGTATAACTTCCAGCGGCTCCCCAGGATCTCATAATGATGTCTCCAGAGCCAGTTGCATCCCGATTTCCAGTAAGGTATACCTGACCATCGGAATAAGGAAGCCATGTGTGAGCTTTGTCATCAGGTGTCGCGAATTTCGTTTTCAGCGCGCGCACTTCGAAGTTCGAGTGTACATAAAAGATTCCGTTTGGATTATGGGTCCCATCACTGTCCAGCCTCAGTGTATCTCCAGAATTACCGTCATTAAAGAAGTGCCATTTAGTCTTTGCCTCTCTTGGAAACGGATACCTGAATCTTGATTGACAGCATTTGTATCCAATGAAATCACGGCCCAATCACGTTTTAGGTGAAATGGATGCGTTGGACGCGCTGTTCCAATCCCAACATTTCCATAGGTATCCATCGTAAACCAAGCAGTATTGTTGTGCCGCAATTGATATTTATTTCCATCACTTGTGTCATTACGGATGGTCCAACCACTATCATTCACCGATGTGTTCCATCCAGGTGAAAGTAAAATAGCAGGATCAGAAACACTATCAGCCTCAAGAGTTAGTGTAGCCCAACGTTCTTGAAGATGGAGCACGGTTCGAGGATCTGCTTTACCCATTCCGATATCACCATCAGCACCAATCGTCATTGGTTCGTAGAGACCTCCAAGGTTCACGTTGGCCGCAGATGCAGTTTGAGGACTGGTGTAAAACTGAAAGCGTCCATCACCATTTAAACGGATAAGACCAAATCGACCCGCTCCGTTAGATTTCCACCCACCAGAATAGAAAGCATTCCATCCAAGGTAGTTACCTTCATCCCCTAGAGTGAGATTTGAATTTCCTGAATGAAGGCCGACAACAGCGTAGGAGGTGGTGAGCACTGATAGACAGATTACTGAGGTTAAGAAGGATTTCATGAAATTTGAATGTTGGCTGGTTGGGGTGCCGAGCTGGGGCTCGGCGGTCCTGGGAAGAAAGTGTTTATTTGCCGCAGAAAGCGCAGAATGAACGCGGAAATTTTTTGTTTCGATGCGGTTAGTTTTCGAGGGCTTCGAGGCGGTCAAAAATGGCCGAGAGCTCTT
>JAKVCM010000057.1 GCA_022448605.1 Puniceicoccaceae bacterium | reverse complement strand
TAGCGCTTATGAAAGCCATAAGGTGCGCACTTGCAAAGTTTAACCGTCGAATTACTGCAAGTATGCGTCAAGAACCTCTAGGAAGCCCTTGCGGTTTTCTACATGCACATTGTGCCCTGCACTTGGGACGATCTGTTCGCGCAAATGAGAGAACCAGCATCGCATTTTCTCAGCGTCACTATCGTCGACAAAGTCTGAGTTGGCACCACGCACGAGCAGCACAGCTTGGTCGTAGCGGTCGGTCTCGAGGAGCGAGTTTTGCCGTAGCTGCGGTAAGCTGGCGTGGAGCGTCTCAAAATTGACCTGCCACTTAAAGCCTCCCGAAGCTTCGGCATGCACGAGGTTGGTGAGTAAAAACTGGCGCATCGCCCAGTCCGGTACCATAGGTTCGAGCAACTCTTCAGCCTCTTTTCGACTAGTCAGTTCGGCGGTCGCAATGCGCTTCATCGCGCGAAACTCATTATCGTGATGTGGCGGATAGAGCTTAGCCGCAATGTCGACGATAATAAGTTTTTTGACCACCGCGGGATTTTCACAGGCGTAGCGCATGGCCACCTTGCCGCCGAGGCTGTGCCCCATCAGGATCATCGATTCGATCTTGTGCAAATCAAGATACGCCTGCAAATCCGCACCCATCTCTGCCCACCGCATGCTACTTGCATGCGGTGAACTACCATGATTCCTCAAATCAAGTGCATGCACATCGAAGCGATCTTGTAGCGCTTTTCCGATTGTCGACCAGTTTCGCGAAGAGCCAAGTAAGCCATGTAGGATGATCAGCGCTGGCGCAGCAGAGTTTTCAAAACGTAAAGAATGTAAGGGAACTGCCATGGCAAAACAAGAGATGGAGGTATCCTGACTCAGGTTCAACCTCATGTTTAGAATTCTGTGTGCATCAGGGTTGATCTGTGGCACTGAATCACTTGTATCAGAACTTTCATGTCCTCCGAGAAATCAAAGAAACTCACCCCCATGATGCAGCAATGGCACGAGATCCGTGCCAAGCTTGCAGACGATACGCTGCTCATGTTTCGGCTCGGGGACTTCTACGAAATCTTCAAACAAGACGCCGAATGGGGCGCAAAATTACTCGGCATCACTCTCACCCACCGGCACGGCATGCCCATGGCTGGCATCCCCTTTCATGCCGCCGACGGCTACATTCAAAAGCTCCTCGATCAAGGCATCAAAATCGCCATCTGCGATCAGGTCGAAACGCCGCAACCCGGTAAGTTAGTCAAACGTGCACTCACCCGTATCATTACCCCTGGCACGCGACTAGCGGACACTCAGATCGACGCCCAGCGCAACCACTTCTTGCTAGCACTCTCTCTCGGTAAAAAAGTGCTCAACGCCGCCTGGCTTGACCTAACCACAGGCGAGTTTTTCCTCTCCTCTGAAGTAAAGCCAGAAAACCTCTTCGCCGCCTTTGAGAGCCTTGACCCACGCGAGATCATTGTGCCCGAAAACGCTGCTGAGCAGTGGAGCCTCCCTCACGCCGATCAGCGCTTTCGTGAGCTCTACACCCACATTGGCGACGGTCGAGCGATCAGCCCCATCCCCGATTACCACTTCGACGAAGCCGGTGGCGCCCAATCAGTAATGGAAGCACTCGGAGTGATGAACCTAGAAGGCTTCGGTATTGATCAAAATCACCCCGCCCTCGGCGCGGCCGGCGCACTCATTCACTACGCCACCGAGACGCTTTGCGCCAAGCCCGAGAATCTA
>JAKVCM010000056.1 GCA_022448605.1 Puniceicoccaceae bacterium | reverse complement strand
GCTAGGCTTGTAGCCGCGCATGTTAGCCTCGGGTAGCTTTGCAAAAATGTCCCGCATAATATCGAAGGCACCGATGTAGGTTGCAGGGGTGGAGCGCGGGGTTTTGCCAATAGGAGATTGGTCGACCTCGATCACTTTGCGGATTGTTTCTGCGCCTTGAAGAGACTTGAAACAATCCGAAGCAGTCAGGGGCTTTGATTGGGGAGTCAGTTTTGCTGATTTGGTTTCGATGGCAGCGTTGACTAATGGCTTTAATAAGTCGCGAATCAGAGTACTTTTACCTGCGCCGGATACACCACAGACGACGTTGAGACGCTGCTTTGGGATTTGTAGATCGAAGCCTTTAAGATTTCGTAGTGCGGCACCTTGAAGTGTAATCCATTGCTCCTTACTGTTCTTTTTTCGCGGGCTCCATTTGGTCGGTAGCGTGCGGTGCTCGCCACGGAGTGGGTGCTGCATATGCTTACGTAAATACTGCGCAGTGAGGGAACGCTTGCTTCTCTTAATTTTTGAAAGACTACCTTTGGCTACGACTTCACCGCCGTGAATACCGGCGGCGGGACCTAGGTCTAGAATTTGGTCAGCCTTACGCATGGTGGCTTCGTTGTGCTCAACGATGACAAGGGTATTACCTCGTTTACGTAATAGATCGAGGGATTCGAGGAGCTTCGCATTGTCCCGTGCGTGCAGACCGATGGATGGCTCGTCGAGGACGTAGAGCACGCCTGATAAGTTTGATCCGAGTTGCGCGGCTAGACGGATGCGTTGAGCTTCACCCCCAGAGAGTGTAGCGGTGGCGCGATCGAGGCTGAGGTAGTTGAGCCCGACACTATCCATGAAACACATGCGCTCTTCAATCTCGGGAAGGAGTTCGTCAAGGACCGGCTTTGAGCGTTTGTTTGTCTTTAGGTTCTTCAGAACCAAGAGCAACTGTGAAGGCGTGAGTTTTAAAAGTTCAGGTAGTGAAACGTTCTCACCAAGTCCTAATTCATGATCTTTGATTCTTGATCTAAGTGGTAACTTGACGGCACTACTAAGCGCATTTAGCCGCTTGCCACAACAGTCGGGACAGGTGGCACCGTCTTCAAGGTCGTCGAGGTGATCTGAGGAAGTTTTCGTTCCTGTCGCGGGCTCTTCGCTAGCTTCGACAGACATCCAGTCAAAGAGTTGGCCATAGCCGCGACATGAGGTACACCAGCCGCGCGGGCTGTTCCACGAGAAGTGCTTTGGGTCTAGCTCAGGAAAAGCTTCGCCTGTAGTCGGGTCGGTGCGCTTGGTCGAGAGGCGAGAAATAGTTTTTCCTTTAGACATAAGGAAGGCGCTGCCTTTGCCTAATCTCAAGGCCTCATTAAGGCTTTGAGAAGTGGTGCTTGGTGGTTGATGAGCAGTGAGTTTACTTATAACCAGATCGATATCGTGCTCAACGTAGCGGTCTAATTTTTTAAAGTCGTCGAGGAGGACGACCTGACCGTCAATGCGCAGCATCGTATAGCCATGGTCCCGCGCCCAATTTGCGATTGGTTCGTGGTGACCTTTACGCCCACGAATGAGTGGCGCGCAGAGGTAGATAGTCTTTAACTTAGAATCGGCGAGAAAGCTTCTTAGGCGTTTCTGGAGAGTTTTCTCGCTTTGACAGACGACAGCCTCCCCGCTTATCGGGGAATGCTGGATACCGATGCGTGCATAGAGCAAGCGCAAGTATTGGGCGACCTCAGTGATGGTGGCGACAGTGGACTTGCGGGTGCCTTTGGTGACCCGTTGCTCAATTGCGACGGTAGGAGCAATGCCGTGCAGCTCGTCGACATCAGCACGAGACATTTGCTCGACGAATTGACGCGCGTAGGCGGACATCGATTCCATGAAGCGGCGTTGGCCTTCTGCAAAGACGATGTCGAAAGCAAGGGTGGATTTGCCTGAGCCGGAGACGCCTGTGACGACGGTGGTTTTGTTGTGCGCAATCTCGCAGGAGATGTTTTTGAGATTATTTTGTCGTGCGCCCTTTATACGTAAAACCTTGATGCTTGATGCTTCTTGCTTGTAGGTGACTGGATCCCCGGCGACTAGTTTGCTGGACGTCGTATTTTCGCTGATTGCTTCTTTTAGATAGTCGGCGGTTTCGCATTCGACCTCCATGATTTGCTCGGGAGTGCCTTCGGCGATAATTTTTCCACCTGCGGATCCGGCTTCGGGGCCCAATTCAACAATCCAGTCGGCGACTTTAAGAATGTCGAGATTGTGCTCGATCACGATGAGAGAGTTACCGGCATCAACCAGTCCTTGAAGTACGCCTATGAGTCGTTTTACGTCAGATCGGTGTAGGCCAGTGGTGGGCTCGTCGACGAGAATGAGTGAGTGTGAACCGTCACCACTCTGGCTAGGCGAGTTAGTCAGCCCTTCTTTGGCAGAAGGGGAGTTTTTGATCTTACCTAGATAACGGACAAGTTTTAGGCGTTGGGATTCACCCCCTGAGAGGGTATTGAGTGGCTGACCAAGCTTCAGGTAGCCTAGGCCAACCTCGACTAATGGTTGGAGGCAGCGGACAATTTTAGCACGCGCAGAGCTTGCCAAATGGGGATGATCGCCGAAAAAAAGTACTGCCTCGGCGATGTCGAGTTCGAGGATGTCGGCGATGCTCTTGCCCTTGAACTCGATTTCAAGGACTTCGTCTTTGAAACGCTTGCCTTCGCAAGTTTCGCAGGGGACGAAGATATCTGAGACGAACTGCATCTCGATGCGCTCAAATCCTAGGCCCGAGCAAGTGGGGCAGCGCCCGTCGCCGCTATTAAATGAAAAGTGCCCTGAGCCCATGCCCGCGGATTGGGCGGCCTCAGTTTTGGCAAAGAGCTTTCGAATCTCATCCCATGCCTTGCTGTAGCTAGCTGGGTTAGAGCGGGGAGTTTTACTGACGGGGCTTTGGTCAATTAGAACGATATCAGAGAGTGGAAGAGTGGACTCGATGTCTTTGAGTGAGGCGGGCTCTTCGGCGATGAGACCTTTTTGTGCGAGTAGGTTTTGGTAAATTACGTTGTCGAGCAGCGTGCTTTTTCCAGAGCCGGAAACGCCGCTCAGGCAAACGAAGCGTTGTTGTGGGATGTGGATTGTGAGACCCTTGAGGTTGTGCTTACTCGCCTTGTAGATGGAGAGTTTTGGGGCCTTATTGCTGTCTCGGCGACTATCGGGTACTTTGATTGTTTCGCGGCCAGAGAGGTAGCGTCCAGTGTGAGTGTCGGATTTTAGCATGCCTTTGTAACTGCCGCTAAAGCTTAGCTCACCACCGCCTCTACCTGGGCGTGGGCCAATCTCGATGAGATGGTCGGCTGCGCGCATGATGGCTTCATCGTGCTCGACTACGACAACGGTGTTACCCAGGCTGGTCAGTCGGTGAAGTATGGAAATGAGGCGATCCATGTCTCGCGGGTGCAGGCCAACGGATGGTTCGTCGAGGACGAAGAGCGTATCGACGAGTGAAGAGCCCAGGCAGGAGGTGAGATTTACTCGCATTGTCTCACCACCGGAGAGGCTACGAGAACTGCGGTCGAGTGTAAGGTAGCCAAGGCCCACATCTCTCAAAAATGTTAACCTGGTTATCATGCCATTTAAAGCCGTGTTTGTATCTAGCTGGCTTTTTTTAGAACGGGTGAGTCCTGACTTGGTAGTTAGGAGTTCTAATAAGTCACTAACACTTTTTTGGTAAAGCTCGGGCAGCGTGTGTCCTTGCCATTTCCAGTTGAGAGAATCTGCTTTAAGACGAGCGCCATTGCATTCTGGGCATAGGGTGTAGCTGCGGAATTTCGAAAGAAATACGCGGACGTGCATTTTATAGAGCTTGCGATTGAGCCAATCGAAGAAGCGACGAATGCCATACCATTGGCCACAGTTATCTTCGTATTTTGCTTCGCCCTCCATGATAAACTTAAGCTCTTTCTTGTTGAGTTTCGACCAAGGGATATTGGTGCGAACATTATGCTTTTTGGCGGCACTTTGGAGGTCGCGAAGGCTTTCGCTATAGACCTCGCCTTGGAAGGCGCGAATGGCACCGTCGTTTATCGAGAGGCTGTGGTCTGGAATGATAAGGCGGTCGTCGATCTCAATTACACGCCCGAAGCCTTTGCATTCGGGGCAGGCACCGAGGGGTGAGTTGAATGAGAAGAGTGCTGGGGTGGCTGCGCGGAAGGTTTGGCGTGTGACTGAAGAGCTGAGCCCTTGGGTGAAGTCTGCGACCGGATTTATATTTACATCGAGTATTTGAATATAACCTTTTCCGAAATGGAAGGCTTGTTGCGCGGCTTCGATGAAACGGGAGCGAGCCTTGTCGTGCAGGAGCGTGATCCGATCCTGCACGACAAGGAGTGAGGAGTGGTTAGTGAGAAGTGATGACTTGGCGGGTGCCAGTGCATTAATACGTATCATCTCGTATTCACCACTTTCACCATCACTCTCGTGAGGCGAGTCACTCCTTCGCAGCAAGACCCTGGTGTAGCCTTGGCTACTGAGTGATTTCAGGACCTCTCCCCAGTTTAGATTCTTGGGCTTTGTGATGGGGAAGCTGACGAGAAGCGATTGGCCTCTGTAATCGGCGATGAGTTTTCTCCATACTGATTGCGGGCTGTCGTCGGTGATGGCTTCGCCTGAGGCTGGGTCATAGAGGGTCGCGGCATTGGCGAACCAGACTTTAAAGTAATCGGCTAATTCGGTGATGGTCGCTACAGTGGAGCGGGAGGTTTTTACCGTATTGGATTGCTGGATCGCGATGGAGGGGCGAATGTTTTCCACGCTGTCAAGCTCTGGGCGATCTAGTAGATCCATAAACTGGCGGGTATAGGGCGAGAAGGTCTCAACGTAGCGGCGCTGGCCTTCAGCGTGGACTGTATCGAATACCAGTGACGATTTACCCGCACCGCTGAGGCCAGTGACGACGGTGAGTTCGCCAATGGGCAGGTCGAGATCGAAGCCTTTAAGGTTATTTTGGCGAAGGCCGCGCAGCTGGATGTAATCTCTTTTCGAGGGCATGTATAATAGTGATATTGATCGGGGAATGCTGGAGGTCGAATCTTTGGGGCATTTATTTTGCGATTTCTTTTTTAGGGGCGCTACTGTTCACCCTCATGTTTAAAGTTGCCAGTTTTTGATTTACAGAACCCTCTCTGTTTATGATACCACGCATTCTACTTGCTGAGTCCACTACTCCCGACGGTGCCCCGTGTCTCTATACGAGCATGATGCTGCCTATTCCATTAGCTTTCAGAGGCAAGAATTGATGCACTCGAAAGCGTCCGCTTCGTAGCTATTACTGGGTAAGTCAGGGATTGAACTCGTCAGAAAGGAACTGGACCCCCACTTCAAGGCGCAGATGGAAACAGTCGGATTCCGAATAGGAAAGATCCGGGTTAAAGTCCACGCGGCCTCTAAGCGCCGCCTACGTGGTCCACGTGGCGGATAAGTAAGCTCACTAGGATTTTCAGTATTATTCCTCCACTTTAAATAGTGTCCCGCCGAGGCTGCGTGGTTTCATTTCTTTGCCGGTTGACTCGTCTTCGCTGACGATTTGGCCGCCTTCAAAAAAGGCGGGTTCTTTCAGCCAGTGCTTTTTAAGTTCTTGGTGAAGTTCGAGAAGCTCCTCGCGACTGCCGATGCGGAATTCGATGGTGTGGGCATGGGTGGCGATGGGGTATTCTTTTATCACTTCAGTAACTGTAACAGCTTCACTCACGCCGGCAGCACGGTCGGCCATGGCTTGCACTTGCGGGGGGAGTGGACGTTGGATGATGGAACTGCCGCCGGGAATGCCTGTTGCGCCGAGACCATCGCTTATGGCTTGCTGTAATTCGCCGGGACGAAGCGGGCGGCTATAGTAAATACGTAACAGTGCGCTACCTTGGGTGACGATATTGAGCTCGATCACTCTAAAGTTGGTTGTGATGTATTCTTGGGTCGAGATAGACTGCACGCCAGCTTCGCTGCCATAATAAGTGCGTGACTCTTTGGGAAATTCGATCCCGAAGATTGCTTGGTTGCGCACACCGCGCGTAGTGACGGAGACCGCAGAGACTTGGTAGCTCAATACTGCGAGCAGGAGGATACTAAGAATTTTTTGAAAAGACAACATATTGTTCAAAATGCTGGCTTTTCTATCGTGAGCAAAGTTAATTTGTTACAATAATGTTATCATGTAAGGAGCTTTCTGTCGTCATTCAACCTTCGGGGAACTGTATACTCGACCGAGCGACGGCGCAATTCATGCCAAAGGGGCTCAATGCCGTGATCGGGCCATCGGGCTCTGGCAAGACGACTCTGGTTAAAGCGATGCTAGGTATTTTACCCAACGATGGGGAGGTCAGCTACGCGGGTGAAGTCGTGAGCCAGAGCCTTGATCTCCAAGGGAAACTCTCTTTCGCGCCCCAGTTTAGTATCGCGCATGATCGGCTCTCAGTCGAAGAGGCGCTTTCTTATGCGCTCGATCTTTGCGTTCGTGAGCGCAGGGTCAAAGAGGAGCGACGAGACGAAATCCTGAAGCGTATCGGTCTGGCTGAGCACCGAGATAAACGTGTCTACGATCTCAGCGGTGGACAGTTGCGTCGTCTCGGGCTCGGGCTCGAACTCGTCGGCGACCCTCAGACCTTAGTCTGCGATGAGGTGACGAGTGGGCTCGACCCACGTTCGGAAGATCAGATTATAGAGGTTCTCCAGCGCTTGCGCGATGAGCGTGAGAAAACTTTCATTTGCATCATTCATAATTTAGCGAAGCTGAATGAGTTCGACTGGATCACAGTTGTCTATCAAGGCGTGGTCGTATTCCAGGGGGCACTCGATGCGTTGAATGCTCACTTCGGCATCTCAGACGCATTGCACCTTTATGACCAACTCAACGACTATCCTGTCGAGCACTGGCGCGAGCGCTGGACGGCAGAGTCGTTGGATGACGCGCCAGACGACGCGCTTTTCGCAGTGGTTTCGTCGCCCCCACCCAGTGCGCTGGCGCAGACTTGGACGCTTTTGAAACGCCGCACACTTCTCTTCAGGCGTGACCGCGGTTACTGGCTATTGACCTTGGGAATCACTATCGGCTTTCCGTTGCTAGTGACGATTTTTGCTTGGAACGGTATCCCGCAGCTTCGCGGACTGGCGCTATCCTCAGGTAGCGGGGTAGTCGAGCAGATTGAGGCGGGTATTCGTTACCGAGTCGATGCTTTGGAAATGTCTTCTTTAGTTACTGGCTTGATACTTTTTCAGGTAATTTTGCTTACCCTGATGGGAAGTAACAACGGTGCACGCGAGATCGCAGTCGAGCGTCAAATCTTTGAAAAAGAGCGCTTCGCTGGTCTCAGCACCTTATCCTACGCGTCGAGCAAGCTTATCTTCGCTTCACTCATTGCAGTGGTGCAGGGCATTTGGATGATAGGCTTTGTAAAATTCATCTGTGAGTTTCCCGGAGCATCCTTACCCCAGGCGTGCGTCCTCGTGTTGAGCTGTGTCTCAATGACTGCAGTCTGTCTTGGCTTTTCGGCAATCTTCAAATCGGCTGACAAAGCTTCGCTTCTCTCGGTCTATTTAGTTGGCTTTCAGTTACCGCTCTCGGGGATCGTGTTAGCCTTGCCTGAAGTCTTGGTCTGGATCTGCCGCCCATTTATAAATGCTTACTGGGGCTGGGGCGGGTATTTCGGATCGATGCGTGATACGCGCCTCTACGATGCCTATCGGGTCGATTCCAATGAGTGGATTCCTACGCCTGAATTGGCTGCAACCGTGCTTCTACTTCATTTTCTTGTCGGCGCAGCCATGGTCTTTTGGGGTTGCCAGCAAAAACGCTGGAATTAACTCTATTGTAACTTTTATAATTACATTGCGATGCCATGCCTAATGCCCTTTTTTACACCACACCTAGTGCCTGAGATTACTCAATCCAGCAGTAGTCAGGCGGAATATCGGTCGCGAGGCAAACTCGCACGCCACACCTTGCTATTGAGCATGTTCGGAGTGATGCTTTATCTCAGTGCTTGTAGCGACCGTAAAAGCTCCAACCTCGAACTACTGCCGATCGAAACTTACTTGCAAAAGCCCGGCGACTTCCTTGGGAACCGCTATGTGCTTAGAGTGCAGATTGAAGAGCAGCTTAAATGGGAAAAAGGCCTCGGCCGTGTGCTTGCAGTAGTCGCCGAGGGCAGCAATGCCCGCTTACCAGTTTTCGTGTCGGAGTCTGCTGGCGATAATTTACACGTAGGCCAGCGCTATGAGTTGCAGGCCATCATTGAAAAAGGAGGGCTCATTTATGTGGAAGCACTACAAAAGTATTAGTCTAGGCCTTGTGGCCCTCGCTTCTTTCGCTTCGGCGCAAGGCATACCTACTAGTGGCTTTCCGACAAGCAGCGGGACTTCTATCCCACAAGCCGTCCAGGCCAGCGCGTCTGCTCCCGCTGGTGGCATGTTCGAGAGTAACACCTTCCTTGAAATGGCCAACCGCGTCTTCGACCCAAGCAGCGACTCAATGGACTTTGAGAACGGTAACTTCGATTGGAAGGGAAAGAACTTCAACCTCTCAGAACAACGCGCTTTCCGCTCTCGTTTCGAGCGCTTCCTTCTCGCCTCACCGACTGAAGAAGAGACGCAATACGCGCAGTTGATGGCCGATATTATTGATCGGCTTTCCGTCTCTAACAATAATAGTGACGATGCAATTCTTGATACTTGGGAACTCCTTTTCCGCGCTTCCCGTTTCGACCTTGATGGCGGCAACAGCACCATTGTAGCCAACCAAGTATTCAATGCCTGGCGTATTCGCAAAGAGAGTCGTGGCGTCACCATGACACAGCGTGAGCTCTCCCAAGTGCGTCAATTTCAACAGGAAGTTGTCGCCAATCGTGCGCTGGCGCTTAAAAATATCCGTGAGAAACGTCTAGGTGAAAGTGGCAATCCTCAGGGTGAAGGGAAGGAAGTTGTTTCCGATGGTAGCGAGTCAATCACTTCTGAAGCCACCTTTCGCATGCTTGACTTAGCTGAGACCGAAGCGCGCATTATTGCACTAGAAACCCAATCCGCCATGACTGGCCTGCAAGCGAAGCTTCAGTTTCAAAGCCAGATTATCAGTTTCATGCTCCAACGTCGCTTTGAGCACGCACTGGTTCTTGCAGGCTTCTACCAATCGATTTTTAAGGGCTCTCACCAGTCACTTGAAGTGGGCAAAGATCAACTTGAAGAATTCCTACCGGGCAGCGATCTCACCTTCACTGTCGATAGTATGACCTTCATCGCCCGCGAGGCGATCAACGATGTCAATAAGGGTGTTGATGCGGTGAACACCGCTTATGAGGAGAAACGTAGCCTCATTGCGCTGGAGCGTTTGCAGGAAGTCTTTTTCCTTGGTGAATATCTGACTGAATTGAACAAAACCCCAGTCGATCAACGCCGCCACTTGCTCGACCTCTATCGCAGCTTGATTGAAGCTGGCGAACTTGCCGAATCTAAAGACTATATAGGTGTTTCCGAACTCGCCGATGAAATTTACAAACTAGCAGAAGATTTCCCTAAAAATCGAGTGCTCTCCGCCGTTGAAACTGCTAAAAGTATGAGTGATATGGCTGTCTTTGCTGCTTCCCAGTATCGGAATCTCGGTGATATCGATAAGTCTCGTTCTGAGCTGCAGATAGCTATTGAAATTTGGCCGTCCAACCCCGCGATCCGTGATTTTCAACAAGAGACGACTAAGCTTGCCACTGCTGGTTCGCAAGGCCTGCAGATTTTCGATGACCTCTACAAGCGCATGGATCGTCGTGGTATTTACGAACGCCGTATGGATTTAGGATTTGCGCTGGCGGATGATACACAGCGGCGCCCACTTCTGATGGAGGTGGTCGAGCAAGTCGCACGGATTGATCTTTTGGTGAACCAAAGCAAGGAACTCGTCAAACAGGGCGAATCTTATGCCGCATGGGAGCTATTAGTTGAGGCCGCTAAAATCGACCCAAGCGATGGCCCCATGAATCAAGCACGCGCTGAGCTTGCTTCCCGCGTAGCGGATTTCGTGCTCCAAATTGACCGTGCTGAGCGTCAAGCTGAGGACGGTCACCACGCTGGTTCGCTCGCAGCTTATCTAGCCGCTCAAGATATCTACCCTGTCAGTCGCCTCTGCCGCCAAGGCATTCAGCGTGAGACTTCAGCGTTAATGTCTGGTTTACGTGATCAGGATTAGGAGAAAGTATTGCGCTGCGGCGACAGACATGCGGAGCAGTTAACTTTATTAGGCTTTGTCCGTATTTTCCTCTTCAGAGGGTTCATCTACACTTTCTGCTTCAACTTCGCCCTCTGCTTCAATTTGCATGGGCGGTTGTTCTGAGTCTGCTGTATTAGCAGATGGCTTTTTAGGCTCTTCGTCCATAGCGGTGCGGATGTCTTCTTCAATTTCTGTGGTAGCTTTCTTAAACTCACGGATTGATTTGCCAAGGGACTTGAATAGCTCTGGCAGGCGCTTAGCACCGAAAAGTAGTAAGACAATAAGGAAGATCAGAATCATCTCTGGTCCATTAGGTATTGATACGAAAGCGACTGTATTCATGATGGAGAAAGTTTTTTGTAGCGCGAGTAGCGCAGAGTTGGTGGATAGGGAAAGTTTGTTCCGTGTGATTTCTATAATGGCTGTTCCCTAAGAAACTAAAAGAATAAATTATAACATTAAGCAAAAAGCTGGCGTGACTTGATGATTGGAGTCATTCCTTAACCAGTATTTATTCTGCGTCGAGGTCACGATATATTTTTCCTAGGCGGACATTCTCAGCAGCATTGACTGGAGTGGCGCGATCGTTGATTTTGGGTAAACCTTCAACGATATCGGCGGTGCCTAGCCCAGTGGGGCGGTTTCCTCGGGTCTTGAGGATAGCAGATTTGTTTCCCTCGCTATCGCAGGTTTCAAGGAAAGTAGATTTGGGAAAACTGCGAGCATTACGCAAGGTAGCTAGTCGATCGAACTCATTGACGTGAACAATGATTGCCTGGTCGCTGGCATAGACGCTACCAGTAAGAGGAGATCGGATCTGTTCATTACCTTCAATTACGCGCACGCTGCGAGAGCCCCCGCAACCGCCAAACATGGAGATTAAGACTGCAGCGAGTAAAAAGGAAAATCGGGTTTTGTTGGGCATATTGTATTATTTTTGGCTCAGGTAGGCAGTTTACCTGTGCAACTTTACTGATGCTTAGCGTTCTCGCGTTTAATGCTGTCCATGCCGGGTTTTTCAAGATTGATGTCGCCTTCAAAGAAGCCGTGGAGCTGACGGATGCGGGTAGGGTGGCGCATTTTACGGAGTGCTTTGGCTTCGATTTGGCGTATACGCTCGCGGGTGACCTTAAACTGGCGTCCCACTTCTTCAAGCGTGCGTGAATAGCCGTCGGCAAGGCCAAAGCGAAGCGAGAGAACGCGGCGTTCACGCTCGGTTAGCGAGTCGAGCACGTCAGTTATCTTTTCGCGAAGTAGACTGTAAGCCGTCATGTCATAGGGATTTTCGGCACCTTTGTCTTCGATGAAGTCACCGAAGTTAGTGTCGTCTGAATCGCCGACGGGGCTTTGTAGGGAGATCGGTTGCTGCGCCATCTTCATGATGGACTGAACACGCTCGATGGGGAGATTCATCTCGTCGGCGACTTCCTCGGCAGTGGGTTCATGACCGAGCTCCTGTAGGAGTTGCTTCTGTACCTGCATGACCTTGTTTAAGGTCTCGATCATATGCACGGGGATACGAATCGTGCGCGCTTGGTCGGCGATCGACCGGGTGATCGCTTGGCGAATCCACCAGGTAGCATATGTAGAGAATTTGTAGCCACGGCGGTATTCAAATTTCTCAACTGCTTTCATTAAGCCCATGTTACCTTCCTGAATCAGATCTAGAAAGGAGAGGCCACGATTGGTGTATTTTTTAGCGATCGAAATAACGAGACGCAGATTGGCTTCGACCATTTCGGTCTTGGCCTTGTGCGCCTCACGCATGCCAAGGCGTACAAGACGAATAATTTCTACAAACTCACGCGAATTCATTTTGAATTCATCTTTAATTTCCTCGAGCCGCTTGTTGGTGGCTTTGGCGTCGAACTTTTTCTTGCTGCGCGTCGAGACCATTTCAGCAGCCTCGATGTCGCCATGGAGGCTAGAGACTTCGCGGTAAATGGGGGTGAGATCCTTAAGGAATTCTTCGAAACATTTCAATTTAAGGCAATACTTACGTAACACCTTACGCAGTTCTTCCTCATATTTGACCATTCGCGTTCGAGCACGTTTCGCATTCGACTCGTTACTGGCGTTAATATGGCTATCCCACGCGGCGTAGATGCGCTCGCCGATTCGGTGCGCTTCTTCGAGGAGTTTTGGTAGACTATTAAAATAAGCTTCGCGGCTTTCGATCTTCTTATCTAACACGACGCGGTCGAAGCGTTCTTCGCGGTTGAGGAGTTTTGTGACGACGCTGTTTTGGAATTCGAGTGTGAGGGCAGTGGAAAAGAGGGCATCCTGCGCTTTAAGCTCAGCCTTCTCGATACGCTTTGAGATCGCGACTTCTTCCTCACGAGTCAGGAGAGGAACTTGCCCCATTTGTTTGAGATACATCCGGACTGGATCGTCCAAAATATCGTTTTGCGAGGTGCGGACTTCCTTCTCTTCAGTCTCTTCTTGGCGCGCCTTGAAGGCTTCAACTTCGTTGTCGTCGAGAATGTCAACTTCGAGGTTTTGCAGTATTGAAATAACGTTTTCGATTTCATCAGGGTTGTTGACGGAATCGGGCAGGGCTTGGTTGATGTCCTTGTAGGTGAGGAAGCTTTGCTCTTTAGAAAGGCGTATCAGATTTCGAATGCGCTCGTTAAGCTTTTCCTGCGCTTTAGGCGAGAGCTTTCGCTTCTTAATCGCTTTATTGGTAGCCGCTGCGAGCTTGGCATCACTTGTGTCATCGCTGGTTTCGATGGTCTTGGCGCGAGTTGTGTTAATCGGAGTCTCGATAGCTTCCTTTTTAGGTAATGCAGCTTTCTTCTTAATAGCGACTTTTTTGGCAGGTGCTTTCTTTTTGACGGGTGCCTTCTTTTTGGCAGGTGCTTTCTTCGTGGCTAAGTTCTTTTTGGCGGGCGCATTTTTTTTCTTAGTGGCGACTTTTTTGGCAGGTGCTTTTTTTGCGGCTAACTTCCTTTTAGCAAGAGCGGCTTTTTTCTTTGGAGCTGCAGTTCTTTTGGCAGGCGCTTTCTTGTCGACTTTCTTTTTCATCAGTGCTTTTTTTGTGGCGGTTTTCTTAGCTTGTTTTTTGACGGGTTTCTTTTTCGCTGCTGACATAATCTATTAAAATGAAGTGGTGCTATCTTTGAAGTTCGAGCTCGAGAGGGTGCGAAACTTTGCTTAGGATTTCTTTGCGCTCTCGCATGAGGCGTATCTGTGTATCAGGGTCTGAATTGATGATCTTTTGTTCCAAATTTTTAATCTGAGCTTCAACAAATTTTCGCCTAAGGCGTTCTAGGCAAAATACAATTTGTTTAGTAGGTTCCTCCACGCTGAGTTCTCGTGAGTAGATGTCGGCAAGGAGTTGTCTTTCTTCAACGCTGTCGATGATGTTTTCTATTTGGTCTACTGAATCGATCATGCCCTCGCGCAATTCGGCTAAAAGACGGGAGAGCAAATTACCTGTTGTAGAGTTTATATTAATCCATTCGTAATCAATAATTTCTGAAAGCTGATTGCCGTATTCTGGATGGTGCAGAATGAGCCAAAGTAGTTCCCAATTGGCCTGTGTCAATAGCGGGTCTTGCGCGGGTTTTGGACTGGGTTTGGCCGCTTGTTCGCCTTTGAAATTAGCGCGGGGTGCAGGTATTTTTTGAAAGTCGCGCAGGGTCGCTTGTGGATCAACACAAACGAGACGCGCTGCGATCTGGATATAGTCCTCGCGGGCGACTTCGGAGGGCACGTGATGAAGCAGCTCAAATACAGCGCGCAGAGCAGTGGTCTTTTCATGAGTAGTGGGGGCTCGGTCTTCGGGAAGGTTGTCAGCGATGAGCAGCTCGATGCCACTTTTGGCCGTTTTACGAAGCCCCTCTAATGCGCTGGAACCTTGTTCGCGGAAGAGGTCATCTGGGTCGGTCTTTTCGGGTAGTAGGAGGAAACGAAATTCGAGGCCAGCCTTAAAGGCGAGGGGTAGGGCGCGGAGAGCAGCCTTACGACCGGCGGAGTCGCCGTCTAGTAGGCATTCGATACTGTTAGGTTCATAGCGGCGGAGTAGATGCATCTGGTCGTCGGTGATGGCTGTACCTTGCGGTGCGACGGCAGTGTGCAAGCCGATGGACCAGCAGCGGATGGCGTCCAGTTGACCTTCGACAAGGAGGAAGCTACTGCCATCTTTTAGGTGGATACGAGCGTGATCCATACCAAAGAGAATGCGACCTTTGTGAAAGATGGGGGTCTCTGGCGAGTTAACGTATTTAGCTTCGCGAGCGGGATCGTCTTCTGGGGTCTGTGGCAGCTGGCGAGCAGTAAAGGCGACAACGCGGCCTTGCACGTCGCGGATGGGGATCATTAGTCGACCACGAAAGCGGGACTTAAAATATTCGTGATTTCGTTCGCCATCTCGGGCGAAAAATAGGCCGGACCGGTGCATCGCGGCAGTGGATAAGTTGCGTTTTTTACAATAGAGTGCAAAAGCATCGCGGGCGGCGGGAGCGTAGCCAATTTTGACCTCTTTAGCGGTCTCTAGAGTAAAGCCTCGTTGATTTTTCCAATAGTCGCGCACGGGAGCGGCCTCTTTAGATTCGAGGAACTGTTGATGAAACCAGGTGGTAGCGATTTCATGCAACTCGAAGATTTGTTTGCGCAGGGAGACTTCTTCGTGGGAGGGGCCACCTGCTTCATATTCAAGATTGACGTTGAATTTTTTGGCAAGGAACTCGACCGCTTCAATGAACTCCAGGTTTTCGTGCTTCATGATGAAGCTGAAGCAGTCGCCGCCTTCGCCCGTACTGAAGCATTTATAAAATCCGCGATCAGGGTGGACGTAAAAGGAGGGGGTCTTTTCCTGTGTAAACGGGCTAAGACCCTTCCATGATCGACCTGCACGCTTGAGCTGGACATATGGCGAAACGACGTCGACCAAGTTGACTTGGTGCTTGAGGTTCTCGATGGAGCTTTGTTTAACGCGAGGCAAGAGCGGCTGTAAAGTGTGAAGGTGTAAAGGTAAGGTCTAAATTTGCTCAGGCCTTAAGCCAGCTAGCGAAGTCGGGCAACTGCGTTTTGTGCTTGAGGGATGAGGGGATGATTGGGCGCGATGTCGATGAAGCGGAGATAAAGGTTGCGCGCTGCGGAGCGGTCTTGAGAGATAAGCTCGTGGCCTCTGGCGATTGAGAGGGTAATCTCTGGGCTGACTGGGAAGCGGGCGTAAGCGGTCTCTAGCTCGGCGAGGAAGTCTTCAGGCGCCAGCGAACGTTGTGCGACGCGTAGGTAGTCGAGCGTGTAGGCGACTCGCCGCGGTTCTAGACGGACGGCTTCAAGGGCGGTCGTCTCTGCATTGTTAAGCTGACCGTCGACGAGGTAGGCACGCGAGAGAAGGTTCCAGACTTCGGCGCGGTTGTTGGCAATACTAATTGCTGTCCAATATTTACGAATGGCGGATTTAAAATCGCGGTCAAGCGTAGCGGTCTCAGCATCTGCCATCAGCTCTTCGACCGTCTGTGGGGGATTACTTGGAGGAAGGGTTACGGTTGCAGGCTCAGCCTCCAAGGTGGGGAAGGCTTCCACAACTGGAGTAGGTGCTGGCTCGAGGGCAGTTTCTTCTACTGTGGTTACTTGGCTGTAGTCGACTTCGGCAGTGGTCTTAGGGTTGGTAGTATCTAGTGTGATACTAGGATCGGATGCGGGGGATTTGTTGTTTTCAATGATGTCGTCTGCTTCTTCAGCGATTTCTATTGCAGGGGCGTCAGCCATGGCTTCGGCGGCTTCCATATCAGCAATGATCTGCGCTTTATCTTCGGTTATGGCAGTTTCACTTCTACCAAAATCTTCGTCGGATTTGACGACTTGACTAGTCTCTATCTCTACAGTGGCTGATCTGGCTTCAGTCTCAATGGCTTTTTTATTGGCTTGGGCTTTGGCAAGCGTGGCCTTCATTTCTTCCTGTGACTCTCGCCAGCGAACAAGTTCTTGGCGGGCTTGTTGCCACTGGCTCGCTTCGACGGCTCCTGGGAATTGTGTGTCGAGTTGCGCGATAGTAGCTTCGGCGTCTGCCCAATTATTTTGGCGTAGATTAATTTCGAGTAGGTCAAAGAGTGCTGTCATTGCATTTGGGTCGTCGCTGTCAGCGGCTATTTTTAACCAGGACTCGGCTTGGGGTAGATTGCCGACTTTGACGAAAAGTTGACCAATGGCGGCAGCGCTTTCGGGAGCGGGCTTGGCTTTGCCGGGATCGACTCCCTTTAAGAACGCCTCTAGAGCTGGCTGCACTTGGTTGGCCTCTTGTCGAGCCTGACCGAGTCGTGTCCAGAGTTCGGGGGTCATGGCCTCAGGTGCTTGCTCAGCGAGCTTTTCGAGAAGGTTGCTAGCGGGTTGCTTCGCGGCATCTAGGCTTTGGTAAGTCTGAAAAAGTAGCTCGGTGTCGTCAGGGGATTGGAGGTAAGCTTGTTCAAGGAAAAGGGAGGCCATGTCTGCATCACCATCGGCTTTATAGATTAGGCCTATTGATTTGAGAATTACTATATCGTCCGGATACTTAGTGGCGAGTTCCTCAAGAATCTTTAGGGCTTCGGCGTTGGAGCCTTTTTCCGAGAGACTGAGGGCATCTTTGATTTTCGCATCTTTTTTTTCTTCAGGACTTTTGCAACCTCCGAGCCAAACAGAGATCGTTATGAGCGTGATCAAGATTAGGCTTTTGAAGTTTGCATTTAACATGGGCAGGAATTGTGTTTGGTCTGTGATTGCAGATAGAAACAAATCGACAACGGGTCTACTCTCGTTTCCACTTTATAGCTGTCAAGTGGATAGGCGAGGAGTCGGCAACATACGCGTTTCTCTTACCGCTTTTATTTTACTTAGCTTCAGCACTATTGTAAGCGCTTCTTTAGTTCCGCGGGCACCACTTGGTTTGGTCTGGGAGTCACCGGTCGTAGAGGGTAGCCTTTATTACACAGAGGTTGAACGACTGGTGACTGCTTATGAGCGCGAGGTCGGACAATTAATCATGCCAAGTAAGCGGGCAAAAGTGGCTCTTAAAATCAATACACGCGGTCGAACGGGATTGAGCACACCGTTGCAACTCATCCGTGCGGTTGTCGAAATGCTGGAAGCACGAGGCTATGATCGCCGCTCGATCTTAATTATCGATGACTCCACGCACAATCTACGAGAAGCGGGAGTGATGCCCCCGCTTAGCGAATCCACGGTTGGATTTGAAGGTTGCCCCGTCTTGGCCTTAGATACGGAGCAATATTACGACGCCGATTGGTTTTACGATAGCCCGCTACCGCCAGCCATGCTGCAAGAACCACAACTTTTCTTGGAGACGCGACGAGCTACGCAGCTTGCCGAAGGCGCGCTCGGGCGAAAGAGTTTCCTTCCAAAGCCGTTACTCTTTGAGGTTGATTTCTGGATCAACCTCCCCGTCGGTGTCGACGATCCCGCGCTTGGTATCGATGGGGCTCTTGCTAATGCGACCCTGTGGAACGTAAGTAACAGTCGGCGCTTCCTCGTAAATCAAGCAACTGCCTCCGCTGCTGTTGCCGAAATCGCTGCGATTCCCGAACTGCAAGAGCGCCTTGTTCTCAATTTCGTCTCGCTAGAGCGTTACCAGTTTATCGCTGGTCCTTTCTTTAATTCGATCTATACTCGTGCCGAACCACTGCTCTGGATGAGCAGCGACCCCGTTGCACTGGATCGGCTGCTTTATGACCGGATTAATGCGATGCGTCTGCTTGAAGGCTTTCCCGAAATTGAACCGATCCCTCGGCAGTTGCCCTTCGCGGCCAGTCTCCAACTAGGAGAGTTTGATCGTGACCGCATCCAAGTGCAATTAGTCGCGCCACCTGATAGCGGAGTGCCCGTGCGTTCAAAGCCTGTTAATGGCGCTCCTTTAGTCGAGCAGCCTTAGGGAGAGCCATGGCTGCGTCGGATGAGGTCATGGTAGTATGGGGCGAACGAAGTGACTTTCTTCGATTCTTCGTAGAAACGCCTTGAAGTCCCCGCCAAAGCAGACTTCATTCAAACGCTATGCAAATCGCGGACTACTATCCGATTCTTGTTCAAATCTTAATAGCAGCCAGTGTTGGTGTGGTTGTTCTTGTTGTGTCGCACATTTTTGGACAACGTGGTCAGGATACTGAGATTAAGAATACACCTTACGAATGCGGTATGCTGGCTGAGGGTTCGGGGCACGCCCGCTTCGCGGTTAAATTTTATGTCACCGCTATGCTGTTTATCCTTTTTGATATCGAGGTCGTCTTTTTGATACCTTGGGTCATGGTTTTTCGTGAATTTCTGGAGGCAAATCTACCCATTATCATGCCGGTATTCTTCTTCCTCTTCGTCCTCATACTCGGTCTCTTCTATGAGTTAAAAAAGAGCGCAATCGAATGGGATCAGTGATCTTTAAAAAATGCGCATAGATCGATACATCGCCAAATCCCGTGTTATTGACATAGAGAGCACGGATTTTGAGAGTGCGGTATCGGAATTGTTATCAGTCTGCGACGTTACTAAAGAGCGCGGCATCACTAAGAAGGGTTTACAAGCGGATCTGCTAGATCGTGAGAAGCAAATGACGACTTACCTAGGTAATGGTGTTTGCTTGCCGCATGCCCGTATCAATATGAAGCGTCCTTACATGGTAGCTGTTGGGCGCTGCCCTAAGGGTCTTGTTTACGATGGCCAGCCTGAATACGAAGATATACGCTTCATTTTTCTGCTTCTCGCGTCAAAGAATGCGCGTAACTACCTCTTCAGTCTCGCTTCTCTTGCGCGAGTTTTCCAAGACAATGGCCATATGGATCGGCTCCGTGCCGCCACTAAGATTACAGACTTCCGCAAAGAACTGAAGCAAGTCTTCGCAGGCGAGGAGAATAAGCCGCGCCGTCGTCACAACCGTTTTAATAATTTGATCTTGCGCGAAGCCGCTAAGATTGCCAAAGGGGCTCAGTGTACCTCGGTGCTTGTTTTTGCTGATACCTTCGGAGGGGGAGTCGAAATAGGCAAAACCTTTAACGCTTTCAAGACAGTACTCATCGCTCACGGCACTTCGGATGCTGTGGCTGAGCGAGAGGAAATTGATGCTGTTATCCCGATTCGGGCGTATAGCAACCATCGATTCTCGCAGTTGCGCAGTGCTGTATTGATAGGCTTCACTCGGGGAATTTTTTCCAGTACGGATCGCTTGTGCTGTATTGGGGGTCTCCCACAGAGCAACCAGTTCGATAGTATTACTGTGGTCGACGTTGAGCGCGAGTTCGATACTACGCTTGCTAGTAAGTTCGACATGCTGCCCGTTAGCGTGAAACCCGAAGTGATCGAGCGTGTGCTCGCCATCGCCACCGAACTAGCTGTCGAAGGTCGCGAAGGTTACCCCGTTGGCTGCCTTTTTACACTCGGTAATTCTGAGCTCATTTCGGAATTTACGAAGCCACTCATTTTGAATCCATTTTATGGATATAAAGATGAGGACCGTAATATCCTCAACCCCTTCATGGATGAGACGGTTAAGGAACTCTCTTCAATCGATGGCGCGTTCATTATCCGGGGGGATGGTGTGCTCGTTTCCGCAGGCTCACTTATTCATGCTCCCAATTATACGCACGATCTGCCCAGCGGCTACGGTAGCCGCCACGCTGCTGCCGCGTCCATCACGCAAGCAGTCGATTGCCTTTGCATCGTCGTTTCTGGTAGCACTGGTCAAGTAACGCTCTTCCGTCGCGGAAAGATGCTGCCTCTAATCGAAAAGGCGCTCATTCGCAATAGTTAGGCGCTTTGATCTGCTAAAGTATAGGCATTAAAGTGTGAAACTTATCTTTGTTTTTTGAATATTTACCTTCTTATTTTCCACCTAAAAAATATCTCATGAATCGAATTGAAAAGGCCTTTGCAAAAGCTCGCGAAGAAAAGCGTGCCGTCTTTGTCGGCTACCTCTGTGCAGGTGATCCTGACTTTGATAGCTCGGTTGAAGCTTGTCGTGCTGTAATTGAATCAGGTGTTGACGTGCTAGAGATCGGGGTGCCGTTTTCCGATCCCCTGGCGGATGGTCTGACCAATCAGCTCGCCGCCCAACGCGCACTAGAAAGCGGCAGCACCAGCAAGAACCTACTTAAACTCGTTCGCGCTATTCGTGATTTCAGCGAAGTGCCTCTAGTTTTCTACACCTATTATAACCTAGTTTTTGCAAAGGGAAGTGATACTTACGTAGCTGAGGCTAAATCCGCTGGTCTCGACGGTATTCTCACGCTAGACTTACCGCCCGAAGAAGCGGACGAGCACCTCACAGCCTGCGCGAAGCATGACCTCAAGACCGTCTTCATCGTAGCGCCCACCACGCCTGATAGCCGGCTAGAAATTATCTGTAAGGCAACGACTGGCTTCGTCTACTACGTCTCACGTGAGGGAGTAACTGGAGAGCAAGCTTCTATGTCAGACAGTATTGCAAGCAACGTCTCTCAAATCAAACAACACACAGAGATG
>JAKVCM010000055.1 GCA_022448605.1 Puniceicoccaceae bacterium | reverse complement strand
GGATACCGCAATTTCGCTACCGGCAAGATTCACCACAATGGGCACGAGGTGCTTAAGATATTTGAAAATCCGGATGGTTATCCTGGCTATGGGACAAAACCTAATTTTGGCCCGATTCCCAATGACGGGAAGCCTGTGAATGAAAAACACGGAGTGCTGCCTCCATGGATGCCCGATGGTGTTAGAACAAATGGTAGTTGGGGAGATGGCTTTGGCCCCTTACAAGATCTAAAGCAATATGGAGATGAATATGGGTGGACTTTATTTCACTCTGGCGAGCAATGGGAATACCGAGAAGGACACAATCGGGACCTTATGCCAGACGAATTGTGTGCGCAAGATGCTATACGCTTTCTGAAAGAGAAACACACCAAGCCATTTATACTTACGGTTGGTTTTAGCCGACCGCATTCCCCCTGGTATGCGCCAAAAGAGTTTTTTGATAGGTTTCCCTTAGAATCTCTAGAGCTCACCCCATTACTTGAAGGAGATGTGGATGACGTGTCGAAGATCTTGTCCGTCGAGCAGGACATCGCTCAGCCCTGGGGTTGGTCGAAATATAAGAAGATTGCCAACAATGGAGGCGACCAGCAATTACTGAAGTGGACGCAAGCATATCTCGCATGCGTGTCCTTTGTAGACCATTTGGTGGGAGAAGTTTTAGGCGTACTAGAATCGAGTGAGTATGCTGAAAACACTATTGTTATATTCACTGGTGACCATGGCTATCATATGGGCGAGAAAGACTATTTGTTTAAGTATTCTCCGTGGGAAGAAAGCGTGCGTGTTCCACTCATCCTAGCGGGCCCAGACATCGCCGAAGGGGCTATTAGCCGCACGCCAGTATCGCTCGTCGATCTATATCCAACCTGCATTGATTTCGCTGCGATGCAAGCGCCCCATAATCTAGATGGGCATAGCTTGCGTGGATTACTTAGAGATCCTCAGGCTGGCACATGGGATGGCCCAGACTTCAGTCTGAGCGCTTGTGCTTCAAAGGTGAAAGTAGAAAAAAATCAGCCAGCTAATTCAGTTGATCAGCATTTTAGCGTTCGGACTGAGCGTTATCGCTACATACACTGCCGCAATGGCGAAGAGGAATTGTACGACCATCTGCAAGATCCAAACGAATGGAAGAACCAAGCCAATAATCCTGAGTATCAGCCCGTGATCCGCGCAATGCGCGTTCGTCTGCGGAGCGCTACTGATATTGGCAGTTAATTTAGCGGCCAACACGAATGGCCATAATTAATAAAAACGATTAATAAAAAATAATGAAAACTTTTTCTTTAAAATTCAAAACCCTTGCTCTGTTTATTTGGGCGACGGCCAGTTTATCTGCCGCAGACGCGGTTAATTTCAATGCGAATGCGGTTACAAAGGCACTTTATAGGGGCATGGCTATTCATTTTATTGACTCAGTCCCTACCATATCTTCGAACACTAGCCGGGGATATACTGGACAGCCTGTCTATTGTGCATTCCATCCCTCAGGTGAATGCTTGCTCTCTGTTGGTGCGTACGATGATGCCGGTTTGAAGATTCGTTGGAATGGTAATACAGGATCTGCAGGAGACCATGCCTCTGCCTTGTTTTTGTTTAAAAAGGCAAATTTCTTGAACGGCATGAATGCAGGATCAGTCGCCTTGTCGGATGGCAATGATACAGTGAAGATTCGAGTGGGTTACATGAACCCGGGCAAGACGGGGCCTAGTGAGCCGGTAGCTGAAGCTAGTTTGCGCTTGGTAATTAAGGATGATCGTGGCTATCACATATCAAAGGATTTTCCCATTGAATCGGCGAGTGAACTGAGTGTCAGAGCCACGCAGCAAGTCTATTGTCAATATAACCCTGTATCTCATGCAGTCAATGAAGCCGGTACAATGGGACAAGCCTCTGTCCCATCATTCAAAAATATTGAATTTTTGGGCTTTCGGATTGACGCGGTTCGCGGCAATAAAATCATTGCAGGTGCTAATATTGGGGTCGTAGAGTTTTCTGTGTCTGCTACTAATCTGCAATAATCGTTAGAATCACAAGCGCCGCTTCGGCCATATTAAATTTTTGTAATGATAAAAACACATAAGGCTCCACCCCATACACTCTGTTCTCGAGGATTTACTCTCATAGAGCTCCTCACGGTCATAGCGATCATCGCGATTCTGGCCGCAATATTGATTCCCTCTATCAGTAAAGTTCGTGAGCGTGCAAGAGAGACATCGAAGCTCTCAAACTATCGACAATATTTTATTGCCAATACCATGTATGCCGCAGACAACGACGGATTTTCTGTTACCACCGTTGATAAAAGACCTCCAGAATTACGGACAACTCGTTATGTAGCTAATGCAGGTAACAGCGCTCCTCACTGGACCTGGTTACTTGCAGGGTACCTGGGCGCGCCTACTCGGGGGCAGTGGCTTTCTTGGTTAGATCCGATTTACATAAATCCGTATTTTGAGGACTATGATCCCACAAAGAGATGGTTTACTGGCACGGGACTCAATAATCGCATAAGAAGGGAAGGGACTGGTGGCAGCAAATTTTGGCATGAGAATTGTTTTTGGGCAAATTGGACTCCTGAGAAAACGAATGCTGGCCCTACCCTTCTTTCTGCGGTTACTTTTCCAGAGTATCGATTCTTTGTTGGTGATACACATAAGGAATATCACGTAAGTAACACAAATCATATTAATACTACGCAACACGACGGCAAGGGGATGTTCGTGCTATTTGATGGAAGTGTTGTATATTATAACCAAAAAGAAGCAGAACTCTCGTTAGATAATCCATTCGAGTTAAGAAATTTCGGAAGTCCAGAGGGTCTTTAATTAGTTTGCCGTAGTCTGCCGTATCTACTCTTTGCTACTACATAGGTCTAGATATTGAGTAACGCATCGGGTGATTAGTTATCAAAGCTTTTCCAAGACTTGATGTTGTAATCTAATCGTAGCGCGCGTGCATCAACGCCAGCGGGAAGTGCTTGCCTGGGCAGACGGTTTGCTCGCCCCTGAGTTCTCGGTGACCTGCAAAATGGACCTTCTTACCCAAGGCGACTCCTTGAAGCCAATCCATCAGTTGAGTAAACGCGGTAAGCTGCTTTTTGCTAGGATGCGTCTTTTCAAAGTTACCAATTAGACAGATACCAATGGCTGTTTGGTTTATAAGGTGGTTTTTGACGTGCCCGCCGGCTTGCTGCTTTTGCCAACGCGGCCCGACTTCAATTTCGCCATCGTCGGCATCTATGCCGTTGCCAATTAGAAAGTGATAAGCGAGACCATTTTGCATCCCTCGGTGGCGGTGCGCGGCATCGTATTTTTCGACATTTCCATATTTGATGGCACTATGGTGGACGACGATGCGCTGCCATTTGTCGCGTTGAATCTTAATGCGTGCGGTCGCGGCGCGCACCTTTGCCATTAGGTCTTCTGTTGAGGCAGTTTGCCTGGCCACATTCCCCGGGATCCGTAAATTTTGACCAACGAGAATGAGGTCGCGGCTTAGATTGTTAGCGGCTTTGAGTTCGTTAACACTAATTCCATGGCGTTGCGCGATCTTACCTAGGGTATCATCCTTGACGACAATATAGTTACTCATTGCGCTGGGTTTATATCCTGCTAGGTTAGTATTGCCGCCTGTAGGGATCGTAAGCTTTTGACCGACCCTGATAAGATCGCTTTTTAGATTGTTTGCGCGTTTAAGTTCGCTGGTTGAGGTATTAAGGCGGAGTGCAATTTTCCCCAGTGTATCGCCTTTTTTCACATTATAGGTAATTGCCTGTGCCCACAGTGCTGGGGGGAGTAGCATGCCCCCTGCGGTAGCGAGGAGTACGGATCGAGTAAACTGTCTGCGGTTGCTGTGCATGCGATTGTAGGAGAGCTTCCCTGGTAGGTTTAATCGATAGTTACCTTATAGCATTGGCGAGTTGGTGGGATTTAGTTTCAAAGGTGATTCGATTAACGCATTGCGAAATATGAGGTCAACACGCTTATTGGAGAAGAATACCGCGATCGTTCTTTCATTTAACGGTTGCTGATATTTCAGATGCTTATTTGTTATAATAACAGTGTCGTATTTCATGGTCTCGAAGCTCGCCAAATCGGGATTATACCTTTTCAGTGATCCTATAATATGATTTCACTACGTCATTTTTCATTGGGTGAGCCTTGCCCCGCGAGCCC
>JAKVCM010000054.1 GCA_022448605.1 Puniceicoccaceae bacterium | reverse complement strand
GCAGAGGAAGCCACCATCGCTTCTCGAAGGTGAACACGCAGGCGAACCCCAAGACACACTATTCAACATGTGCTCTCAATGTAACAGCAAAGACGAAAGCTCGTGGCCTGACACACAGGGACGACTGTATTGCGCAAACTGATGGGATAACTATTGTTGGGACTGTTGGAGGTCGCAGGTCTTGGAAGCCGTGTTCGCGGCGCTGGACCGAGCTGACGAAGTTTTCATAGAGTTTTCGCCGGACGTGGCGCATCGTCCTCATGAATGGACCTAGCGCGACTGGCAAAGCATTCTTTGCTAAGGCGAAGGCGCTGTACGCCGCTGCATGAGACTTGGTGCAGGCGAGCTTTCTGCGCGAATTAGGGCGATACGCGCAGTGGAAGCTTTCTGCGCGAATTAGGGCGAGCTTTCTGCGCGAATTCGCAAGCACATGCCTTTCCGCATCGCTGGGGAGATGCAATGGAAGAGCGCAGCACGCTTGCGTGATGGCTATGCATCCGCAAAACAAGATGAGAGATGTGGGTTTTGAATTTTCGCGATTTCCCCCACGTAGCCTCCCTTTACCTTTAACCCTAACATTTTGGACGACATAAGGGCTTATGGGATGGTGTGTTAACGTTTTCAGTTTCCGTTCTCGGAGATATATGGTTTCGCCGGCGCATCATTCCCATGGAGCTGGCAATGTCATCTTTCTCGACAGGTTCCATGGCCTCGTTGTAGAGATCTGCTGTGTGCTGTAGAGGTTTGAATGGTGCAACAACCTTGGAGATCACGGCCATGACTGTAGCGTCTTTCGCTGCTGAAAAATCTGGGTCTTTCTCGGCCGTGCACAGCGCTACTGTGGCATAACACTTCTCTTTGGTGAGCTCTGTAGCAGCACCGGCAGTGGCATCTTGGGTGCGCTCTGTGATGATGCGGAACCGCGATCAGCGGCAATTTGCTTGCCAAATGTTGGCGAAGACTGGCGAATCGTCTGCGACTGTACAATACATGTCGATTCGAAACAAATAATTCAAAACAAGCTGACATTCAATGCCATTCAGACTCTGCGCCATAGAGTATATGGCAATTCAAAACACCAAAATGCCACACGCTAGTCAGACAACATCAACGACGCTAGCGCAATTCTGCGAGTCGGGCTTTCTTTGTAAAGCTGGAGAAACAAGCTGTCTCGCAGAGGATCTGATTCATGTTCAGCTAAAGGAACATGCCGAGATTGTCTGCATTTGATTTTCGACGACCAGATGAAAGCGTCGAGATAATGTATGGTTTTGAGCGCATCAACCAGCATATTGAACAGAGCAGGCAGCGAAGAGTTCGTCATCGTTTTTATCTGCTGTGTCGTGTCTACGAAGTCCGACGTGTCCACCCTTGGACATAATATTGCCATGATGCACTCGACGACGTCAGCTGTCATACAGTACGTGTGATTCGAACTGGAATTGTCGAATGTCACTGGCTTGATCGATGGAAAGTACTCGGCGAGTTGTTGCATGTATGCCAAAGCAATCGGCGACGCCAAGCAAATCGCTCCGATGAAAGAGCAGTATTCTACATTGCCGTAGTCCATCGGGCGGCCTCTACAGCAATCGTATCCGCCCCTCGAAAGCTCTTTCCAACGAAAATCCCATGACTTACCCACGTACTCTGTGCTTTGCAGTCGCACCATCCTGCCAAGAATGAGTTCCACTACTGGCATCAATGTTTGCATCTGCAGCTTGAAGTTGCGGACGTGCAACTTCAAGTCCCCCCACGCTTGCCGCACAAACTCTGGTTGAATGGACCACTTGACCAGATTGAGCAAACTCACGATATTGCACCGCATCTTCGCCCTTGTCGCCATATTGCGCTCATAGAGAACGTGGTTTTCGAAGGCTTCCAGCTCTTGCAATTCCTTCGTAATATCGCGCTGATA
>JAKVCM010000053.1 GCA_022448605.1 Puniceicoccaceae bacterium | reverse complement strand
TGGTGCTAGAAATTGGAATTAAGAACTTTAGTTAATACATCAGCGGAATTGGTTTTGTTCCGCTTGGAAGTGGTAGTTGGCGGTTGCGAGATGGGCGCAGACTTTCGCTTGATCGATGTCGTGCCTGCGACAAAGGTCTTCTAGTGAGTCGGCATGGTTTCGCAGCTCAGTGTTGATGAGGCCAAGTAAGAGGTGAGGGTCGATATGCTGGAACTGACTCCAATCCATCGTTCGTTTACTCGTATAGTTCTTTGGCGGCGTCTTCGGGCAAACCGAGGAAGACCAGTTCGTTAGTGAAGGCGGAGCCACTGGTATAGGCGGCGTAACGAGCAAGGAAATCTTCAGCCTGTATTAGGTCCTCATTGTCGCTAGCGATCTCGGGCACAGTCTTATTTGCAAGATAGACGAAGATGCCTCTGCCATCTGAGGTGAGCATGGGCGAGATGCCCCCGGATTGCATACCTTGGGCTAGTTGGAGCGCATTGCGGTTTAGATCGCGCGGAGCCTCTTGCACAGGAAAGGTATCGAAGGAGGCAGTAGTAAGTCCAAGGGCTTCGGCTGCTTCGATGAAATCAATGCCTTCTGCGATCTTAGCTTTAAGTTTTGCTTGAAGGCTTTCGCCCTTTTCGTTGAAGAGGCGGCGCTTTTCATCCGTCTTGTAGTCGTTGGTTAGCTTGGATTGGATGGCTTTGAACTCAGGGATTTCGGGGGCGATTCGGCCTCCGTAGAGGAGTACGGCAAAGCCACCATCAACGGCATAGGCATCGGAATAGTAGCGGTTGCCTCCAAGCTTGAAAGCAGACTCCAAGAGATCTGAGGAGAGTGCATGCTGCTTCGCACCAGCAAGCGTGTAGGGCTCGATCTCGGTCAGGCTAAGATTTGCCTCGTTGATTAGTTCGTTAAAGGCAGCAGAGTCGCGCTTGATCTCATCGCGGTAGAGGGTGTAAGCGAAGCCCTGCGCGGCTTCGTTGGCCATACGCGCTTTTTGTTCGACCAGGTAGCTTTGGGTGACGGCTTCTCGAACATCGCTGAAAGTGACTGTGTTTGCCTCCTGTGGTGTTTCTTCTTCCACGTCTGAGACCGACTCAGCAGGCTTAGTCAATTCGCAGTCGGCTACAAAGCTTTCTTGCTTAGATAAAAAGTGTTCGCGGAGTTCAGTTTCGCTTGGTACTGGCACTTTTTCTTCGTAAGCTTTGTGGTTAAAGAATACGTAGCTAGCCTTAATGCGCTCAGGAATTTCGTAGCGAAGTTTGTTGGCTTCATAATACTCGCTGAGTGCAGTTTCCTCTATTGTGATCTCGGGTGAGAAATCGGCGTAATTGAGTTCTGCAGTGGTCAAGCTCAGCTTGGTTGCTCTGCGTTGGGTCTGTGAGATCGCTTCAGCAGGCAGAAGGTAGCCGGGGCCCGATAGGACGGAGCCGATTTGGTTGATACGGTAATCTTCTTCTAGCACGACTATGACAAGGCCTTGGGACGTGCGTGGGTTGGACTCCATACTGTCGACAAAGCTGGTGTAAGCATCGCTACTAAATTTGCCGTCCGCATCAAGAAATACAGCTTTAGTGGTAATGTAGTCAGAAAGCGTCTCTTGGTTAGGGGAGGGCACACCGATTTCTTCAGCTAGATGGAGCAGGGCGATACGGCTGGTCAGCTGGTTTTGAAACTGCTCGTTACTGCGAATCTCTTGTCCATTGAGTATGGCGCTAAGCTGCACTTTTTCGATAATGACTTCGCTATCACGAGGTGAGTTTAAGTCGATGCCGTAGAAGAGATTCTCTTCGTAGCCACTACGGTCGGTCGTGCATCCAGGTGTGGCTCCAATTGTGAAGACAAAAGCGACGATGATAAGAGCTAGCAGGGTCAGGAAAATCCAGCGTCCATGACGAATGAGGTGATGTTGAATCCAAGAGATCATGAGGTATGAAAAAGCGGTGAAGGTTAGGTTTCCTTAGTCTTCTGTCAACCTATTGGTTACACTCTCTCGAAGTCATTTTATTGCATGTATGCAAAAAATGCCAGAGCCATAATGGATTTATGGTGGTGTTCAGGCGTTGGTAGGGGCACGATGGCTGCTTGTTTACTAATTGTTGATGACAAACAATCTTTAGCTAAAGGCTTATTTCAAAAGTTGCATGTCCTTCATTTAGCGAATATATTACACGATCGGTTTATTTATAGTCTTACTGCGAATAATTAAATTCGCGGCAGACTGTTATTATAACAAATGTCGACAGCTCCTAAGATTAAACACGTCCATTACGACGAAACCTGCCCCATCATGGATCGCAATGAGATCGATACGCTGATCTTGGGTGATGAAAGTAATGCGGATACCACTCTTGTGCGCGAGTTGTTTGACCTTTTTGTGAATGAGGGTTCCACTAAGCTAGAAGCGCTTTCCACGGTCTGCGCTCAGGGAGACGTTCAAGAGCTACGCAGTATAGTACACTTCATAGTCGGTAGTGCGTGTCATCTAGGTCTCGTCCGTCTAGCTGCTTTTTATCGCGCCATCGAGCGTGCGGTTGATGAGCAGCAACTGACCGACATCAAAGAAGTTGAAGCTCCTATTCGCCGTGAGTTTGAACTCGCTCGTGAGGCTTTTCGTGCGGATTTTAACCTTTAGAGAGCTCTTCCGCGTTGATGGCAGTTGCATGTGCATGAAAAGCAGTTAATTCCTGCTTCACCACTGGCAACAGGAAATACACACCGATCAAATTCGGAAAACACATTGCTAAAAGCATTCCGTCGGAGAAGTCAGTCACTGCCCCCAGTGATAGAGCTGATCCGACTACGATACAGGAACAGAATAGCAATTGATAGAAGAGTTCAGAGGCGCGACTTGTGCCGAAAATCGTCGTCCATGCCTGTTGCCCATAATAGGACCAAGAGATCATAGTTGAGATCGCAAAAAGGGTTACTGCTATAAATAATACAAAGGGGAACCATGTGATAACGGACGCGAATGCCTTAGAGGTTACCTCAATACCGTTCGCACCTGCTAGATTCTCGCCGAAACTGCCAGTGATTACGATGACAAGTGCGGTCATTGAGCATACAACGATCGTATCGATAAAAGGTTCCAGCAGCGCGACGATACCCTCACTTGCCGGCTTCGTGGTCTTGACTGCAGAGTGGGCGATTGGCGCGGAACCAATGCCCGCTTCATTAGAAAAAGTGCCGCGTTGGATGCCCACAATCAAGGCGCCGATCAAGCCGCCTACATAGGCATCAGGCGTAAAGGCTTGGCTAATAATTAGTCCAATTGCGCTGGGGATCTCCCCGATGTGCAGCGCTAGGATCGTAAGCGCGCCCAATATATAAGTCAGGCACATAAGTGGTACGAGGCGAGCAGTCACATTGGCGATTCTGCGAATACCTCCGATGATCACCACTGCAACTAGCACTGCAATGATTGCGCCAAAGACCCAGCGATAGTCTGCAATTAGACTATCCGCTCCTCCGCTGATCTCTATAAATTGAGAACAAGCTTGGTTAATTTGGAACATGTTGCCGCCTCCGAGTGACGCACCGATGCAAAGAAATGCAAAGCTCACGCCAAGGAATTTACCCAGTTTAGCCCATCCCTGTTCGGCTAAACCTTTGGTCAGATACTTCATGGGCCCACCATGTACTTTTCCATTTCCGTCAATCTCACGATAGCGTACTCCCAGTGTGCATTCGGCAAATTTCGTAGTCATTCCTAAGAAGCCGATCATGACCATCCAAAACGCCGCCCCTGGACCACCCTTCGAGATCGCAATGGCTACACCTGCAATGTTACCTAAGCCAACCGTGGCAGAGAGCGCCGCGGTAAGTGCTTGAAAGTGGGTGATCTCGCCCGGATCATCTGGGCTAGAGTATTTTCCCCGCACGGTATTAATGGCGAGGGCGAAGGATCGTAGATTAATGAAGCGGAAATAAATCGTTAGAAAAATACCAGCCCCAGCTAGCCATATTAAAATAAAGGGAATTGCTTGCCCCCCAATTGTGATGGGAGTGAAGAAAATAACTTGGAAAATCCGCTCCGTCCAAGGACCCACGACCTCGTTAATGGTTTGATCGAGCGATTGCTCGACTGCCCAAGAATGTTGGCAAAAAATCTGCATAATAAGACCAGATAATAGAGGAAAAAATAGTTTAGAATGTCGCATGTGCTCTTTGATAGATTGTCAAAATCATGTAAGCATTCGCCATCGGAGCAATGCAAAATACTAATAGCATTGCGTACGGAATCTCCAGAGGAGTGCTGTGAAATCGAATACTTGCTTCGAGTAAAGAGGATAAAAAGGTAGCTATCGGAGTGACTTTCTGCTATTGCGCCTTTTAGATCGTGAGATGTCTTTAATTGATCGCTATATTTTGAAGGAATGGCTTGTCGCTTTCGCTCTCACGCTGGGAGTAATCATTTGTATCCTTATTTTGCAAAACATGTATGACTCATTGCCCGATCTCCTCCAGACGGATGCCGGTTTTAAAGAGATAGTTCTTTACTACAGCCTCACCCTGCCAACTTATTTGCCCGCAATTTTACCCATCGCGCTGTTCGTCTCTCTGCTTTTTGAACTCGGCACCTTACACCGTAATAACGAGATCATCGCTATGCGTGCATCCGGTGCCAGTCTCATCCACGTAAGTCGCTCGCTTTGGGTGGCCGGACTACTACTCTCTTTACTATTGCTCTATTTGACCACATCCGCCATCCCAAAAGCCGTTGAGCAATCGCGCACTTTTTTTGATAACCTGGAGTTCACTGCCGATGAGACTCAGCGCGGGGCCCGCGAAATTGGCCTGCTGTATAATCTAGGTTTCGATAACCGCAAAGATGGCCGACTGTGGTTTATGAACCGTTTCAGCGAGCGCGCGTGGTTAGGGCTTGGTGTGAATGTGCATAGCCGCGATGCCTCGGGGCAAGAGCTCAGCCGTATCTCAGCTGCCGAGGCTTATTTCGACGATATTCACGGGCACTGGGTCTTTCTTGATGGACGCGAGTTACTGATCGACCACGAAACGGGCGACATCCTACGCGCACTGCCATTTGAAGAGAAGAAATATGAAGACTTCGATGAAGATCCCAGCTTAATGCTTGCACTCTATAAAGAGCCCAAGGAGCTATCGATCAACGAACTAAGTCGTATCATCGATACGGTTCCCCCTGAGGAAAATCCAGCTACTCATGCTTACCTTGTTCGCTTCTATTCGCTCTTTGCCGCACCTTTTAGCTGCCTCGTAGTGGTGGGCATTGCTGTGCCTTTTGCCCTTACTGGCGTGCGCACTAATCCAATGGTTGGTGTTTCTAAGGCGATGGGTTTCTTCGCTATCTTCTTCGTTTTAATCAGCATCGCTTCAATTTTTGGTGAGCGCCAGATTATACCTGCCATGCTCGCTGCATGGATCCCCAATATTGTCATGCTTGCCATATCGGCGCACCTTTTCAAGAAGGAGCTGTAATTTTCGATCTGCGGCTTTGACCTCTTGGCCGAAATCGTTCGCATTATCAGTATGGATGTAAATTTTACGAAGCTAGCTGGCGTTTTGACCGGCTTTTCTACGAACCTGCAAAAAGGGGAGCGCGTGCTCATTGATGCCTTTGATATTCCCGAAGCCATGGTCGTGGCGCTGGTGCGTGCCGCTCGTGGGAGGGGTGCAGTGCCTTTTGTCAATATTCAGCGTGCGCGAATCAGTCGCGAGTTAATTAATGATCTCGATGCCGAGCAATTTGAGACCCAGGCCACGTGGGAACTCTCCCGTATGCACAAGATGGACGCCTACATTGCGGTGCGTGGTTCAGACAATATCTTTGAAATGTCGGATCTCGACCCGTCCAAAGTAGGACAGGTTATGAAGGCGATGAAAGGCGTTCTTGATTACCGTGTGAACAAGACTAAGTGGGTCATCCTCCGTTGGCCAACTCCCGCTATGGCGCAGCAGGCTATGATGAGCACAGAGAGTTTTGAGGACTTTTTCTTCCGCGTATGTACGCAAGATTACAGCCGTATGGCCGAGGGTATGGCTGCACTCGAATTACTTATGGCTGAGACTGACCGAGTGGAACTGAAGGGGCCAGATTGTGATTTGCGTTTTTCGATTAAGGGCATTAGCGCCGTAGCCTGTGGCGGCAGTCATAACATTCCTGACGGCGAGGTCTTTTCTTGCCCAGTTAAAGAATCCATAGAAGGCGAGATTACCTACAATGCGCCGACCGTTTACCAAGGCACTTCTTTCGACCGTATTCATCTCAAATTTGAAAAGGGTAAGATTGTCCATGCCGACGGGACCAACTCTATCCGCCTCAACGAAATTCTCGATTCCGACGCGGGAGCGCGCTATATTGGCGAGTTCGCTATTGCCTTTAATCCCCATATACTAGAGCCGATGCGCGACATCCTTTTCGATGAAAAGATCGCGGGTTCCTTCCACTTTACTCCGGGCCAAGCCTACGAGGAAGCTGACAACGGCAATCGCTCGCAAGTGCATTGGGACATGGTGCAGATCCAGCGCCCTGAATACGGAGGTGGCGAGATCTGGTTCGATGGCGAACTCATTCGAAAAGATGGGATTTTTGTAAAAGAAGAACTCAAGAAACTGAATCCAGATTATCTGTTAGGAGAAAAATAGTCTGCTTTACTTAGCCTTTATTACTGGGGCGAAAGACTCTTG
>JAKVCM010000052.1 GCA_022448605.1 Puniceicoccaceae bacterium | reverse complement strand
CCGATCCAACGCCTGAAACGCCAATCACAACGGCAGACGCTAACGAAATGCAGCTTAAAAGCCTCAGAACTGGAAAGCCTATAGATTACGGTGTTCCAATGACTAAACTGACTAAAAAAGTGCCTGTTGAATCGGTTCATTATCTTGCAAATGAAGACAAGACGCCCGGCAACATTACAGTCAAGCCGATTGAAGACTCGCAGCGCGGTAAAGGTTACGCCAAGCAGGAGCAGGGCAAGCAACAAATCATTGCTGGCGCAGGGGGCACGGCAGCGGTAGCTATTGGCGCGGCTGAACCTGTTTTAAAAGTCGTGGACAAATACAGCGTCAACACAATTGCAATGGTGTTCCTGTTCCTGACCATTCTCGGAATTATGACCTATTATTGGGGTTTATGGCAGCGCCAACGGGGCGAAGACAATGCAGAAGATTTGTTAGGCTGATGCAGTCGCTTTTATTTCCGGCTTTTGATTTTGTGGCAAAAAGCCGAGTTGCGCAAATTATTTTAGGCCTTGGCGTTTTTTACTTTGTTGTAAAGGCGCGCGACGCCATGCGGGACCGCCACACGCGCGCACGCGTTGAGCGCCGTATCGAAAAGCAATCACGTAAAGTGCAAACGAGAATTGAAAGAGAATTAGATGAAAAATCTGCACAAGTGGCTGATGCTCGCGCCTCTGCTCCTCGTGGCATTACTGCCGCTGACGGGGTGTCAGACGAGTATGCCGGACTCATCTTTAGTGATTGAGCAAGTCGCAAATGACACGGAAGCATCCGTTTGCGCCGACTTACGGCCGGCGACGATCACGCGAGAGCAATTTAATGACGGTCCACAATGGTCGCGGGATTACATCCTTCAGGCCGCAGCGGCGTGGAAGGCTCGCTGTGGTGTTTGATAGCCTAGCCTTAGCTTGCACGGCTTTAGGCCTTGCTATTCTATGGCATACGGGGGTCTTATCATGACCCCTGAATGGCTCGATCAATTTCGTCGCCCGTTGATTTTATACCCACCCGGAAAAGACCCAAATCCGCCAATAAGTGATGTTTGGAGGGTCGTAATAGATGGGGAAGAACTGGAAGAATGGGTGCTTGGCGGCCTTTATGAAGAGGGCGGAAAAGAGTGGTTCATGTGGATGCGTGACAGACCCCGAAAAATAAGTCGATGGGAAAAATTTCGAATGTGGCTGCGCCGTGCCTAAACACGCTTTAGAAGTGAAGTGGGTGTTCTGGGCTCTGCTATCGTGGATAGCGCTTGCGGCTGGCTTGGTCTGGTGCCTCTTTTACATATTCCTGAACAGCCAATACATAGCTGTCGGCAAGTCTATAGACTGCGATGGCCGCCCTAGCTTCGACTACTTCAAGTTCTGCAACGCGGCTCAAGATGGCGTCGCCTGTATGCATGAAAACCGCACAAGAATGATGGTCTTCTATGAATCTATCGATTCAGCCTGCTCTCAGTTTGATGAGCAAAAGCCCTTCGTTTTTCCGGCATATTCCGAGCCTGAGAGTCTTGAAATTGCAGAAGTGGGCTAAAAATCCTGCTTCCAACGCTCTAGGGCGGCAGGCATCAAATCAGCAATATCATGGCATATCCATGCGCCGCGTGGTGATGTTCCATACTCCGCTAGATCGGCGCTACACAGAATGTATGAAATGAGCTCTTCGTGGACGTTCTCTGCAAAGAACTCCTTTCGCAGCATTCGCTCGACTACGCTTATGACGGAGTCGTCCACCTCACTATTGTAGCCGCCACAACCGACGCCCAGAATATCGTCCCAAAAGCTCTTGCGCTCGCGATAATCTCCCTGCTCGGTGTCGGTTTGAATGTAGTGCTGAAGCCTTTCTCGTGTGGTCATCGCTCGCCACTCGGTATCTTCGATTAAGATTTCTTCGCAAGTCATTCTTCAATCCTATCACATTGAACAGCCTACCCCAATAACCACGCCGGACCCCAAGCCCCCCCCAGCCCCTGGCGTGGTTTGCCCCCGTTCAGACCTATCTTATTGATAGTTCTGTTCGGGGGTTTTTCTTTTTGTGGAAATCACGGTTTGTTCCGCCAAATGTCGCATAATGCGGCGCGATATTGTCTGAAGCTGTAATAAACATTGGTCTGCGATCCGCATTACGAATGCGAGGGACCACTGCGCAACCAGCGTATTTACTGACGTTAGCTGTCTGTTTCATTGTGGTTTTCCGCAGATGTTGCAGTTTCGTGCTGCTGGGGTGTCGCATTATGCGACTCTTCTCTGTGCCAGCGAAAGCCCGGAATTGACTCCAAGGCACCCGCCCCGAGGTGAGCGATCATATGCACTTGATTGCCTCGCATCTCGAAATCTCCGCGGCGGGGTTTGTAGCAGAATGATCCGCTCTTCACATTCATTGGGTCGAAAGAGCCGGGAAGGGTGCCAATCTTGCGCCCATCCTCTATCAGGTCCAGACGAGCGTCTAGCTCATTTGAATAGCCATGATGTGCAAGCAGAGCTTTAAGCCCATATTCCTCTATGTCTTGCGCCGATAGATCAATCCA
>JAKVCM010000051.1 GCA_022448605.1 Puniceicoccaceae bacterium | reverse complement strand
CAGTGATGCGGTATTGATGGGCAGCTCCAACGGCGCGGCTTTAGTCAATCAATTCGCGATCGAGACGAAGTTAGATAATTTTAGCCATTACATCACGATCGTCAGCCAGTTGAACGCCTGGCAGCATGATGGCACCGCTTTTAAAGCGAAGGGCAGTGATAACAATTATACCGAATCTGTCGTTCCGTTGAAAGGAAAGTGCCTGATGAATGTTTCTGGTGCCAATGATAAGCTGGTGCCTTATGCGGGCGGTCCATCGAAGGGGATTCGTGCCAAGGACGGAAAACTGGCTTTCGTGGATGCAGAGCGCTCCGCCTTTATCTGGGCGCAGCACTATGGCTATAAAGGCGAGCAATTGAGCCAGCCTAGCGAATCCAGCGAGGAGATGGATGTCTTCAGCTATCTCGATGGCGCAGTGGTTCATTATAAGATGAAGACACGTGCGCATAATGCAGGCGGCGCCCTCACAGAAGTGATGCTGTTTGAATTCCTGAACCAATAGAATCCATGATTAAAACCACGCGGATTCTATACGGCTTTCTGTTACTCGCCGCAGCATTGCTCTCGGTCACATGTGCTGCGACGAAGCCCAATATCCTATTGGTGCTCGTGGATGATATGGGCTACTCCGATCTCGGCTGCTTCGGCGGTGAGATCAACACGCCGAATATTGATATGCTCGCCTCAGAGGGGATTACATTCACGCAGTTTTCGAACAACGCGAAGTGTGAAACCTCACGCACGGCATTAATGTCTGGTCGCTTTCATGTCGAGGACGGCGTGTATCAAGGCAAGAGAGTGATTACGATTCCGGAGATTTTGGCATTGGCTGGGTATCAGAATTTCGCATTGGGAAAGTGGCACATGTTCGGCTCGCCTATGCAGCGCGGTTTCGATCGCTACTTCGGGTTCCATGAAGGCGCGACTAATTTTTTTAACGGCGAAGGCACCAAGGGAGGCTTCTCTTACCATCTAGATGAAGTTGCCTTGGAACCGTCTGACTTACCGGATGATTTCTATAGCACCCATGCCTTTACCGACTACGGCAAACAATTTATTGAGGAGCGAGATAAGGCGAAGCCTTTCTTCATGTATATGGCCTACAATGCGCCGCACTATCCCTTGCATGCGCCGAAAGAAGAGGTGTTGAAGTATCAGGGTAAGTATATGGACGGTTGGCAGAAAGTGCGTGACGACCGCTTTGTCCGCTTGAAAGAACTTGGAATCATTGATGCCGACGCAGAATTTTCCAATAGCGAGAAAGTCATTGGCGGCTGGGATCAACTGAGCGAAGCGGAAAAGATCGATATGGATCTGCGAATGGCAACCTATGCGGCGATGATTGACATCGTGGATCAGCAAGTCGGTCGCTTGGTCGAAACACTTAAAGATCAAAGCATTTACGAGGATACCTTGATCATCTTCCTAAGTGACAACGGCGCCTGCCCCTTTGATCGCACACGAAAGCCGACTAAGAAAAATAACTTCATGCCGTGGGATGAGCGCTCATATTGGTGCTATCCGGCAGCGTGGGCAAAGGCTTGTAACACGCCGTTTCAGGGGCATAAACAAAGCCAGTTCGAAGGCGGCATTGCGACTCCGATGATTGTGCATTGGCCGAATGGAATCACCGTCCCAGCGACATTTAATCGTCAGCGTGGTCATCTTGTGGACATTCACGCGACTCTCCGTGAACTTGCTGGTATAGAGTATCCCGAGAAATATGACCCGAAGACCCGGCAATTGTCAGGACAAGCGCTTGGCCCTGCCCGGGGCATTAGTCTAGTCCCTTCATTTACGGGGAAGTCACGTGCAGCGCACGAATACCTTTATCAGAATTTTAATAACGGTAAAACCGCATTGGTGAGGGGGGATTGGAAATTGGTCAACTTCAACAAGCTTTATAATCTTAAAGAAGACCGCATTGAGAGTCAGGAATTGAGCACAAGTTTGCCGGATAAGTTAGAGCTCATGCGCTCGGAATTTGCACGTCTCGACTTTGAACTGAA
>JAKVCM010000050.1 GCA_022448605.1 Puniceicoccaceae bacterium | reverse complement strand
GGTTACCACTTACTCATTTTACACGCGGGCCACTGTCTCCGTCACCGAAATTGACAAGCTTGAACAACAGCTCGAAACCCTGCAGCCCGAGCTGGAAGATACGGAGATTCAAGATTCACAGCCTCTCCCCTTTGAGCATATCGAATGCAAAGGCATCTCTTTTCACTACAACAATGGTAGCCCAGGACGGTTTCAGCTCGGTCCTGTCGACTTCACATTAGAACCCGGTAAGATCGTCTTCATCGTCGGAGGTAATGGCAGTGGAAAATCCACGTTCATTAAACTCTTCACAGGCCTCTACCCACCGAGCGAAGGCAGCATTAACATCAACGGCCGTGTTTTGGGCAAACGCCTCTATCGCCGTTATCGTAACCTGTTCTCACCCGTTTTTTCGGACTTTCATCTCTTTGATCAGATCTACGGCATCGACGACCTTGACGAAGACCGAATCGATCAACTCATCCATAAGATGGAGCTACAGGATCGCACAAAAGTGACGGGCAGAGCCATTTCCAATACTCAGCTCTCTACCGGCCAGCGCAAACGCCTTGCCCTGGTGCTAACAATGGTCGAAGACAAACCTATCTTCATCTTCGACGAATGGGCCGCCGATCAAGATCCCACTTTCCGGCGTTATTTCTATAAAGAAATCCTCCCCCAGCTTAAAGCTGAAGGAAAAACAATCTTAGCAGCGACGCACGATGATAAGTATTTCGATGTCGCCGACGAGGTCTACAAATTCGAGGAAGGGAAGATGCACCGTATCCAAAATGGCGAAAATCCCTTCTAAGATTTCACAGCGCAGTCACCGACCAAATCACCTCACGCAGACCTGCTAAAAAATGACCCTAGAGAAAAAAGCTTGAAAGAAGCCGAAGGTGCGATGGTCATAACGCGCAAAAACGTAGAATATATGAGTGATTTCCTCAAAAGTGAGAAAGTCTTCGCCGACCGAAAAGTGTTCTATCTCGACCTCAAAGAAAACGACCGAGGCCGTGTTTTAAAGATCACCGAAGATGTCAACGGCCGGCGAGACACAATTATGTTACCCATGAGCGCCTTGCAGGAGTTTGTGGACACCTTGGATGAATTCCTCGATTACGAGGAAGAAGAGGAATAGCCCAATTTGTTTGCCGACCTACAATTAAAGGGCTGCCTCCCCTTCAGGTATTCTGGAAAAGAATTCTGATGCGACACTCGTTTGGCCATGAAATATTGACCCTATCTCAGGCAAGCCTGGTTCAAAATGAAGTCGCCGAGTCGATTTTGTAAAAAACTCTTTACGTAGGCGTATATAGCGTGACGCCGTTACACTGAGGGCAAAGTTTTCCCGCAGGCGGTGCTCTGCAAATATCGTTTAATATTGTTCATGATGCATAAAGGCACCTCAAAATTGGATGCATACATCCAGACATTGCTCTCAAGCGACGAAGCTTTAGAACAATTCATCAAAGATCCGCTCGTTTCAGAAAACTCACATGGCTTGACAAAAGCTGAGCGCTCCGTGCTGCGCCGCTCAGTAGTCCACCTACCTCCGACTGCAAAGAGTGGCTTTGCTGCTGTTCGCTCATTGAGCTCGTATCGCCGCTCCCTGCGCCTCCTCCAGAATGTGATACATAATTCAACAGGAGCAGTACAAGGCGATTGTCTCACTGCTACCTCCGAGGTTGCTTCAGCAGGGGCATCCGAACATGCAAGTTCAAACGGTGGGACCTTCTACATGTTTGTGTATTATCCCCAGGGGAGTAACAACTACACCTGTCAGACAAACGCAGCCGTCGATGCTCACGGGGGTCCGTACAGTAGATATCGTTTCTTCCGAATTGTCTTCGGGGCCGGTTATACGACCGTGGGCCGGCTGTTGCTCGGCGCAGCTCAGGCCTTTCCGAACAACATTAGCTACCAGACAGTGAATAACACCCAGGGTGAGTCCTTTGTTTCTGAAATCACCATAGATGGTTCCAGTAACTCAGCCGACCTCAGCAACTCATGCTATGACTTGAGTAAGAATCCAAATGCAGATTTTGCCTTCTGGTTTTACTCGATTAATGGCACCCCCAATCATGGCGGCACCAACGGTATGGAAGGCATGAGC
>JAKVCM010000005.1 GCA_022448605.1 Puniceicoccaceae bacterium | reverse complement strand
GAACGCTTCTTTTAATGATGGAAGCTTTTATGCATCTTATATTTTTATGTATAATATAATGCCGTATTAGTGTTCGAGAATCTCAACTTCATAACCGTCTGGATCGGTAATAAAGGCCATTTTCTTCCCTTCTACGAATTTTTCGCGCCAGTTGCTTGGCCAAAGATCGATTGCAAGATCGAGGCTCTCCAGCATTTCGCAGTAGGCGACGATATCATCAACACGGATACATGTGTGGACCAAGTCTTCAGGCACCTTATGCTCATAATCAGGCGAATGTGTGAGCTCCAAATTATGACTACTTCCAGGGATTTGAAGGTGCGCTAACTGGTTTCCACTGGGAGATTTTTCCGTACGCTTGAGCACTTCAAAGCCGCAAGTCTTACTATACCAATCAATCGATGATTCAATGTTAGATACTCGAATACGTGTGTGATCAAAGGTGACAGCCATAGTTTTAGTTAGCGAATTTTTGTAATATTAGGTAGTGGTCCTTGTGCCATATTCAACGCACAATGGATTGTATGGACCAACTTTCAACAACAACTCACAATTTTCCACCAATACGCTTTTACACAGTTACCTCACAAGCTTCTCACTACGGCTTTTGCGACCCCTTGTACGGTCAATTCATTGATCGGATAGAGCTCAGGGTAAAATTTATTTTCAGCCTTTAAGTAGGGCGGTTCGTTACTTTTTTTTATGTAGCGCTTAAGTGTGGTCTCACCGTCGATGAGGGCGGCTACGATGTCACCATCGTAAGGATCACGAGGCTCAATAACAACCATGTCCCCTTCGTAAATTTCTGCGTCGACCATACTATCACCTCGCACCTGAAGAGCAAAACTGCGGCGCCTACTGGAGTAACCTGCGTTGGCAATGTCTACCTGAAGGCGGCCAATCTCGCCTGCGGGTTCGACGCGATCCGGATAACCTGCAGCAATATCTCCCATCACTGGGATATCGACGACTTCAGTGGCATCCTCAGGACTCTCACTCATCTCTGGAGCGTCAGGGCGGTTTATGCGATAAGTGCGGGCTTGCCCAGGTATCCGCTCAATCACTTCTTTACGCTCTAGCGCACGGAGGTGACCCATCACGGCATTAGTGCTTTTAAAATTAAACATTTCTTGGATCTCACGAATGCTGGGCCAGTAGCGGTTTCTCCATTCGTAGTGTTCAATAAAAGTAAGAATTTCCTGCTGGCGCGTAGTCAGATCTTTCATAGTGTTCACTTGTTTAGGTGAACAAGTGTCCATTGTCAAGACGAGAGCCATGATTTTTTCAATAATGGCATATGCTTATAATCTGTAAATTCCAATAGGTCTAAGCGCAGACTCAGAACCAATGTCCTTCGCCAATTGCATACTTCCACAAACCTCTGCAGCGCTAATAGAAAGAACAGAAGATCCAACATTATTCGCAGTTTTAGCTATCACTCTTTCGGGGAATTACCTTGTCAGAATCCTAAGATGCTATCACTTAATTGAGCATGAAGATTTGTTGTATTGGAGCAGGATACGTCGGTGGGCCCACCATGGCTATGATTGCCCACAAGTGTAAAGACCACACCATTACAGTGGTGGACATTAACCAAGAGAGAATCGATGCGTGGAATTCGGATAAGCTACCAGTATTCGAGCCTGGTCTCAATAATATCGTGCAAGGCGCCCGTGGCAAAAACCTCTTCTTCTCTACCGACATTGACACCGCTATTCGCGAAGCGGAAATGATCTTCCTCAGTGTCAATACACCAACCAAGACCTACGGTGTTGGAGCAGGCCGTGCTGCCGACCTTCGCTACATTGAGAAGTGCGCACGCAAGATAGCAGAAGTCGCTGAAGACGATAAGATTGTGGTCGAGAAGTCTACCTTACCCGTGCGCACTGCAGAGTCAGTCAAGAGAATCCTTGATTCGAATTCTAAGGGGCGCAGATTCCAAATTCTTTCGAATCCTGAATTCCTCGCAGAAGGCACCGCGATGGAGGACCTCGAAGCACCCGACCGTGTGCTCATTGGTGGCACCCAAAATACCGAGGGCAAAGCCGCCATTCAAAAACTAGTCGACATCTATGCGACGTGGGTTCCTCGAGACCGAGTTCTCACGACAAATCTTTGGTCTTCCGAACTCTCAAAGCTAATTGCAAACGCGTTCCTCGCCCAACGCATTTCTTCAATCAACGCTGTTTCTGCGCTTTGTGAGGCGACCGAGGCCGACGTCGATGAAGTCGCTCATGCCATCGGTGCTGATAGCCGGATCGGTCCTAAGTTCCTCAAAGCCTCCGTTGGTTTTGGGGGTTCCTGCTTTCAGAAAGACATATTTAATCTCGTCTATCTAAGCGAACACTTTGGCCTGCCCGAAGTCGCCGCCTACTGGAACAGTGTGATCGAAATGAACGACTACCAGAAGCAGCGCTTTAGTCGCCGAGTCATCTCTTCGATGTTTAACACAGTCTCGGATAAAAAGATCGCCGTTCTAGGCTTCGCCTTCAAAAAGGATACCAATGATACCCGCGAATCAGCCGCCATCTATGTATGTAAGTATCTTATCGAAGAGCTGGCTAACATCGCGATCTATGACCCAAAGGTGGAGATTGCTCAAATTCAGAAGGATCTCGGTATCTCCGCCGACAACGGGTTCGTCAGCTATTGCGAAAGCGCTTATGAAGCAACCAAAGACGCGCACGCTATTCTCATTCTGACGGAGTGGGATGAGTTCAAGGCCCTCGACTTCAAAAAGATCTACGACGAGATGCACCAACCCGCCTTCCTCTTTGATGGCCGCAACTTACTCGACCTTGAGGGTCTTCGTGAGATTGGTTTCGAAGCCAGTGGTATCGGTAAAGGGTAGTCTAGCTGGCATTACTTTGTTGTGTACTAGGCATTCGCATTCGATTGGCTGTGCCTTCACAAAGGCCTAAAGGTCTATTCCCAACGAATTACCGGTTGCCAGGCATTAAAATGCACTGTTTTCTATTTGGTTTACTTATTAAAACACTCACTAAGAAAGTTTATGATTATTAAGCCACGCATCCGAGGATTTGTCTGTATAACCTCGCACCCAAAGGGTTGCGCTGCCAAAGTTCGCCGAGAAATTGACGTCGCTCAAGCTGCCAAAAAGGATGGCGGCCCGAAGAAAGTCCTTGTGCTCGGTAGCTCTACTGGCTACGGCCTTTCTAGCCGTATTGCAACTGCATTCTGTCACAATGCCGCCACTCTCGGGGTCTTTTTCGAGCGCCCCTCAATAAAAGGTAAGCCCGCTAGCGCTGGTTGGTATAATTCTGTTGCCTTCGAGAAGGCAGCCCACGAAGCAGGACTTTATGCCAAAAGCATTAACGGCGATGCTTTTTCCGACGAGATCAAGGCGCAAGCAATCGAAACGATTAAAGCCGACCTCGGCCAAGTCGATCTCGTTGTCTATAGCCTCGCATCTCCTCGGCGCACAGATCCCAAAACCGGCGAGACCTATAAATCTGTTCTCAAACCCATAGGTGAATCTTTTACTAACCGGACCCTAGATACCGATAAGGATCTCGTTACCGAAGTAACTATCGAGCCTGCTGAAGGTGACGACGTAGCAGACACTGTAAACGTTATGGGCGGTCAAGACTGGGAACTCTGGATGGACGCCCTTGACGAAGCCGGCGTGCTCGCAGCCAACGCCAAAAGCGTGGCATATTCCTACATCGGCCCTGAGATCACTTGGCCCGTTTATACCAACGGTACTATCGGCCAAGCCAAGAAGGACGTCGAGCGCGCTGCTGCCGCGATTACTGAAAAGCACGACTGCGCCGCTTACGTCGCAGTGAACAAGGCCGTCGTCACTCAAGCAAGCTCAGCTATCCCTGTGGTACCTCTCTACATTTCAATCCTCATCAAAGTAATGAAAGCCAAAGGCACGCACGAAGATTGCATCGAGCAAATGGTGCGGCTCTTCAACGACCGTATCTACAGCGACGATCTCAAGCTAGACAGCACAGGCCGAATTCGCGTCGACGACTGGGAAATGGAGTCAGACGTGCAGCAAGCCGTTGCCAACATTTGGCCAAACATTAGCACTGAGACTCTCTACACCCAGTCCGACTACGCCGGTTACCAGAAAAACTTCCTAAATCTCTTTGGCTTTGAACTCCCTGGTGTCGATTATGATGAGGATGTTGAAGTCGAACTCGATCTCCCCAGTAAAGGATAGTATACGTGAGAATTAAATAGTATTGGATGATTGAACAGGTCTGTGAATAAGAGATTCACACTAGGTAAATACATCACCATTAGCGTCTTAATCTAATTCAGACAGTTATGATAAACAGTCTAGGTAACCTAAAGAAGGAGGGCCATCACATGGAGATAAGCTTATTGACTCTTCTCATACCACTTCTTATCACCTTGAGACCATCCCTCTCCTAGACTGAGTTGCAGATGTCGACCAAAGTGGGTAGCCTTTGATGTTTTCGCGAGTTCATTGCTGATTACATAGAGTGCGCGTTTGGCTCTGGTCAGTGCTACATAGGCGCTGCACAACTCGTTTGTTCTAGATTCGGCCTTGAGGCGCTCGCTCTGTTGACTGAGGACGGAGTCAGCTTCAGCGATATCTTTTCTTGGAAGTAACATGCCCCATTGTGGTTTTTTTTCGTCGGGGCCCAATACGAGTTCGTCCGCGATACGACTTGGCGAGGTTTTATCGAGTCCGCTAACAATGACCATGTCGAAGCCGAGACCTTTGGCTTGGTGTATCGTCATAATACGGATGGCCTCAGTCGCTTCGGCATCCTGCACTTCGGTGCTCTCTACGGTAGCGATGAAAGCGTCTATATCTGCGCTTGTATTGTTTGCGGCATCAAAATTTTCCGCAACTGCAAGAATTGCTTCGGATCGATTTTGCAGGAAAGACACCTCGACGTGAGGTCTTTCGGACGATGTGATACCCCTATCGTTATTAGCTACTGCGACAGACATACTTGGGCTTGTAATTTCACTAGCTTTATTGAATCCAGCTAGTTTAATCAAAGTATGTAGGGTATTGGCATAGCCATACTCGGCTATGGATTGTAAAGTTTGCTTACGAAAATTATTCAGATCATTCAGTCCCCATGCAGTGGCGCAGGGTAGGCCGCGTACGATGGCGGCAGAGAGGGTATCGCTGGGATGTGCGACTGCACGAAGCGCAGCAAGTACGGCACTACCGAAGGGATTGTCAATGCAAGGGTTCGACTTGCCTTCGAGTGCAACAGCGATACCCGATGATTGCAAATAAGCAGCGAGTTCAGCAGCGTCTTTATTCTGCCGCAATAGCACGGCACATTCGATACCGCGAGTCAGTGGGTCGACCTCTTCGATAATACGACGCACCTTGGCATATTGTGGTGATACATCCTCTTCGGGGTTTTCAGAAACAGCGAAAAATGTGGCATAACCAGAGTTATTGCTGATCGCTGGTGCTACTTCATGCTTATTCCATCCTGTTCTCCAGCGATCCAGTGTCGCTTCTGGTAATTTGAGCACATCGGCGATAGTGTCCATGGAACCGAAGACGCTATTGACCATGTTAATCACTGGTTTGGAGGAACGCCATGAGTCGGTTAAGGCATCGCCTTCCTGAATGTTTTCATAATAATCAAAAATTTCACGGAAGAGCTCAGCATTACCACCTCGCCAGCTGTAAATTGCTTGTTTAGTATCGCCAACGTAAAAGAAAGAACGCCGTGACTCGTCATCCATCAAAACTTCATCGATAAAGGTGCGAAGGATTGTCCATTGCGCGCGGCTGGTATCTTGAAACTCGTCGAGTAACCAGTGGTCAAAGTTCTGGTCGATTCGGTAGGCGACTTGGCTGCGCCAGTCCAGCGCATCGACTTGATCTCCATCGCTTGCTCGTTCCGCGAGTAGAGTCGTGATGTCGGCAAAGCTGATCAGTCCCGCGCTTCGTACTAGCTTGGCATAAGCGCTTTCGTATAGTTGAACGAAAGCGTAAAGACCTTTGGCGCGTGCGAGAATCTGCTGGAGGGCATCTGCGAAAAGCGTATCGGTAAGAATTTTCCTACTTGAGCGCAGTGTTGGATTTAGTTCAACCCAGCCGCCTAATTTTTTCGAGGCGAAACGGATGTGATTATCCTTCGGTTCGCTGATCAGTTTTTGATCAACAAATTTTTGTATGTCTTTACTCCAAGCTTGGCCTGGCTTGAGCTCACGCATGGCTTCTAGTCCTACTTCCAAATTCGCAAGAGCTTCTGACGATAGCATTGGATTAGATATGCTTACTTCGTGAGCAAAATTATCGATGGCTGAACCGATTTCGATAGCTCCTTGAAATGGAGGCTCTTGCATACTCCAAATGGCAGTGCTGTCGCCCCAAGTGCAGCCTTCGGGTGTTTTAAGGTATTGTTGGTGGAGCGTATCAATCTGATCTAACAACATTCCAAAGACATTACGCTCGCCGCGTTGACGACTGATCTGTTGGCATTGCTCGATCATGGAGGTAAGTCCCTGATCTCCCTTCGCTCCAAGTGCAAAACTCATGGCTAGGGTACGTTCGCGAGCACTTGCTAAGCTTGCTCTATCAGCGATGGCGAATTCTTCGGGCAAGCCTGACTCGAGAGGAAATTGTCGCGCGATACGGGCGAA
>JAKVCM010000049.1 GCA_022448605.1 Puniceicoccaceae bacterium | reverse complement strand
CGTATTCCTTGCCTTCGAGGCGGTATTTACCCGCATCGCGTGCTTTGGCCACGTTGCCTGCTGCGATCAAATCTTCGTAGGCGACCACTTCTGCTTTAATAAAGCCATGCTCAAAGTCGGTATGAATGACGCCTGCACACTCTGGTGCTTTCATGCCACTTTTGAATGTCCAAGCGCGCACTTCTTGTATGCCGGCAGTAAAATAGGAGGCCAGACCGAGTAGGTCATAAGTCGCTCGGATGAGGAGCGAGACGCCGGAGTCTTTGACCCCGAGGGACTCCAGATATTCGGCTGCTTCGTCGGCATCGAAATCAATCAGTTCGGCCTCGACGGCTGCGGAAACGATGCAGGTGCCTGCGCCGTGGTGTTCTTCAGCAAACTTCTCGACGAGGGCGACGTATTGATTGTCAGAAGTGTCGGCCAGAGCGCTCTCTGCGACATTGCAGGCATAGATTACGCGCTTAGCGGAGAGCAAGCAAAGTCGCTTGAGCACGGTGTGCTCGTCCTCGTTCATGTCGAGTGTGATGGCGGGCTTCGTCGCGTTGAGGTGAGGTAGTAAACGTCCAATAAGCGCCAAATTCTCAGCGGCCTCTTTGTCGCCCCCGCGGGCCTTTTTGACTAGTTTTTCCTGTTGGCTCTCCAGCGAGCTGATGTCGGAGAGAATGAGCTCGGTGTTAATCACATCAATGTCGCGGATCGGGTCGATTGAGCCCATGCTGTGGATGATATCGTCATTATCGAAGCAGCGCACCACGTGCACAATGGCATCGACCTCGCGAATGTTGGCGAGGAACTTGTTGCCGAGTCCTTCGCCCTTACTTGCGCCTTCAACGAGGCCCGCGATATCTACAAATTCGATGGCGGCAGGGATGACCTTGTCCGTCTTTGCGATCTCTCGCAGAGGTTCCAATCGAGCGTCCGGCACTTGGACGACGCCCACGTTGGGATCGATCGTGCAAAACGGATAGTTTGCCGACTCCGCCTTACGCGTGCGTGTCAGGGCGTTAAAGAGTGTGCTTTTACCCACATTGGGGAGACCTACAATACCAGCTTGAAGCATAGCCGCGAAAAGATGCCCTCCTCGCCCCACAGTGCAATGAAAAATGGAAATAGCGGAATGAGGACTGGCCAATCGATCTCCGAGCGAATGCCTTAGCTGAGAGTCATGTGTTGTCCTTGCCGCAGAAAATACTGACAAAAACACCTCCTAGAATTGCGATTTTAAGACCGAGCGGCTTTTTCTTTCCTATCATGAGTAGAAAGCTATGGTTAAGTGTATAAAGTCTAAGATGCAGAAGAAGATAAACAAGGCAGCCAATGCTATGAGGCAACTACGCAAGCATTTGGCGGGCTCTGTGCTAGAGGATGACGCTAGCTGTGTTCGTGCTTCTTTAGATAATCTGAGGCTTTCGTCGCTGCCAAGTGCTGTTATTGCGATTAAAGATCCCGCTGACGTAGGAGTCGTGCTCAAGATTGCTAGCAAGTATGGCGTCCCAGTCACCTCGCGAGGTGCGGGCTCTTCCGCCACGGGCTCTGCTGTCCCGATTCAAGGCGGCTGGGTGCTCGACCTC
>JAKVCM010000048.1 GCA_022448605.1 Puniceicoccaceae bacterium | reverse complement strand
AAAGAACCCTTGGTCAGAACTATAAATTACGATAGTATTTTCATCGAGACCGCTCTTTTCCAGATATTCAAGTAAGCGTCCAACGTTTTGGTCAATCGCAGCTACGCAGCGCAGATAGTCTTTCATATAACGCTGATACGGGAACTCATCCTGCTCTTTCTGGGAAACCTGTCCCTCCGCTAAGCGACGCGCATACTCTTCATTAATGGGGTCATAGTGCGCATGCCACTGAGCTAACTCTTCTTCAGTCATGTAGGCATAAAACCCAGGCAGTCCTATCCTCTGAGCACGCTCTTTCTGCATTTCCCCAGCTGGCAAATCATAGGTTCCTGCTTCAGGGCCTGTTTTAATAACATCCTCAGACTTCATACCACTCATTTGCATCCAAGTTTTGCTCAGATATCTACTGCGTCCACTATGATCACTATGGTAACTATCAGGTACTGGAATGTCGGCATCCTTATACAAATTCAGATTACGAAGCGGCGGCATCACATTGGTATGGGGCGATTTAAACTGGCACATCATTAAAAATGGCTTCGATGGATCACGTCCCTGCATCCATTCGATCGATTCAGTAGTAATGATATCAGTCGAGTAGCCTCGCTCCATAACAGTATCACCTTCGTAGGTAACAAAATATGGATTGTAGTAACGGCCCTGACCACCATGACCGGTGAGTGTCTTGTGGTAATCGAACTCATTGGAAGGATAAGGATGCATATGCCATTTTCCTATCATTGCAGTCTGGTAACCAGCCTCGCTGAGCATACGTGTAAATACAGGCTGATCGGAATCCCAATTCGAGCCATTGGTCATAACACCATGTTTGTGAGAATGCTTACCAGTTAAGATAGACGCACGGCTAGGCTGGCAAATTGAATTTCCACAAAAGCTACGCGTAAAAATCGCTCCCTCATTAGCCAAGCGATCGATATTTGGCGTCTGATTTACACCACTTTCATTTGCATATGCACTAATAGTACGAAGTGCATGATCATCGCTAAATATAATCAAAATGTTTGGTTCATCAAACTTTGCTAAAAGCCCAATTGGTAAGGCACTGCTTACTAGCAGAGCACGGAATATGGTATTGAATGTTAGCATATGGAAGAAAGGTTACATAATTAAAATTACAAGTAAACGATCAGATGCGAATCACTTGCTAAGGCTGCCTCTAAGTCCACCTTCTGAACAATAAGACCCCCGATGCGATAAGGATTCGATTCACGTATAGCTGGTAGACTCTGCTCGGCGCATTCAACTGACTCAGGACCAGAGCTGTTCTTTGAGAGCTGATATTTTATCTCGACGGGCATCCCGCACAACTCCCAATTAAGGACAATCCCATTAAGTTCTACAGCTAAAACCGGATCAAAAATCCATGAATCACTTGTTTCGCGTAAGCCATAAAAATGACGGATCACCAGGGCGAAATACAAGCCTGGACCACTTGAATATAACCGCCAACCTCCCTTAACATTGATAGATCCATCTTTGAGCTTATCAAAATTCTCCGCGGCGTCAGCACGGTCGAGAAAGGCAGCATCAGAGCTACTAAAATACATGTTGCTTTGGCGCATCTCTGCATTTGGAACTGTCTTTTCGAGACCGATCGGGCAAATCGTCATAAGCGCCTTTAAAAAGCCATCACCCTCGCCCATCTTTGCTAGAGCTTCCGCATATCGGATGTGCGCGTGCACATACTGAAGGCCGATTTCACGGCCAAAATTAGCTGCGGATTCTGCGCGTTTAAAGAATGTTTCTATACCCCCGCAATACGCTGCTGGTTTATCCATTAAACGTACACCGTCTGGGTATTTCAAATTACTTGCAATGCGCTCCATCTGATCATCTGCCTCCTCGCGAGTTAGCAGTCCAGCAATGACCGAGCGTGTCATTGGTATCAAACGATTCTTTATGCCAGTGCGAGTATCATTGGAGTGCAGCAGCGGTACGGCGATTTCTAATGCCTCATCATAAAGTAAAAATCCAGCTACTTGCCCATCGATCAAAACATAACGACGAAAGTCAATCCGCACACGTTCTGAGAGTGTAAGTGTCCGTTTCTTCAAATCCGAATCGCTCAGCGATGAACCAAGTTCTTCCAGCGATTGCGCCAGTAGCGCGACCGTCCAACCACTAACCAAACGATTAGCTAGCCCAGAATTCACTGGTTGCAAAGAATCATTCCAATCTCCCCCACCATACCGGATAAGTGCCGTCCCCGCAATAAACTCATGCTCGATACGGTCGAGCGCCTTCAAAACGTGATCCGAAACTGTTCCCTGCTCTGCAGCAGGCTTATTTTTAGCCGTTAAATAAGGTAGCTTCTCGGTGAGTATTGCGAGATCTCCGGTTGTTTGTAAATAAAGCGCAAGAGCCTTTAATGGCCAAACCACGATGTCACCATGGGAATGATTTTGCGCGATATCAGAATATTCGTCATGCATGAACCACTGCGGCCAGTCACCAGTATCCACATATTGACTACCGAATGTCTTCAGCAAAATGCTACGCGCCAGACTGTGATGTTGTTGCGCAATAAAATATTCAAACGGCCCCTGGCAGGCATCACGCGTGCCCCATGCCGCCCCAGAATGCTGCTCCAATCCGTGTGGCGATGCATAATGAATCAACGCATTGTGCGAATACCAACGCAGCGCATCGCTCAAGCGCGATAAAGTCTCCACATCACTCGAACAATCAAAGCTACGATTAAAATCAGTCCAGTAATCCGAATTTGTAGCAGCCCTCTGAGCCTTCAACTTATCCACCACACTGGCCCTACCCAGCAAAGAAGCGACAATCGTCAATTCAATCGATGGCGTCGCCGCCGTCTGTAAGGCCAACATCCCATCGCCCCCTGCTGCACCTAGTAGTTCAGAACCGCCCACCTTCGTGACATGCGTATTTTCAGTCCAACTCACCCCAAAGGCAAGATTCAGACCACGTTCTTTCGGCAAACCGTACGAATAATCTGCAATCGTTAGCAGACGGTCCGATTCATGAATCTCCAATACCGCATTCGAATCCGTTTCCGTGGCGCCCATCACGAGTTCATTACTCACGAGGAAACGACGTTCCGCTCCTGTGGTGCTAGCACTGACCGTAAAAGCGTCTCGCCCACCATCAAGCGATACACTCACAGTGATCGTCTCCTGATCCAATACGTAGACCCAACGACACGCATCGCGTGTCATCTCGAAAACCGACGGTGTGCCGAGGATTTGCCAGCCATCCTCCGTTTCAAAGTAGATGCGCACTCCAGATGCTCGTGACAAACCCAGAGGCTCACGTGGCAATGAGTTCATCTTATGAAAGGAAGTATTCCCATAGACCGTCTGTGCAGAGAACACGCCACTCATGTAAACCGTCGTAGCCAATACCTCACGCAACGAATCGGTGCCCGCATTGCCAACAATAATAGTACCGTGTGGACGCTCAATAATCGCCTCCTTCGCACGGGTCACGACGTGCTTGTCAGTATCACAAAAGAAACTCATCACAATACCCTGACGGTTCTCAACGTGACGCCATTTCGATGGGAACAAAGCTTGTAGCTCCGACTTACTCAAGTCGCGACCGTGCACAGACTCGGACTGAAAAATTTGATTTAAAGCAGGTAACGACTGCACCTCTAGCGAGTCACAGACAGAATGCCCTGAAAGCGCAAGCATGCCCTCCAGCAAACTCAGATCTGTAGCCGAGGATGCCTGTGGATGATCCGCCACATATGCCGCAGCAAAAGTAAATTGCGCAGATTGCTTCGCAACCAGATCAACTGGCTTCGCCTGCAAGGCCGCACAACTAAACTCGTATTGATAACAGCGATTCGCGAGACTCTCTTGTTCTAAGCCAGAAGCGCCCTCCCCGCAACGGTAACCGTTGCCATACACATCAAATGCATCGGTCGCATAACTTGCAGCACCTGTCAGACAAACAGTCATCATCCATGGATTCTTGCCTCCTTGCTGTAAATTCTGACGAAAACTCAAGACTGGTCCATAGGTAACATCCTGGATGACTGACTCATCCAAATAATGCGCCGTGTAAGCCTCATTGCTCAACAATGCCCCTCGAGATGCCAGCCCAACATCTTGAACCCAGACCGTATCAATGCGAACAGGCTCAGCTGACT
>JAKVCM010000047.1 GCA_022448605.1 Puniceicoccaceae bacterium | reverse complement strand
CTCAGAGCTCGGCCTGGAAGTTTTGGGACGGAGACGCTGACGGATTGCCCAAATTGTTGCCAGACGAAAAAGTGCCGCTTCGGGCGGTGGACAGATTTGGGAAGTGGAGAATATTCGCGTGGGCCTCTTCGTCAGATATTCTGAAGAGATATGATGAACTATCCTTCTCCTGAACTACCTTGGAACTGCGATCATCGAGAGGTGAAGATTATCAATGAAAAATTCGTGATCAGATAAAAATTTTTAAAGCAGATTGACGAAATGCTACAGAGCGTTCAGCCGCTGGGCATTGTCGGTCACTTGCTTGCCTTGTGAGTCTACCTGTAGCGCATCGTCGTGACGGTTGCGATCCTATCAACGCTCTGTCTGATGCCGAAAAGAGACTTCGTATGTATATTGCGTCCGTATGCACATTGGATGTGAATAGTTTTCCGCGAATCTCTTTAGGCATTAGATTCAAGATGTCCGGATGCAAAACTTCAGGAGGTGTCCTCCTGTGGTTTCAACACATACTAACAGAAACTCTATGAAAACTCTGTGGCTTCATATTGTGGCTTAATATTGTAGCTTAATAATGTGGCTTAATATTGTGGCTTAATATTGTGGCTTAATATAGTGGCTTAATATTGTGGCTTAATAATGTGGCTTAATATTGTGGCTTAATATTGTGGCTTCATATTGTGGCTATAATTTCAGTTGATGGCATCGCATTTAGTAGGCGGCTCAAACGGATAGCGCTTTATCCCCCTCTTCGTCCACTCGCCACGACGGGGCATTCCTCGCAATGGTGCCTGAATACCTTGAAAGCTTAAATGATCGGCTTGACGACCACGACATGGTTCGTGTTTTACGATTATTCGCTGGCATGGAACAGGAGATTGAGCGTCTTGTCGAGCATCGGCTGCAGCAAGGTCTTGGCGATGACAGCTGGGATCGATTAAGCACTTCTGCTAGCAAGTCCATGAGGAAGCTTGCTATGCAGTGTTTCTTGGGACAACTGGCCACGAACGTTGAAATGGCTGCAAAGGTGCATTCCAAATCTGCTGGCGAAGAAGGGTCAAAATACAAACGGGCTCGACTCTGCACCAGCGGTACTACTATGGAGCGTTCGCAGCTCTCGCAGCCGCTCCACCTCATGCCGAACACATTGGTACTAGGACTACTGGAATATATGGATCCTTCTGACTTGTGTTCGCTTGGATGTGCTAACCAGGGCTCTCATGAATTGGTGCAGCAGACCGACGTGTGGTTTGCTCGTTTGGATGCCCTGAGTCCATCCCTCGGTCGGCTTGCAAGGTCCTCTTGTTCGCAACCTTGCCTGCAGCTAGCGTCGAGGGCAGCAAAGCAGCCTCGCCTGTCTGACTACGTCTTCTGTGTCGATATAACGCAGAAGGACCGGCCAGTTTTCAGTGGCGTTTTATATCTGTCAGCTTATGAAAGCAGCGGGCATGGCCTCTCAGCGGAAAACCGTCTCACTGGCCGTCAGTCAGATCTTCGTCTTGAGAGCAAAAAAGGAATTTCCAATAGCGATGAGCGTCAATGGATCACTCGCGATTTACGCTGTTATGTGCGCTTGGCGGATCTCCAGGGAAGGGTTGTACTAGACCTAAGTGGGCATGATAACGGCGACCACTTTATAGATGGCGGTGCATTTTGGGATTCCGAGATTTACTCCTGCATATTGCCAGACTTCATTCAGATGGCGAAGATTCTCGGGCAACCGTGCACCGAAGGCCCTCGACACCAAGGCTTGAAACTGGGTGATGAGGACTATGATGGTGTAGCAATTGGAATGGGACTCATGCGCATGAACAACAATCAATCTCGCGAGCTATCCCCTCCAAGCGCCGCCAAGAAACGAAGAACGGTCAAGTGCGAGGAGTTGAGCGTCCAGTTCAATGCTCTGCAGTGGGACCCCAACGTTGATTCGCTTGGCGATGTCCCAGGAGAGGTATTATTGCGAACATTACTGCCAATGCAATACTGGGCGCGCAACACTGAAGTATTGCGAACATTACTGCCTGGCGATCATTACTGAAGTTTTTTTTTCGCTGCTACAGAGCACGCGCCCGTTGTCTTTGACGCCCAAATGGCAGCTGTGCAAGCATTGCTCAGTGCGGCAGGCGTGCTCAAACCCAACACAAAGCTACTCAAGAAAAGCACTGCTACAGAGCATGCTACGTCTTCATCTCAGCCGGATCCCGCTGCTACAAGCAATGCTACAGAGCATGCTGTCTCTCGTCTGCCTTTGACAGGGATACGGATGTCGGTGTCGCAGCTGCTTCTGGAGAAGATCTCGCAAGATACCTTCTGCCACACCAGAAGCGAGACAAGAGGTATCGCCTCCGAAACAACTTCGAGGGCGACACGTACCTGTCAGGGTTTCAGCGATCCTTTACTGACAGTCTGCTTCGCAAGTTTCTGGGTGACAAGAGAGTGGCTTTTCTCATTTGGCAACACGGCATCCCGAGCATCGCTGACCGTCCATTGGTATATCGTCGACGAGTGGATTCCAAAGTGCTCGACATGGGCATGCTACAGAGCGGCCTGGACGAGTGGCAATGGCACGGTGACACAGTGGCAATGGCACGGTGACACTTGGGAGGCGCCTGCACAGTGGCAATGGCACGGTGACACATGGCAGGCGCCTGCACAGTGGCAATGGCACGGTGACACATGGCAGGCGCCTGCTACAGAGCAGCGCGAGCGGCATGGGCACTGACGCAACCGCCCTGCATCTGAACTGCTACAGAGCTTTCAGATAGGCTTTCTCGTGAGTCTACCTGTAGCGCATCGTCGTGACGGTTGCGATCCTATCAACGCTCTGTCTGATCCAGAAAAAAGACTTCGTATGTATATTGCGTCCATATGCACGTTGGGGGTGAATAGTTTTCCGCGAATCTCTTTAGGCATTAGATTCAGAATAGCATCGATGGCACGTTTCAGTTGATGACCGAGATCAGGGTATCCACTCCTATTTTGTGTCGTCTGACGGCTTCGGCCCACTTCTG
>JAKVCM010000046.1 GCA_022448605.1 Puniceicoccaceae bacterium | reverse complement strand
TATCCGTGCTTGCCATTGCGCTGGGTTATTATTAGGGATTTGCGCTCGCGGAGAGGTGGCCGAGTGGCTGAAGGCGCTCCCCTGCTAAGGGAGTATACGTGATAAGCGTATCGAGGGTTCGAATCCCTTCCTCTCCGCCACGCTCAGCATTCTATTCTAATATTCAATATTTACAGCACTTTAGCAAGGGTGCTTTTTCAAATGTAGGACACGAGCCTACCCGATTGTAGGACACAACAGGAAGACTCAAGCGCGCCAAGCGGGAAACAAAAAATCCCCGCATAGCAGCAACTCAAACCATCACGGCAATCTCGATGTCAAACGATTAGACTTTTACTTCACAGGGAAGCTTTTTTCTTCGACTTCCGGTTGATTAAACTGCTCTGTTTTGCACTCTTGTCTCACGAACAAGGAGTGTGCGGTGGTAGAGTTCTTTCAACAATATGGATTATGGTTTCCAATCGCGGGGGCAATCTTCACCATACTCTTCGGTGCGTTCAATATAGGTAAGAGCTTCGGCGAAGGGCGAACGCCAGGCGCCGTTGAAATCCGCAACTATAAAGAGCTCGCGGAACAAGCCGAAATGGAGAGAGATGAAGCTCGCGCGAAGAGCGCCGAACACTCAACTGACATCAGAAGATACATGAAGCTGAAAGATGCGCTCCTGAACGGAGAGCGTTCTTTGTGGAACTCTCACGATGCGGCGCCTTTTTCGGGTTACGACAAACACATCCAAAGCAACGACATCAAAGTCGTTACAGTAATGAACCTAAAAGGCGGCGTAGGCAAAACGACAATCGCCTCAAATCTTGCCGCTCACTTCGACCTCAATATGAAGAAACGGGTGCTGTTGGTTGACCTCGATTATCAAGGGTCCGCGACTGCAGCTATGCTTCGGATGTCGCAATACTCTGATGTTCCGTATCAGCATACAAAACGGATTTTCGCACCATCACACAAGATGCCATCTCCGCCGGAACTTGCACTAAGTTTGCGCACACAATTAACGCGCACTGATTTGGCACCTTGCAGCTACGAATTTGCTTCGATTGAGAACCACCAAATGGTTTCTTGGTTGTTTCAAGAGCTAGATTACGACCCCCGCTACTGCTTGGCAGCAGCGCTTTATTCGAAAGAATTTCGAGAAAGATATGACGTCGTGATTATCGACGCGCCGCCACGATTAAGTCTCGGAGCTATAAACGCAATCACAGCCTGCCGTCATATGATCATTCCGACGATACCAGATCTAATGTCGACCGAAGCGGTTGGAAATTTTGTTACGAACTTAAACTCGTTGGCACCCACGTTAAATCCAGCGCTTCAGAAGCTGTTAATTGCGGTGAACAGGTCAGATCGGACTGAGCTAACAAATAACGAAAACCGCCTAATATCGCGTGCAAAAGAATACGCAGATAAGTGGAACGGAATTGTGAAAGTGGTACCTCAGAACATTCCAAATCGAGTAGCGTTCGGAAAAGCGCTCTCGCAGCAGACTATTGCGTACCTCCTCGACGATAACGTTGCGAGTAAAACCGTTACTTCGGTTCTGGCAGACTTCGGCGACTTTGTAGGCAAGGAAATGGGAGTAAGGAGCTCAGAGCATGTTTGATACATCCATATCCGCTAAACAATTTTTGAGAGCATTGCAGAAGCTCAATGCAGCAACTGAGAACTCAAAACCAGCCGCGCTCCATAATAGCGTGAAGCGAATTCTATCAAGAACTGACGGGTTCGAAGGAAGTAAGCTCGACGAACTAATTTCGTTTATTGCCGACCCACCTAAACCGGAAAAGCCAAAAAGAGCTTCGTCGGCCAAATCAACTAAGATGAGACCGCACAGCGCCGAGCTCTTAAAAGAGATGCTAGAAACTCTCTCCAAAGTTGAGAATGACGAGTCTGCCTTTGCTTCTGCCGTCAAAAAGTATGCTGCCGAGTGCGGGGCAAAAACCATAAAAGAAGCCGCCGCCGTTTACGCGGCATCTGGACTTCCGAAAACTAAATCTGATGCAATTAAGCTGATTATAAGTGAGCGAGCAAATCGAATTCGTACTGAACTCAAAATGCAAGAGTCAGCACGAGCGCGACCATGGTGATTGCGCAGATAAACAGAAAGCAGAAAATCTAGAAACTAGAACTACCTGCAACCTAACCTATTGAGCAGGGGTTCTAAGCTCTCAGTTTTCGCAAGGGAGGCATGTGTTGGTTATAGACCTGAACAACAAATGCAAAGAACGTTTGAGAGAACTTCTACCGAATGCGATTAGAATGGTAAAAGTGAAGAATGATCGCTATTTAACAGAGGTGATGTGCCCCACGAATTGTAGACGCCTTACGTCTTCATGATTGCCGTCTTTTCAAACTCTGCGGGTGACAGCATCCCGTTCTTAGCATGCCTGCGCTTCGGATTGTAGAACAGCTCGATATAATCGAACACATCCTGGCGGGCTTCTTGCCTTGTTT
>JAKVCM010000045.1 GCA_022448605.1 Puniceicoccaceae bacterium | reverse complement strand
GAGTGCTTCCTTAAGCTGCGGACGGTTCTTTAGAGCGCCCGAGGCAGACTCTTCAAAAATGCGCTCACAGCCGGCGTCTGTGAGGGTGGTAGTTTGTAACGCTGAATTCTGATCTCTCGTTGAAACCCTCGTGTACCCAACTTTCATTTCGTTTCCTGTCTCAAAAATGCTTATACCTTGGATTTTTGATACACCCGCATTTTGAGACCGTTTATGAGACATTCTGACTCATGATTTCAGAGCAGAAGTAGCAGCTAAGTTAGTGCTAAGTTTCTGCCTCAAAAACCGTCGCTTGTGAGGCGCTGGGTGAGTTATGCAACGTCGCAATACTCTTGAGTAAGGCGGTTCAATGGGAAGCGCGTGATAGTGGCGACAGAAGGAAAACAGGCTGCTATGGATTAAACATGCCTATCGTTTTCCGTTTAATCGCTTTGGCTCTCGGCACGCTGGTTCTTTCCAGTCCCTCATACGCATGCAAATGCGGAGCCTGCGTCTCACCCGCCGATTCTGGCAAAAAATTCGGGGTGTTTCAGTATGTAATGAAGGCAGAAATTCTCGCGAGTATCGATAACCCGGAATTTTACGACTTAGACGAAAGCGCGACCGAGCTTCCTCCTCTGCGGCAACTTCTGCTTCGTCCAGTCCGCACCTTTCGAGGAACAAAGCGAGATTGGCTGTTGGTGCATGACCATATGTGCACCGTCGGCGGCGATGTTGGCGATATCGTGAATGTCGCCGCGTATTTAGGAAGCGACGGTGAGCTGCATGCTTCTAACTGCAGTGCGATCTGCGCTCGCGATATTGGTCACTCATTTGGTGACTAATATCGCCTATTAATCGCCGTCTCATTTCTGGTCGTTTCTGAGGCGCGCGCATTATCTGCAACAACGCGCTTTGACGACAAACATCAACCAGTCAGAGCTTTATCTGATCGTCTGCTGTTTTAGTAGTCGAACTTGAAGGTTTGCACGAACGAAGCAATTATGGTCGCGTCGTTGAGGAGTGATAACGATTTGGCGCGATTGGTCACGATTTGGATTGTAAAGCGAGATGAATTCCAGGCTGTGCCTAAAGACTGGAGGCTGGAAGAAACCTTACAAGCTGCAGCTCAAGAACTCGGAGTCAAACTAGAGCTGAGCTATACAATTCAAGAAAAGCTGATTTCGGCCGATGCTTTACCCGATGCGATCAGCGTGATTGCTAGTACAACTTCTTTTGAGTCCATCCCCCTACGATCGTTCCGCAGACTTGAGATACCGAAGTTAGTTGTTTCTGTTTCTTCACAAGTTACTAGTGAGCTGTCTTCCTTCGGTGAAAATACCTTTTTGTATCCAATTTCTGCCTCGGATGAGTTTGAACACCCACTTCGCGACAGACAATTTGTATCTGCGTTTCAATTTCTTTCGTTATTCACCGATCTCTTGTCTATGGAGCGAGCAAGTGAGTCGATGAGCGATGCGCGGCAAACTTCTGCTATCGAGCAGGAAGATGAAGTCTCTAGACGCTCAGCAGGCGTCGAATCTGTTTCTTCAGCTGATTATCCCGACGTCGGACAAGACAGTCCGCGCGATTCGGCAATCGCGACGATCCGAGACGAAGGTACAGTTATTGTCGAATTGAAAGAGGTGAGACGTCGCCTTCTAAACACTCGGGTTTTGAGCGCTGAGGTGCTGAGGTCGGGTAGCGAACAGATCAATACTTTTGTTCACGAATATCTAAATCAATCTGGCAGAAACTCGCTGCCCGAAGGATTCGAGATCCTGTCGGAGATCTCAAAGAGTTTTGGGGATATCTCGTCGATATTGACGCGTCAGAACGAAAAGATCGAAGAGCTCGAAAAAGAGATTGAACGATTAGGCGGTCAGGTTCAGCAGCTTAATGAGATGATGCAGAAATCACTCAGTGAGCCCTTAAACAGTGCCGAAGCAAAAGACCGGCGCGATCTCATTCGCGAAGGGTTCTACACTAACCTGGGAGGCATCGGGAGCAGCACTCTTGTTTTCTCGTTGGGTGCGGTTGCAGCTTGGGTTTTCGGCGAAACGTCAAATGTTCTGCAGTTTCAGCAGTCGCTGACTATGATCAAAACGTTTTTTAAGCCCTAGAGGTATCGAAACGCGCTGCTGGCTCAAGCAAGTTCAAGGGGACAATGTCGTCGAGACTTTGGTAGATTTAAATCAACCTGAGCTCTTTGTTTCGCGACACCGATGTCGAATTCCGGTTAGTCTGGATTTGTGTCCTACAATCGGATTGTTTTATGTCCTACATTTAAACAAGCGCTCTTGCTAATGCGCTGTAAATGTTGAATATTGGGTAAGAATGTTATGCGTGGCGGAGAGGAAGGGATTCTACTCTCGTCGCCTTCCTAATCTGTTGTCTGTTTTATACTCGTTCAGCGAGTTTCCACTTATAATCGAAGGTTTTGCGAATGCGAGCAAATCCATCCGATTTGCTTTTAACCGCTGACTTGTCACCGGTGAACTCAGCGACGATCGCCTTAAGCTCTTTTAGGCGCACCTGTTTATCTCGCTGTAAGTTTCCCATCACCGTATCGAAAGTGCTAACACCTTTCTTTAGCGCATACTGAAGGTCATCAACCGCTTGGTTCACAATGTTCGTGCGCAAAGGTGCCGCTGGGCGCCTAGCCCTGGTTGTCGGTTGCGGTGTCGCTTCAAGCTCAGCAACTAGTTGAGAAACAATCTTACCGGGATGCTTTTTTAGAAAGTCGATGGATTTTCGTATTCCAGCACGAGGATTGCGCGACACAGCGCCAGGCATAGCACCCTCAATTTTCTCGAGCTGTTCGATAAGGTCATCGATTTTGGTTTCGCCAGAACTAAACTGCTTCCACATTGTTTACCCCTATTCCGCCGCGATTTGCATCTCAGGATAAATTTCCATGGATGCCATAACCTCCAGTGCGAGCTGGTCGAAAATCTCGCGAGCAACCTGACCATCATGTCCGCTCAAAAGATATCCTATCGGTGCACTGGGTGGTCTTCCTAACCAGACACGATTCGGTATCAACTGACGATAAAATTTAGCTTCCGGAGCGTACTCGGCAAGCGCTTCCTTGATCCGTTCCGAAGCAAACGTTTCATTTCCTGAAACCTGCTTCTCTTTCTGTGTCATGCTGCCAATAACGCCGGAAATTTTAAAGTTGGCATCAATTCGTTCCTGAAACTCACGCAAGTTGCGGAGCATCTGCGCGATAGGCTTGGTAGATAATTCTTGCAATTTGGACGGGATCAAAATGTGATCCGTCGCACGAAGCGCGTTCACTGAAGAAAGGCTGAGGCGAGGCGGCGCATCCATAATCACGATATCGTACCCGCGTTCCTGCATCAGTTTCTGATTGGATAAGATTAGCTCTATCCTTGTTCGGACGTCTGGTCCTTCTTCGTAATTCAACAACCATCGCTGAAACAGGTTTTCCTCTGTTTCGGTAAGAGCGTAAGCCGAAGTGACTATATCCACTCCCTCGATGCTAGAGACAGTACTCACGTGGTCGGACAAAGAAGCCGGAACCTTTTTCCATGACAGCCATTCTGACAATAGATTTGCATCATCAGTGTTTTGTGCATCTTGAAGGAGATCAGACAGGCTCCCTTGATAATCGAGGTCAATCAATAAGACACGCTTGTCGTACTTCAGAGCGAATGACGCCGCCAAGTTTGCGGCAATAGTCGTCTTCCCCACCCCACCTTTAAAGTTCATCACGGTGAGCGTTTTTGGGTGGCTCCTTTTTCGCTGAGGAGGCGCTTTCCGATAGTCCCATAGCGGTTGCTTATTCCTCACATGCCGCCGCAATCTGAGGTGGTGGTGAAATGAGAATAACGCTGCATTCACCCAATCGAAAACAGCTTTGATGGATCTTCCGATCACTCTTCGAAAAAGAGCAAGAAGAGGTAAAATTGCTGCGTTCACAATAATAATACCGATGTTCTCGGAAACGGTCGCGTAAACCCACGCAATCCAATCATCGATCATGCTATCCACCCTATACACACCCAACGCCTCGACGGTGGAACTTTTACTTGTTCCAATTTTCGCGAGAACTTCGTGAGAGACTTTTACACAGGACCGCTTAATCGTCGAATCGAATCTCTAAGGAGCGACGTGAGCGTATCGAGCGAGCATTCTGAAATCTGAATGCCCACTCAAAGAAGCTATTTCTGGCATCGTCATGCCTCGCTCAAAATACCGGGATATTGCTTCGTGACGCAGGTCATGAAAATGAAGATCCTCCAGACCAGCGCGCGTTCTGGTTCGTTCCCAACACAGTCGAAATGCATTCCTAGAGGGTCGAGACCGCTCGTATGCTTTCAAGAGACCCAACGTTGCGTCCAACGCTGGTTCGGAGAGCGAAATCTTTCGAGGACGATGAGTCTTGGTCTTGGGGATCAAAAGACGGCTTGATCTCTCGCATAGATGCTCAGCTGCAATGTTCAAAATCTCGCTCCGCCGCATAGAAGTTTCTAGAGCAACGCGTATCGCGGGTTTGATGTACCCGACCTTTGATTTGGAAGCGGCTATGAATAGCCTCTCTTCTTCAACGGAATGCAATCGACGGTCTCGGGCATTATTGTTTCTTGGCCGCCTCACCAATTTCAGCGGGTTCGTTGAGATTGGTAGCCCCCACTCCTCCATCGCGATCTGAAACATGTGCTGCAGCGGCGCGAGTTCGCGATTGATGGTCGCCGCGGAGACTTCGCCAAGACGTGCATCTCGATGAGCTGCGAAGTCGGTAGCGTCCACCGCTGATAAACTAAGCTTCGCGATAGGAAGTTTCAGCACCCGGCTTAATCGATCCATCTCGATCTTCGCATCACACTTATCGATCGAAATAGTATCGCGATAACGAGCGATCAGGTCCCCGACGGTCGTGTGATCTAAGATGCGAGGATCGTGCTTGAGGAGTCGACGATCTACATCGACTTCCATCTCGCGTCCCCAAGCTTCCGCATCGCATCTCCGTGTAAATGAACGTGAAAGATTTGGAGCATGTTTGCGCCTGATCTGGACTTGCCATTTCGAGCCGCGCTTTCTTATCGTAGCCATATCTGTCTCCTTGGCCGTGACACCGGTGTGACAACTGAATTCCAGAGGATTTTAAGCTACGAATTCGACACTCTTGAGCGTTGAAATCGTTGAGAAAAAATGGTGGTCGATACTAGGTTCGAACTAGTGACCCCTGCAATGTCAAAGCGTTCTTTGACGGATTGTCAGAGTTTGCGCAAGCTTGTTCAAGATTGAAATTTTACAATTAAAACAAGATATTGTAACATTCAATCAGCTGTTGAAGCTTGATCACCTTTGCACTGATTTGAGAACGCGGTGGTGACATGGTGGTAACACAAACTGGTCAAATAGGAGGTCTGAATGGCGGAAGTTTCGCTAAAACTCACCAAGCGTAGTACCGAAAGCTTACCGTCAAAATCGACTAAATACGTCGCCTGGGATTCCGAGGTTTCTGGCTTCGGCGTCCGGGTGATGCCATCAGGATCGAAGTCTTACATTCTCAAGTACAGAATTGGGAGAGGAAGAGCTGCAAAAACGCGTACTATTACGCTCGGAAAATTAATCGACTCCACGCCTGAGGCAGCGAGGCGTTTGGCCAGAGACTATAAAGCCGAAGCCCGCTTGGGCCAGGACCCATTCAAATGCGAAGAAAAGGCGATTGATGGTGGCAACCAAACGTTCGCCCAGCTTTTTGAGACTTGGCAAGAAAAGGCAGCTCACATTTCTCGTCGCACAGGTGCTCTACGTAAGCCCGCAAACGTAAAACTGGATGTAGATCGTTTGATGATTCACGTTTTGCCACTGATAGGCGACAAACCGATCGACCAGATCAAGTTGGCCGATATCGCGCACGTGCGAGACCAGATCACCAGCGGAGAGACACGAACTGAAAAGAAAACGAAGCCACGCGGCGTTCGGCGCGTTAGCGGTGGTGCGGGAACCGCCAAAAGGACGATTGGCATTTTGTCGAGTGTGTTCGCATACGCAGTGGAACACGAATTATTGGATCGCAACCCCTGCAAAGGGGTTCGACTTGCTCCAAGCAAAAGCAACGAACGCTTCCTGACGGAAGCTGAAGCAAAACGTTTGGGGGAAGTGCTTAAGATCTGGGAGATCCGTGCAAACGCGAAACAAGCCGTTACGATAATCCGATTACTTTCCTTAACAGGGGCGCGGCGGTCAGAAATTTCGGAGCTTAAATGGTCAGAGATAGACTTCGATCAGGGGTTTTTACGGCTTGGCGATACTAAGACGGGGATGTCCATTCGGCCGATTTCGAAGCTCGCTCTCGACTTGCTCGATTTACAGCCGCGAGAGCATCCAAAATGGGTTTTTCCAGCCTCTACGGGCCCAGCCGCCTATCAGGGGCTTGGAAAAATATGGTGCCAGATAAGAAGTGAAGCTGGCCTTGAAGATGTCCGCATGCACGACTTGCGTCATAGCTTCGCAAGTTTTGGTGCGGCCAAAGGACTCTCACTTCCAATGATAGGAGCTCTCTTGGGTCACAAAAGTTTTGCGACTACGCAGCGGTATGCCCACCTAACAAACTCGGCCGCACAACAAGCGGCTGAAGCGATTGGGCAAGTCGTAGGGGATGCCATGGACATTTCAACACATTAGTTGTTTCCACGCCGAAGCGTGGAAGCGCTATCGCAAAAGACGCAATGCTCACCGATTGAGCAGAAGATGTATTTAGCCCACGACAATATTTTTCGGCCGTCAGCTTGTTCCTAAAACCGGACATTAGCCGAATACGCGGGAACGTTCAGCTGGCGGATATGAGAAGGTCAGCCGGCGATACAGGATCAGTCACCTAATCTTTTGATGTGCATTGAAATAAGGTTAGCGATACTGTTGTCATATTGGCGGAATATTCTCTTCGCATTATTCCTCAATTGGAGAAAAAGTTGTCACTAGCGGGACAATGGATAGGGGCGATTTCTGGAGCATTCCAAGGTCTTGGAGTGCTGGAGTTAGACTTATTTGGTAATGGCTACAGCGGCTCTGGTTTTAAGTTCTCCAACGACCCGAACATACCGAGCACTGAAGTTCAAATCAGGACTGATAATCGGAACGATCTGCGGTTTCGATCACCAACGTTTGTGCTTGATGGCGCAGGTAACCGGTATGATCCCAAGGACACTGAAAAGCGATTTCCTGATTGGCAGCACGGTCGCGAAGTCGACATTGCGATTGAAGTGGGCGACGGGGAAATTCACATAAAATTCGCGACTGACATCAACACAATCGGTCAGGGTGTTTTACTATACCAGGGAGTTGATAGAAAAACCGGTATTGCGCCCGAGAAATACGTGAACTCTTGGAAAGAATTTCAAAGTTTCCTTGGAACAATCGATACAAAAAAATTTATCTTCAGGGGACAACCTGGACCGTTCCCCCTGCGCACTTCTTTTCATCGAACAAGTCGGACAGATTTGGCTAGGTATATGGACGTGGACACACCTGCATTACAGAGACACCTATCTTCAATCATTCCGCATCAGTTCGATTTCAGAGATCCGGGCCAGGTTGGGAACTTCTTCAATCTAGTTCAACATCACGGCTACCCAACTCCATTGTTAGACTGGACTGAATCTCCATATGTCGCCGCTTACTTTGCATATCGATCGAACCAACCGCATCACAAGCAGGTTGTTCGAATTCTCATGCTCGAGCGAGATCCTTGGACGCCACCGCGCAATCAACCGGTCTACGTCACGAGAGTAATCCCTCACCTAAGCGTCATGTATCTTGGGGGATTTTTAAACCCGAGGATGCTGCCCCAACAATCCGTCAACATACTGAGCAATATTGATGACATCGAAAAGTGTATTTCTCATCGCGAACAAGAAGAGAAACGGAAGATTTTGTTTGCTTTTGATTTGCCGTTCAAAGACCGGCGGCAAGTTCTGAGCGAACTTCGAACAATGGGAATAACCGCTGGGTCGTTGTTTCCCGGACTCGATGGTAGCTGCGAAGCACTAAAGATGGACCTGTTCCAAGATTTCTAGTCAGATGAAATCGCGCCCATCAGGATCTTTGTTCATGAACGCTAATTCTGAAAATAGTCAATCAAAAGTCCTTCGCCTTTTCCGATTTCGAGCAATCAATGAATACCTCTGGCAAGAACTGGAAATGGCAGAAATCTTCGCCTGCAAACCGCAGCTCCTAAACGACCCATTCGATTGTCAAGTCGACCCAATTTCAGCCTTGAGCAGAGCATTAGAAAAAACCGAAGACCCAGAACGCGCAATCGTGTTGAACCATATCAAGGCGTCGTTCCTCGCGTCGGACCCGAGAGCAAATGACGTAGGTCTCAGCTGCTTCTCTTTATCGATGGAAAACCAACTGATGTGGACACACTATGCAGATTCCCACCGCGGTGTTTGCTTGTGCTATGATATTCCGGAGGCCCATTTTCGGACGCATTACCCCACAACAAACCAAGATCACTATCTGGTAGGAATAGCCGATATCAAATACGGTAATGATTCATATTTTTCCTGGCTGCTCGAAGGTGATTTTCACAATCCCGTTCCATCTGAGCCTACTACTAACGCAGCGGCGCAGACATTAGTTTCGAAGGCTGCTTGCTGGGCATATGAGCAAGAAGTTCGCATTATAATGAATCGCCCTGGGTTTTTCAGGTTAGATCCGGGATTTCTCACGCAAGTCACTTTCGGTCTGAGAACACCAAAAAGGCAAAAGGAACTCATTGCTCAGATGGCAAAACGATCGAATCCTTCGGTGAAGCTTGCGGTAACGCGACGAAGCAAAGAAGCCGACTTCGGTATACTTTTTGATGAAATCGGCGGCTGATCCCTGGTTGATCTCGGCGATTGATGCAGGTTTAGCTCACGAAGGATAACATGGAACTGCGCTGAAGAATGCTAATTTTGCTGAAAGAGGACCGATTCAGGAAAGTACGGCGATATGCGCTCCAACTCGTCCTGATCATTCATTAATCTCACACAAAGCAAATTCTTTTTTGTCCGAGAGGCGGCAACATAGAGGAGCTTGCGTGACCTGATATCTCTTTCCGTTGATGGAACTTCGTCTGTAAAGCAATTCGCGAAATCGTATTCAGACGTCCATCCGTACTCGTCGATTACGAGCAGCACGTTTTCGATCTCAGTCCCTTTGGTCTTATGCATCGTGGCGAACCCGCCGTCTTTGTCCTCATAATCATAGAACGACAAAACTTCATCGAAGCGAAGTTCGTCTGAAAACAACTCCTTAAAGAACACCTTCTGCTTAAGTTCGTTGGCTCGATCATCGTATTGGGCCTCGATTAAATTCTCATCCAGGTTCTCTTTCGGGGCGGCCTTAATCGCTTTTAGCATCTGCGCTTTGGTCCTGTGACCGCTGGCGTGTAGTGCTTCAAAAGCCTCGAATACGGGATCGTTCTTAAGACGC
>JAKVCM010000044.1 GCA_022448605.1 Puniceicoccaceae bacterium | reverse complement strand
ACCGGAGGGAGGTCTCCGCGGAGGCAACTGCCAGAGCGGAGGGCCCCGGGAAGGATGAGAGCAGAGGCGGTGACAGATAGCGCTGAAAGCCTAGCTGGCGATGACTGTGCTCGCTGGGGACGTAGATTGGCTCGAGGACGTGGATCGGGTTGGGGGTTGGTTGTGTTGATTGGATTTGGGGAAGATTCTAAAACTAGCTACGCTTCGCGACTTCTGATAGATTTTCATTTCAAATGTGAAACAATGAAATAGGCAATGACAATGGGCCCAAAGATCACTATGAGTAAATAGAGTAAACCAACCCATTTAAAACGCTCCCCGACACCGGCATCTTTGGCAATTTGATAGCTCTTTTCTATTGATTCTAAGGAAAGAATCCAGGTACCTCCAAGAACTATGGGTAGGCCTAAAATGATCATGGCTACCAATTTACTCAATCCAGTAAGTTGAGGTAATTCGATCCCAAAGAAGCTAGATAACCCAATAACCAGAACGATAAATAAGGACCCAACTCCAAAACAAAGCATAATTCCAGCTGTATCCTTTGTATCCTCATAAAATGGAATTTCGTTTAGCGTCGATTCTATACAACACAACAGCCAACCGACAATTGCGATTAGTCTTTCTTTCATCGCCTTCGCCTCCTTCTCCTTCGATTGTTTTCCCGGCTTTCAAGATTCGAACTATTGTCAAATCTTTCCCAGAAAGAATCGAACGCCCCAAAGCCGTCGAGAACAGCATAGCCCAATGCCAGCCCAGCACCTATGGGATTAACCAAGCCAATGCCTAAAACAACAAACGAGGCTCCCGCTCTTAAAATGGATCTGTCTGAAAATTCATTCTGAACCACATCAAGCACGGTCACAAGAGGCCCAGCAACAGCAAGTACTCTACCTGCACCTTTGGCTAATCTAAGTTTAGCATCTCTAGCCCTTCTAGCATCTTGAACAGCCACTAGGTTAGTATTCGCACGATATGAATCTCCAAAGAACGTCTTACGGGATCGATCTCTAATTTGGACCTTAACCCCACGGCGATTATTTACTCGATTGTGATATCTTTTAAGCGCTTCTTCTGCAACTGCTGCAACTGCCCCTGCAGGGCCAGTATTCACTCTCTTCTCCTCCTCGTTTTGACCACCTACGCCTTCGCCGGAATCTTCTTCATCGGACTCGTGGTTTCTTGATGGGCCGGCATCATTCACCTGTTCACCCGGAGATGGATAAAAATCCGCCGGATTCGCACCGCCTCGGTCTTCGTCTCTCAAATTTACTGTTCGAGCATCATCAGGAGTAAATGGCTGTAATGGCCCCATAATTATGATGAAGTCTCGTCCATCTGGAGAGGTCCATGGGACCTCGTCAGATGCGGGACTAAGCCTTTCTGGTGGATCAAGTGGGGCTTCATTCGTTATCATAGGCTCCAATTCGTCTAGACCTTCTTCAGACGATTGACCTTGATCTTGATTAGATGGAGAGTCGTTTGAAGATGAATCATCTGAGGGCGACTCCGGTGCAGACGGCTCTGGATCAGGGGCTGGTGGATCTTCTGGTTCTTCGGTATCGTCTTTGATACCTCCTCTTCTTGGATTGAGCCCATCGGGATCGACATAATTAATCGGATCGCCGTTCGCATACCCGTATAGATCGGGCGTAGCGCCTCTTCCCAGTGGGTCTGCGGACACGAAGCGTTTCTGCCTGGGGTCGTAGTAGCGGAAGCCGTTTTACTTTTTTCTTTTAATTTGGCTCGTAACATTTAACCGCAAATCGCGATATTTTTTTATGCAAAATCCGGGCTAGGTTTTTGGGAGGTGGAAGGATTTTTAGACCCATTTTGCGTTTCACCACAGAACAACTGCACCACGCGACTCTTCAATTTCTGAATTTGGTCCAATATAAAATTGTTTCTTTTTGTAACTATAGCCTTTTAGGAATAGCTTCTTAAAATCCTTAAATAAATGCAATGAATCCTTGTCACTTAAGGCTGTACCAAACTTACCTGAAATAAGATAATTAGTATCATCTTCGTCGCAAAACACACCACTTGGCTGAAGGATTATTGACCCAGGATTGAGTAAAGGTTCCACCTTATATCTTGAAGATCCATCATCCATCTTGATAGTCTTCAGCCTAACATTCTGTTTACTACGCGTGATTAAAAAAAAACCAGCGCCAACAGGATTTCCGGTTAAGTTAGACCCAAGATCACTCCAATTCGTGAGATCATCGAAGCAAGGTATTTCGCTAGAATCATGAATCCAGGCATCAGTAAAACGAAGCGAAAACGAAGTTTTAATACGATTTAAAGAATCAATTAGATCTAATCTGTTAGCGTAAAAAGTTATTTGTTTAGACATAAGCTTATTTCGGAATCAACTCAAGAGTATCGCCAGGGCTCAAGCGTTCATAAATATCAAGAGCAGCTTCTAATTCTCGATCTGTGGGTAATCCGCCAGATGTAGTATCTACCGTGTTAATAACTCTTCTAGTCCCGTTAGGCCGTGTAATCTCCACGTCGCTAAATCTACCGCCTTTCAATCCGCCTGCGGGGTTAGGGTAATGCTGTTCAGGCAAGCTCGCCCCTGCAGTGTGAGTTCCTTCTCCGGCAGCCTCAGCCCGATCAGCGAGTTCCTGGTTTTGGGCCCGGGTTTGCGCATTGCCCTTTCGACCTCCGAAATTTTTTACACTGCGCAGTGAATTTACCCTGTCAGCTATAACACCCAACACCTTATCACCAGGTATTACACTAAGCGCGACATCAGTCGGGGTTGCTGTTGTAGCTAAGCCAGCGACATCACCAACTAGTTCGGCGGTCGCTAAAGTTGTGCCTCCGATACCCGATGCTGTGCCGATTGCTGCGATTCCTTGTCCGAGCGTGAGCGGCGCAACGATTGCTGCCGCAACTATGGTCGCATCACGAGCTGCTTGCCTACGGAAAGTCGAGTGACCGAAAGCACTGAATCGGCGAGTCCTGTTCAAGCCTTGGACATACGCATCATGGGCTTGTTGACGACGGTAGGTTGCACCCCAATGCGCCCTTTCACGACTGCTGATAAATCCGTCACCATTGGCATCAAATCGAGAATCGTAGAAAATTTGGCTCCCATAAGAAGCTCTCGTAAAATTACCGTCAGTCGTGTTGCTGTAAGCAGTTACTGTTAACGTTCCCAAAACGGGTAATTGATCAACTGGAGTATCGTGGTTCAATGGACGTCCACTTACGAGAGCTTCCTCACGAGGCGTAGAGATTCCACCTCCACCCCCTACAAGTGCTCCTCCAAAATTCACTGCAGCTGAATTATCCCCGGTGACACCGGCGAAGATGTAAACATCGTAGCCAGAGGGCCTATCTACCTTAATTTGTGAAACATCAAGAGAAACACGCGATGTACCATCCCCATTGGATGAATGCCCGATACTTTCAACTCCAGACATAAACAGAGCTTCAAAGAATCCATTAAGCGCGCCATCTGATACATCAAAGTGAATGTAATTGGGATCTGAAGGCTCGGGCACTGGGTCTCCAATTACCTCAAATGCCTCAAGCTCGAGCGGCTTTTCCTCAGTATCACCAGCGGAGAGCCCCAGCGGATCCACATAATTAATCGGATCACCATTAGCATACCCGTATAGATCGGGCGTAGCGCCTCTTCCCAGTGGGTCTGCGGACACGAAGCGTTTCTGTCTGGGGTCGTAGTAGCGGAATACTATGCGACTTGACGCAACATCGTAGCAGCAATCCGTTTCTATCCGGCACCGTTGCTGGGATTGAGCGCGATTTTTTAGACGCGTTTTGGCCGCGGCTAAAATTTTTCTCCAGGCGCGGTTTTTGGCCTCGGTAGCCACTTTTTCCCGGCGGCGTTTTTCTTCCTCCAATGCAGCATCGACCGCCGCTTTGAGC
>JAKVCM010000043.1 GCA_022448605.1 Puniceicoccaceae bacterium | reverse complement strand
CTGTAAAAAATCAGACGCATCTTCCCCAGTTACGCGCAAGCGCGCTCCTAAAGAGTAGTAATATGCATGTACTGCAGGCATAATGTAAGCTTTGCGGTTGTTTAGAAAAGTTTCAACTTGGGAGTAAAGCTTTTATATTGTATTTAATTCTAGCTTGTTACGCGGGCAAAGGTTCGCTATCACTGCCCGCTCGTGAAAAAAGTTACTGATATAAATATTACTTCCAAGACGCTACTTCCGTCTCCTACTGCACTGTGTGAGGCGATTGAAAAAACGGACTCTAATGCACAATTTGTCTCGGAGAGTCGTGAGGCAATCAACAAAATTATTTTTGGAGATGATCCAAGGTTACTCATTGTAGTGGGACCTTGCTCGATTCATGATATCGAAGCAGGAAGAGAGTACGCCAAAAAAATTGCACAGCTCGCAGACGAAGTAAAAGACCGCATGCTGCTAGTCATGCGTGTGTATTTTGAAAAGCCACGCACCACAGTTGGCTGGAAAGGCTTGATCATGGATCCGAAACTAGACGGTACCAGTGATATCCCAGAGGGGCTGAGGATTGCGCGTAGTTTCTTAAAAGAAGTGATCGAGCTTGGTGTACCAACTGCTACCGAATTACTTGATCCTATCACGCCACAATACATTGCTGATCTAGTATGCTGGTCCGCAATTGGTGCGCGTACGACGGAGAGTCAGACACACCGTCAAATGGCCTCTGGATTATCAATGCCACTTGGTTTCAAAAACGGCACGGACGGTGGATTAGGAGTCGCTATTAATGCGATAAAGGCCGCTAGCCAACCGCAGACTTTTCTTGGGATCGATAACCAAGGACAGGCCAATGCACTGACCACAAAAGGAAACCCGAATTGCCATATTGTATTGCGTGGCGGTTCGAATGGACCAAATTACGCAGCGAGCGCAGTAGCAGAAGCTCGCGAAAAATTAGAATCTGCAGGTTTGACACCAGCAATTATGATCGACTGCAGCCATGCTAATAGCGGCAAGGATCCTGCTCGGCAGCCAGAAGTATTTGCAGAACTCGTGCGCCAGGGCTTGAGCGACAGGACTGTTATTGGTGCTATGGTGGAGAGTAATCTATGCGCTGGTAGCCAAAAATTTCCACAGCCACTTGAAGCACTAGAATATGGGGTCTCTATAACAGATGGCTGCATCGACTGGGAGACCACTGCATCAATTATACGTGAAGCACACAGCTCGCTTGCGCCACTGTTTACTAGTTAAAACTTTTATCACCTTATTTAAATTAGTATGCATAAAGAACCCATACGTGTAGCAGTTACTGGAGCAGCTGGGAATATTGGCTATGCCTTAGTATTTCGTATCGCCTCTGGTGCAATGTTTGGCTCCGACCAACCAGTTGCGCTCAATCTAATCGAAATTCCACCTGCTGTTGATGCGCTCAGTGGTGTCGTCATGGAGCTAGATGACTGTGCTTTCCCGCTACTAAAAGATGTGGTGGCTACGACCGATTTAAACGAAGGATTTAAGGATGTTAACTGGGCGCTTCTGGTCGGATCTGTGCCGCGTAAAGCAGGCATGGAAAGAGCGGACTTATTAGGTATCAATGGCAAAGTCTTTACTGGTCAAGGCCAAGCGATTGCCGCGAACGCCGCAAAAGATGTGTGCATTTTAGTGGTGGGTAATCCATGTAATACGAACTGCTTGATCGCGATGAATAACGCAAGCGGCATACCAAAGGATCGTTTTTATGCGATGACCATGCTCGATGAAAATCGTGCTAAGACCCAACTGGCGCAGAAAGCCGGCGTGGACATTACTGCAGTTACAAATATGACTATTTGGGGTAACCACTCTGCCACGCAGTACCCCGATTTTTACTTGGCGCAGATTAACGGCGAATCTGCAGCAACTGTGATCGCTGACGAGGAGTGGCTAAAAAATAAATTTATTCCGACCGTACAAAAGCGTGGCGCCGCCATTATCGCAGCTCGCGGGGCTTCCTCAGCAGCATCTGCTGCCAATGGTATTGTTGACTCCGTACGC
>JAKVCM010000042.1 GCA_022448605.1 Puniceicoccaceae bacterium | reverse complement strand
CAAGCCGGCCGATCTAGCCGGGCTTTTAACTAACCTGCAGGAGGGCGACATTCTTTTTATCGATGAGATCCACCGCATTCCAAAAAACGTAGAAGAGTATCTCTATTCTGCGATGGAAGACTTTCGTATCGATATCATGATCGACCAAGGCCCCAACGCCCGTAGCGTGCGGCTCAACTTGCCCCGCTTCACCCTTCTCGGTGCCACCACCCGCATGGGCTTACTAACTGCGCCGCTACGTAGCCGCTTTACTTTGCAATCACGACTCAACTACTATGATCACGCGACACTACAGGACATTGTCGAGCGCACTTGTGGGATTCTAAATGTAAAATTTCAAGCAGCTGGTGCCTCCGAGATCGCTCGGCGTGCACGCGGCACGCCGCGGATTGCGAATAATTTAGTCAACTTCTGTCGCGACTACGCGCAGCAATGCGGCAATGGCACGATTACTAAGGAATCGGCTGCGGCCGCGCTTGAGTTATTAGAGATTGATTCGCGTGGCCTCGACGAAATGGACAAGCAGATGATGCGTGTCATGGCGGAAAACTATCGCGGTGGCCCCGTGGGCCTTGGCACCGTGGCCGTCGCTGTGGGCGAAGAAGCCCATACCCTTGAAGAGGTTCACGAACCTTTTCTCATCCAAGAAGGCTACCTCCAGCGCACTGCCCAAGGCCGTGTTCTGACCGAAAAGGGTTGGCACGTGACAGGAATAGACCCGAGTAAGGGCAGCGGCGGACAGACCGAACTACTCTAAAGCATCCACTAGCGACTGAAAGATCCACCGATTTCACCGAGTAGCCACATAGGCGGGACTTGCCACTTTACCTAAGCACTGAAAGCAGCCACATTGTCGCTTTACTACTAGGTCTCTTCATCCTCACTTCTGCTCACAGCACGTCAAACATGGGTCGCAATTCAATACACAAAATTAAACGTCCACCCCGTCACTCGACGGGGCCGACTGTGATTTACATCGAAAACGAGGACGAACTCTTTGACTTGATCGAGCGCACGGAAAATCCTCTGATTCTTGTGCTCGAAGGCGTGCAAGACCCACACAACCTAGGGGCGTGCTTACGCACGGCCTCCGGAGCGGACGTCACTGCGGTGTTAGCACCGGTGAAAGGCGCTTGTGGTATTACGCCAGCCGTGCGTGACATCTCTTGCGGTGGCGCGGATGATGTGCCCTTCCTAAGAATTAAGAATCTCGGCATGCTACTGCGTAAATTCCAGGATCGAGAAATTAAGATCGTCGGCACTTCAGATCGGGGCAACGACTCACTTTACGATGTCGATTTGACGGGGCCGACCGCACTTGTTCTCGGCAGCGAGGGCTGGGGACTGCGCAAGGTAACAGGCGATCACTGCGATCACTTGGTTAATATCCCGATGGCGAGGTCAGTGGATTGCTTGAACGTTTCTGTGTCTGCAGGGGTCTGCCTCTATGAGGCAGTGCGGCAACGAATGTAGTGCTGGCGACTAAACAGACTGAAGCACCTAGCTTTGCTGATTCGTATTATGAGCAGAGCAGGCTCAGCACAGTGACTACTACTTAATTGAAGCAAAAAGCCCCGTCGCTTTTCGGGCCAACGGGGCTTTAGAAATCGTTTCTCTCGATGCGACTTACTCGAAGTTATGAGCGCCTAACTTACGCCCGACCTTTTCCATATTCAATTGAACTAGATCAGGCACGCCGTTTTCGTAGGGCACTTGCACTTCGCCCTGAATGAGAGGAAGCGCATATTTGTAGAAGTTGAAATTCATGCTAACGCCATCTTCATTAATCCAGCTCTCGGGAAGCTTTTTCACGCCGTTGGCAATCTCAGAGAGATCGGCTAGGCCAGTTTCGCAGGTGTAGGTCTCGCCTTCACCACGGACTAGAGTGACCATTTTATCGGTCCTACCTTCGACCGCAGCAATAACGGCGGCTTGGCCGGCCATATAGGCTTCGTCGTTATCGGCCTGCGAGGAACAATGAACGGCGGCGCGCTGGGCCATGCCAAGTTTGACAGAGCGGGCTTTGACTTGAAGACCCTCTTCAGCGAGTCCACGAAGGTATTCGCCAGCACCACCGAGCTGGGAGTGGCCGAAAGCATCGGCACTCGCGCTGTCAGTGGAAACGTAGTTGCCATCGGCATCGACGAGGCCCTCGCCTACGACGACGACGCAGTATTTATGCTTCTGCAAAACATGCTGCACGTCGGCAATGAACTTCTCGGCAGAGAAGGCAACCTCTGGAAGGTAGATGAGGTGCGGTGCTGCATTGGGATCGTCGCGGCGTTTAGCAAGTGCGGCGCCAGCTGCGATCCAACCAGCGCTGCGACCCATCACTTCAATGACTTGCACGAGGTCGTGTTGACCCATGCCTGCGTTATCTGCGGCGATTTCTTTGACCGTAGCCGCGATGTACTTGATCACAGAACCGTATCCTGGGGTGTGGTCCGTAGTGACTAGGTCATTATCAATGGTCTTCGGGATGCCGATGACACGAAGTGCGTAACCGCGCTCTTGGGCGAGCTTGGAAATCTTGTCCGCGGTGTCTTGTGAGTCGTTGCCACCAGCGTAAAAGAAATAACGGATGTTGTGCGCTTCAAAGACTTCGAGCACGCGTTCAAAGTCGGCTTGCTTCTTAAGCTTGTAGCGGCAAGTACCAAGAGCGGCACCTGGTGTGTGGCGAAGGCCACGAATATTTTGCTGCGACTCAGCGGCGAGGTCAATAAGCTGCTCGTTGAGAATACCGAGCACGCCATTGAGGCCGCCATAAATTTCTTCGATGCACTCGTGATTGAGCGCTTCAGCAACGGCACCGGCAAGGCTGGCGTTGATCACGGATGTGGGACCGCCGGATTGGGCGATGAGACAGTTTCCTTCGAGTTCTTCAGGCATAATCTATTTAATCTGTTGGATGTTAAAATTCGAGTATTTAATTGTGTGTATGAGGGTGTTTTCTGAAAGCAATCCTTAAAGAATTTTGAAGGATTACTTAAAGAATTGCGCCAGGCGTGTAGCTACCAGCGGCGGGAAAATTTTGGGCTTCTTCGCGGACGGCCGTGCAGAACTTATCGACCTGAGTGGCTGCGAGGCCGGGCATCGCTTGAGCGCGGCTCATCATTTCAGTGAGCTGCTCTAACGAAAGACCAAGGCGGCTATCACTAGCAAGGCGCTCTACCAGGTTGTTGGTCGTGATTTCACCAGAGCGAAGATCGCGAACGGTCTGCACTGAGTGCTCTTTAATCGCTTCGTGAGCTTCTTCGCGGCCAGCACCGGCTTTGACCGCTTCCATCAGGACGGTGGTCGTAGCGAGGAAGGGGCCGTAGCGTTGGTTTTCCTGATCTATCACGGCGGGATAAACTTCCATCTGATTAAGGATCGTGAGGAAGGTATCGATTAATCCGTCGATGGCGAAAAAGCTATCTGGCAAGAAGACGCGGCGCACGACGGAGCAAGAGACGTCCCCCTCATTCCATTGATCACCAGCCAGCTCACCGGCCATAGTAAGGTAGCCCTTTAAGATGACAGCAAAGCCATTGAGTCGCTCGCAACTACGGCTGTTCATCTTGTGCGGCATGGCGGAGGAGCCGACTTGGCCTTGGGCAAAACCTTCGCTAGCTAACTCGTGGCCGGCCATAATGCGAAGCGTCTTCGCAAAGCTGGACGGTCCCGATGCAAGGCTTACAAACACGGAAACGACTTCGAAGTCTAGGCCGCGAGGATAGACTTGCCCGACAGTGTCGAGCGACGCGCCCACACCAAGGTGGTCAAGAATACGATCTTCGAGGGACGCAACTTTCCCGGAATCACCGCCAAAAAGGGTGAGCAGATCCATCTGCGTGCCGACAGGGCCTTTCAAGCCCCGCACGGGATAATTGTCGATAATGCGGTCGAGCTCGCGAACGGCGCAGAGCAGGTCTTCCCCGAACATGGCGAGGCGTTTACCAAAAGTGGTGGGTTGGGCTGGCACGTTGTGCGTGCGGGCGGTTACGACGAGCTCCTTCCATTGCTCGGCGCGTTCAGCCACTTTGAGCAAAGCAGCGACGGCCTTAGTTCGGACGAGCTCGAGCGCTTGGATGATCTGTAGCTGCTCGACGTTTTCCGTAAGATCACGACTAGTAAGGCCTTTATGGATGTGCTCGTGCCCCGCAAGATCGCAAAACTCTTCGATCCGCGCTTTGACGTCGTGCCGAGTGATAGCTTCGCGCTCGTTGATCGAATCAAGGTTGATCGTGCCCTTAACACGCTCGTAGGCATCGATGGCTTCTTGCGGGATATCGAGCCCGAGATCTTTTTGCGCCCGAAGCACGGCGATCCAGTATTCACGCTCTAGGGTGATGCGACCCTCCGCGCCCCAAACAGCCTTCATCGAATTCGATGCGTAACGCGCGGCGAGGACATTTGGTATGTTTTCCATGATGGTTTGAAATTAGAGAAGCCTTCTAAAGTACGAATCCCTGCTCCTTATGCGACAAAAAACGGGGAAATTTGCATAGTCTGCCTGTTTATGACTGCAAAAGATAAAAATGCCAATTTCCCTTAGGTCCAATTTCCCGAAAGCCACAACTGCCACTCGATTTTAGTGAATTATCTATACCTACGATTTCAGTGATCGTGCGAATTGGATTATTAAAAATGAGACATAAAAGAGACTCCTCCTCGAAAAGAGGATTTCCTATATAGCGCGGTTTCTTGACCTTTACATGCCTACTAAATGCAAATATATTGCTCTTTTTTGCATACTAATAATCTAATTCACGCCATTGTCTGATCATGTCATTATTTAACCTTTGCGATAAAGTCTACGCCGTGACTGGGGCTAGCGGAGCACTCGCAGGTAAAGCTGCTCAATATTTAGCGAAAAATGGTGCTAAAGTGGCATTTATCAGTCGCAGCCAATCTAAACTTGATTTAGCGGTTAAGGACCTTGGCCCTGAGGCGGCCACTTTTACATGTGATGTCACAGACCGCAAGGCGCTCAAAACAAGCTTTGATCTCATACTACAACGATTTGGTCATATCGACGGCCTTATTAACGGTGCTGGAGGTAATATGCCTGGCGCGACTATCGGTCCCGACATGTCCGTCTTTGACTTAGATTTTAATGACTACGAGAAAGTGTTACAATTAAACCTTTCGGGGACACTGCTACCCTCCCTAGTTTTTGGTGAATATTTTGCAGAACGCAAACAGGGCGCGATAGTCAACTTTTCTTCTGCCAGTTCTCAGCAAGCACTCACTCGGGTATTAGGATACTCAAATGCGAAAGCTGCGGTCGATAATCTGACGCGTTGGATGGCCACCGATTTCGCTCAGAAATTTGGTGACACAATTCGTGTCAATGCAGTCTGCCCTGGCTTCTTTGTAGGCGATCAAAATCGCTCACTTTTGCTTAACGCAGATGGGTCCCCAACGGATCGTGGTCGGCAAATCATAAACAATACACCTATGGGTCGTTTTGGTGATGCGCAGGAAATCTGTGGAGCGATCCACTACCTCATGACAGATGCTTCTCGCTTTGTGACTGGCCAAGTTTTGCACATCGATGGCGGGTTTGGGATCTACTCTGGAGTCTAAGCTAGCGATTTATGATGCGTATTCTACTCACAACAACCTCTTATCAAGATACACCAGGTCCGCACCATGACCTGCTAGCCAGTAGCGGAGCAGAAATTGTATGCGCTAGAGGCCCACTAAGCGAAAAGAGTATGCTGGAATATGCCGGTGATTATGATGCTTTTTTATGTGGGGACGATGTGATTAGTCAGGCAGTTATTCAAAAAGCCCTACCCCGACTAAAAATTATCGCTAAATACGGCATCGGGGTCGACAAAATCGACGTAGATTATGCGACCGATCAAGGCATTCCGGTGGCTTTTACACCAGGGGTCAATCACACCACAGTAGCCGAACATTGTTTCATGCTCATGCTTGCGCTAAGCAAGAAACTTATCGAACACGTAGAATGGACCAAACAGGGTCTATGGAAACGGGAAACCGGAAACGAAATCGCGGGTAAAACCTTAGGAATAATTGGCCTAGGAAGGATTGGTCGAGAGATGGCAATCCGGGCAAAGGCATTTGGGATGAAAGTGCTCGCGCAAGACATTCACTGGCCAGAGGCGTTTGCAAAAGAGCACCAAATCACACGCATTGAAAATCTTGACCAGCTATTTAGTGACTCTGACTTTATATCGCTGCACACAAATTTGACTGCCGAGACACAGGGCTTGATCAATAGCGCGACAATTCAAAAGATGAAAAATAGCGCCATTCTTATTAATTGCGGCCGCGGAGAACTTGTCCATGTGGATGATATTCTAGTTGCCTTGCGGGACAACACACTAGGGGGCTACGGAGCTGATGTGCTCGATGTAGAACCTGCAAATGCAGATCATCCACTTTTGTCTGCGCCCAATTGTTTGATTACTCCACACATTGGGTCCCGCACTCACGAAAGCGTTATCCGTCAAGCGACCAAAGCAACAGAAAACCTTCTCATGCTATTGCGGGGGGAATCCCCACATGCTCAGGTCAACGATTGCCAGCCACCTAAGGCTTTCATTTAAATAGAAATTAAGATGTCCGAAGAATTCCATGTCGTTCAGCCAGCTGCTCACAATGCATTAGTCGAAGCTGCCTATTTGCACCGCGGCTTCAATCAACACGAATCCGAGGCTGCCGCACGATTCGGGGAATACGCTGCGAGGCATGGTGTGCGCACTCATAATGCTATCAAAGCCCTACATCTTGATGAGCACTTTGGCAGCTACACTGGAGGCTGCATTCCCTGTGCTGAAATCGAGTCGATCCCTTCTCGGTTTGCCGCCTGCGAGGTGTGGAATGCAAATAAGAAGATTGGGCAAGCAAGTGCGTATGCTGCGATCGATCGTGCAATAGAGCTAGCCGACAAATATGGAATTGGTCAGGTCTCGGTAGATAATGCCTTTCACTATTTATGGGGCGGAGGCTATGTTATGGAAGCAGCAAAACGTGGCTACATTGCTTATACGAATTGTACAGCTGCGCTTGCTGAGGTCGTTCCATTTCAAGGAAAGTTCCCTACTCTAGGCACAAACCCACATAGCTGGGGATTTCCGACCACAGACGCCATTGGCTTTCCGATCGTCATCGACTGGGCCACGAGCGTAGTATCGATGGGTCGAGTGCAACAATTCATTCGTGAGGGTGCGCAATTACCCGCCGGAGCTGGGGTCGATTCGAAGGGCCTGCCGACAATAGACCCAAACCATGTGAGCGCCCTCGTCCCCTTTGGAGCGCATAAAGGCTACGGTCTCTCCTTAATCAATGAACTAGTTGCAGCTCTCATTGGAGGCAGCCTACCGACTCTACGTTGCCGTGATATCCCAGCGGGAGAAAAATCGACTCCAGCATATTATTTTCAAGTGATTCATCCAGATTCACTTAATGCGGGCGCCTATGCAGAAGGGCGCAATCAAATTACTAATCTAAAAGCTGTCCTCAATGACATACTCGGTCACGGCAATGAAAACTGTCTCTTGCCTGGGCAATTAGAGGCTATGTGGGCAGAAAAAGTTGAAGCCGCAGGGGGTCTACTCTTCACCGAGGCTGAGATTCAAGCATTCAACCAAATCGCCGCTACTTGTGGGGCACAAACATTAACAGTCTAATATAATGTCACTAGAGATTAAGTCTTCGAAGAATTGTCAGTACGGGTGCATCTCACTCGGTGAAGTGATGCTAAGACTTGACCCGGGGGACGGTCGGGTTAACACCGCTCGCCAATTTAATGCTTGGGAAGGCGGCGGGGAATATAATGTAGCCCGCGGCTTGCGTCGCTGCTTCGAATTAAAAACTGCGGTAGTGACAGCTTTTGCCGACAACCCAATCGGTCGACTCGTCGAAGACTTCATACTGCAAGGTGGGGTCGATACTGCCCTTATACAATGGCAGCCTTATGATGGGCTTGGGCGTAAAGTCCGCAACGGGCTTAATTTTACAGAGCGCGGATTTGGCATTCGCGGTGCGCGCGGCACAGCTGACCGCGGACATACCGCAGCCAGTCAGATGAAGGTTGGCGATGTCGATTGGCACCATATTTTTGGGGAATTAGGCACCCAATGGTTTCACACTGGCGGTATCTTTGCCGCACTCTCGCAAAGCACCCCAGAAATGGTCATCGAAGCTGTAAAGATTGCACAGCAATATGGCACGATTGTAAGCTATGATCTGAATTATCGGCCGTCCCTATGGAAGGATTTTGGCGGCCTTAAAGAGTGCCAAGCGGTAAATCGTGAAATCGCAAAATATGTTGATGTCATGATCGGTAATGAGGAAGACTTCAGCGCTTGCTTAGGTTTTGAAGTGGAAGGGGTCGGTGAGCATTTGGGTGCAATCGAAGAGGCTAACTTCAGGCGTATGATCAAACAGGTAGTGAAGGGATTTCCGAATTTAAAGGCAACCGCCACCACTCTCCGAGATGCACATACAGCTACCCTAAATGAATGGAGTGCCTTGGTTTGGCATGATGGGCAATTCTACGAGCCCACCCGCAAATTTCAGGGCAAGGAGATCCTTGAGATTTATGACCGGGTCGGCGGAGGTGATAGCTTCGCAAGCGGCCTCATTTATGGTTTCTTGAAATACAATGACCCTTTGAAAGCGGTCAGTTATGGCTGTGTCCATGGTGCTCTTGCTATGACGACCCCAGGGGATACAACCATGGCAAGCCTACAAGAAGTCGAGAAACTTTTAGCTGGGGGCGGAGCCCGCGTAGACCGCTAAATTTTATCCCTTCGCATCAATGTAAGATAACTTGTTTAAGACTCTCCAGTCGAAAGAGATTTGCCAATCACGAGGCCATCGTGATCTTGTTGTATATTCTAATATGCCGATTCGCCGACAACTTGCTGTTAGCTTTACCGAGAAGTGCCGCCAAATTGATTTTTGGCTTAACTGCGTCTTGTTCGGCCTCCTTGGCTTAGCGCTCTGGCCGCTGACCATATGGTTTGCGCAGACAGCACATGAGCAGAGTCGGATATTGCACGCGCTGATCATTTTGGCGATGGCCTCGCTAATGCTTGTACGCTTCGGCGGAGTTACCATAACGCGGCCCCTGGAGCTAAACGCCTCAGCGCGGCGAGCCCTCTTTGCTGCATACGGAATACTGCTACTGACGTATCTCGCTCCGTTTGTCACCCACTCAAGCCTAACGGGGCTACTGGTGATCCCCGCATATTGTTGTGCGCTAACGGCAGCTGTGCGCTTCACTTTTGGCGAGGGGACACGCCAACTTACGCGGACGGTGGCGGGCACGCTCTGCGCGTTTTTATTGCTAAGCAGCTTTATGGCGCCACTCGATTGGCCCCTACGTTCGATGGCGGGCAAATGGAGCGCTTATGTTCTCGAATTAATTGGGCAAAGCACTGAATTAGGGCTATTCGGTCAAGCAGGTGTGCCGCCGATCTTAGTCTTAATAGTCAACGAACAACCCTTCCATGTGGCCTCCGAATGTAATGGTTTCGGCGTCATCATAACAAGCCTCCTATTGGCCCTTTTACTGGCAATTCACCGACGCTTAAATATTTTTGATTTGGGCCTTAATTTGTTAGCAGGTGTGATCATCGGCTTCATGTTTAATATTGTTCGTATCGTGATTATCGTATTGCTGGCGCCTTCAATGATGGAACGCTACCACCTGATGCATGAGATTATCGGCGGGATCACTTATTGGGCATGCTTGATATTGATTTGGCTCGCTTTAAATGGACCAACAGAGTCTGAGAAGGTTCCAGCTAAATAACGCTCACTCAATTTGCGCTTTTCTGCGAGAAGAATTCCCACAGCCTTTAGGAACAATGGAATTAATCGATAGCCACTGCCACTTGAAGGGCTTCAAAGATAAAGGCGAGCTGAAGCCTATGTTTGAACGCGCTACCAATGCAGGCGTAAAGCGCTTTATAACAGTCGGTACTTCTCCAGAGGATTGGGTGCCTTATCGCGAAATGCGTGCGGCCTACGCAGGAAAAATCGATTATACTGTTGGACTACACCCCTGCTATGTAAACGATGATTGGGAGGCGGCTGTCAGCCAATTGAGTACTTTTTTCATGCCCCCCTGTGCCCCCGTCGCCTTCGGTGAAATTGGCCTAGACTACTTTCATCTTCCGAAAGATCCATTGCAGGCGGGAGAGGTCATACTCATGCAAGAAGCGGCCTTTCGGCAGCAACTGATGCTGGCTTCCGAGCTTGAGTGCCCGATCATTATCCATAGCCGCGATTGCTTTGCAGAGTGCCTCAATCTGATCGATGAGTCGGGCGTCGACTGGCAACGCATCGTCTTCCACTGCTTTACCTACGGGGCTAAAGAGGTGGCACAAATCATTGCGCTTGGTGGCCGAGCTTCCTTCACTGGGATCGCCACCTACAAGAGTGCCCACACCGTGCGCGAGGCGCTTCGAGAGCAGGGCATCGAGCGGCTCATGCTGGAGACGGATTGCCCCTACCTCTCCCCCGAGCCCCATCGAGGCAAGTCGAACGAACCTGCCTATCTCGCGCCGATCGCTGAGCGTTGCGCGCAAGTGCTCGCTGTCCCGCTTGCCGATCTAGCGGCGAGAACAAGCGATAACACACGAGATTTCTTCAACTTAAAATAACTATCATGCGTTGGCTATACAGGGTCTTTTTTCTTTTAAGCATTATCGGATTAGCGATCTTAGCTGCTCTGCCCAATTTGCCTAAAATTGAGCGTGAAGTGGCGCATTTTTGCGAAACGTGGAAATTAATCCGCGAAGGGCGCGAGGCAGTGGACACGCTGAAAGATCCTGAGCCGAAAACAGACGAAGCCGCAATCGACCGAGGGCGCAACTTAATCACACCTAGTCCACTAAATTTGGAAATCATAAGTACGGACCCAACAGAAGACTCCTTTATTCTCGAAGCCCGTCGTCGTGGGAGAGAAGATCCCACTGCTGCAATGGACTGGCTACAAAGCCAGCACTCTGGTAGCGAACGCCTGCGCGGCATGCTTGAAGTGGTCGCACTTTGGGCAGCCGAAGACTCCGAGTCCGCCCTGCTCTGGCTAGAATCAAATGCGCAAGGCCTAGCACGTCTCGAAACTCTTAACAATGGAGTCGAACTCTGGGCAGAGCGCAATCCGACCGAAGCTTCTGAGTGGATTGATGGCATGGCCAATGACGGCAGTAAAGCTATCGCCGCGAAAGCGCTCGTAGCGAAGTGGGCGGAGGCCGAACCAAGTGTTGCTGCCGAATGGGTTGCCCGCCTACCCGACGGCCCAGTCCAAGAAAAGGCTAAGGAAGCACTCGTTAAATCTTGGGTCATGCAAGACGCGAAGGCGGCCAGCGTCTGGGCTTTGGCAGAAGCAGAGTTTAATGGCGACCACGACCTCTTAGGAAAAACCATCCGCGAGTTTAGCAAACAATCTCCCGAAGAAGCCGAATCTTTTGTGCGCGATCTCGTTGAGGCCGAATACTCGGCGATCGCAGTCACTTCTCTCGTGATGGGCCGCGCGGAGGAAGACCCCGCTTCCACCGCAGAATGGTTAGTTAAGATGGCACCGACTGACCCGATCTATTCTGACGAATACGCCAATGAACTGATGCAAATCTGGACAGAGAGCGATTCAATCGCTGCCTCAGAATGGCTGAGCAATCAAAATCCAGGCCAACAACGTGATGCCGCGATCTCGGGATTCTGTGAGTCGATCTTACGCTACGAGCCAGAGGTTGCAGCAGTTTGGGCAAGCACCATTAGCGATGTCGATCGGCGTATTGAGCAGCTTGGCCACAATCTCGGAATCTGGGCTGCCACCCAACCAGCCGAAGCTCTTGATTGGGTCCAGACTGCAGAGCTTGAACCGGCCGTGCGGACACATTTAGCTAATCTAATCAGAGGAGATTAGTCTCCCGCCTGCTTAGAGTCTTCTTTCAGCAGTCGCCCGCGGTAAACGAGGTGCGCCAGACCCTCCTGGTAGACATAGGTATCGAATCCTTCCGTTAGGAGCAATGGACGACCCTCTTCTATGACAAAACGCTCCGCCATCTGATAGTCGTTGGCACGTTGCATATTAGCTGAAATCCAGACAATACCTCCATCGCGCAAAAAGCCGAAAAAGCGCTCCGTAGTTTCACCCGTAATTACTTCTGATTGTAGCTTACCTTCCTTAATGAAAGTGAGCGACTTCGCGGACTTAAGACCATTATTCGTATCAGAAACAGAGATGCCATGAAGCTGCCCATCTTCCCACCAGTATCGCTGTTCAACTGGAAAGGTTTCGCTATAGCCAGACGCTGTCGAGTGAATCGTGAAATCTCCCAACCAGCGGCCTTCATACTGCTTCAGGTAGTCGATCAGTTCATTGCCTAATAGGGCAAATGGACAAAATACTAGTAAAGAGAGAATTTGAATCAACCGATACACCTACTACGAAATTAAAAAAAACAAATTAAACTGAAAGAATAAACTAAAAGGGCATCATAAGTATAGGCCTTACGAATTACTGCTTGGACTCTCCAAGACACCCAGCTTTAATCAATCGCATGATTTACGATCCCGAAAAGTTTCTCCTTCTCGCAGGGCCCTGTTCACTTGAGAGCCTCGATACTTGTCGCCCCGTCGCCGACGCACTTGCATTTCTCCAAGAGCAGCACCCAGAACTGAACATACTCTTTAAAGGCTCTTTCGACAAAGCCAACCGCACATCCATCGCCAGTAACAGGGGCACCGGACTCGATACCGGCATGGAGATTCTTCAAACCATTAAAGCAGAGTATGGTTTCAAGACCATTACTGACATCCACTCCCCCGAGCAATGCGCCAGCGTTGGCGCGGTCGTCGATGCCCTGCAGATTCCCGCCTTCCTCTGTCGACAAACCGACCTACTCCTCGCTGCAGCGAAAACCGACTGCACGATTAATGTAAAAAAAGGCCAATTCCTTTCCCCTTACGAGATGGAATTTGTCACCAACAAACTGGAAGAAGCTAGCGCCAAAGAAATCTGGCAAACCGAGCGCGGCACCACCTTCGGCTATCATAACCTTGTCGTGGATATGCGTAGCTTCAAAATCATGGCAGACAATGGTCACCCCACCATTATCGACGCGACTCACTGCGTTCAGCTACCTGGGGCGGTCGGTGGCATTAGCGGCGGTCAGCGCGAATTCGTGCCTGCCTTGGCCCGCGCCGCTTTGGCTGCAGGTGCCAATGGCGTCTTCCTCGAAACGCACCCCAATCCAGACATAGCTATATCCGACGCCGCCAGCCAAGTGCCTCTCGACGAGCTACCAAAGCTAGTGGAGAGCCTACTTCGTATCTGGACGGCCATGCGATAGCTCTTCTTATTCTGGATTTTTTATTAAATGCGAATCACCGGTGGTAGAGCAGGCGGTATACCGCTGAAAGCGCCGAAGGGCAACCACACACGCCCCGCTACAGATCGCTTACGCGAGTCAGTCTTCTCCAGTCTTGGCGCAAGCATTGAAGGCTGTAAAGTCGCCGATCTCTTTGCTGGCACTGGCAGCTACGGGCTAGAGGCTCTAAGTCGCGGAGCATCGAGTTCAACCTTCTTTGAAAGCGATCATGCCGCACTGACTTGCTTGCGCCAAAATGTGCAGGCCACAATATGCAGTTGTAATTCGGATACGGCTGCAGCCAAGATCGTCGCCAGCGACGTTTTTGCACTCGAGTCAAATACGCCCAGCTATGACTTGATCTTCCTTGACCCGCCTTACGATACGATTGCTGAAAATTTGCATTACATCTTCGAAAAGGTGATCAATCCGATCGCCCTTGCAAAGGCTCGCACCATCGTCGAGCTACCAGGGAACATAGAGCCAAAGGTCAAAGGCTGGAAAATTCTGCGCCGGATTGGTAAAGCAGGAAAAGACAAACCTACGGCACTCATTTACGAGCGCACTGACTGATCTGCCTCGAAGCCACAAAAAAGCCCTCAGGCCGAAGCCTGAGGGCTGAAATTAAACAAACTTGTTTAATAAGTTTTAGTCCTGCATGCGATAGCGGAAGAACTGCTTATCTGTTCCATCGGGCGCAGCAACTGTAACATCTTCTGTTTGTAATGTGCTCCAAGAAACCAAGTCGTCGCTTTGTTCGATGACCACTTGAAGAATGGCTTGATCGTTGGCAATCGAAGCCAATTTACTGCCAACTCGTAGGTCAATGATATCTTGCTCAGTTAAGCCACCTCCTGTGCTGGGCAATAAATTAATTGCAGCCGTAGAATCCGTGTTCGGGTCTAATCCTGTTTCAACACCATCGGATATAGTATCGCCGTCAGTGTCGGCTAAATGTGGGTTGGTGCCAGTATTTGTAGCATCCACGAAGGTGCCTGTTCCAGTTTCAGCGCCATCGGATAAGCCATCGCTATCAGTGTCAGCTACATGTGGATCTGTTCCCGTGTCTGAAGCAGACACGAAGGTTCCAGTGTTGGTTTCGACACCATCGGCAAGGCCATCGTCATCAGTATCAGGATCATCAGGATCTGTGCCTGTGTCTGAAGCAGACACAAAGGTGCCAGTGTTTGTTTCAACGCCATCGGCAAGGCCATCACCATCTGTATCATTAGATGAGGCCCACACTGTGGTGTAGCCGCTTCTTACTTCATTAGTATCCGCATAAAGTGTGGTAGTCCCGTCAGGGGAGGTCCATGATTCCTCGGGGGTTACATCAGGATAGATACTAGATAGTGTAGAAGTGGCGAAGGTGATATATCCACCTGCAACCAATGCGCCTATAGCTGGTCTTTTGTTTGTGCCCTTCCATTGGAAGATGCCGTCGCTAATCGCTATAACCGAACTAGCGCTGAATGTAATCACGCCGTTCAGGTAGCCGCCATTCTCATTGCCGGCCCAGCCACTAGTCACTTCAAGGATTCCACCATCTAAATTAATCCTCGCAGCACTATTGGCATCGTTATCCATTTGTATGCCGTTGGTAACCAAATTGCCGCCTGTCATATTGATCACTCCGTCTCCTTGGTCAGATCCAACACGCAATTGCTGCCACTCGTTTGCGGCGAAGCTTACAGTCCCTCCACTTAAGTTTAGAGTGCCATTACCTCCAACGCCAACGTAGAGCTCTTTATGAATAGATAAAGTTCCTCCTGCAATCTCGAGAACCGCACTGGGTGGCGATACTCCCTCTGATGCAGCCTCCCAACTACCAACCCGAACAACGTTATTGACTACAATCTGGCCGCCCGAATCTAATTGAACTGTCCCATTCTTGGTTCCATTAACGACATTCCCAGCATTGCCCACATGCATATCGTTGGCTAGGGCAAGAACCGCACCAGTATTTACAGTAAGAGTAGAATTAAAGCCTGTTACTAAGTCGTTCGCAACAGCTGTTGCATCAACAAGAGCTTGGATAACAGTAACGACAACAGCAGCACCTCCACCTGATCCTAATGAGGAGTCAGCGATTGTGATTGTCTCGTTATCTGTGTAACCAGTACCACCGGAAAGTAGTCTAACTGAAGGCACTCCACTTGCATTAACTTGGACCCTGAAGTCAGCGCCTGTTCCAGATGCATCACCCGCAGCGTCAGTTACATCGTATGTTCCTTGTGTTCTGGAAGCATCTGCATCACCGTTGTGACTAAATGCATGAATAAAACTCACAGGAGTGGGTGTTGTTACGTTAGCAACTGTAACATTCGTTGGTTGGTTAATCTTCGCTTCATCCGATACGGTTGGCACAACTCCACCATTCCAGCTGGCAGGAGTATTCCAATCGCCATCGGTGCCATCTGGGTTCCAATTTATGGCGTATAAGCCTACTGAAGTGGCTAGTATGCATACAATGCATTGCGCTAATGTTATTTTAGTCATGGTATTTGGGGTTTAGTTATACACCTAAAAAATGATCAAATTTTGTAGATTTATAATGGATAATATTAAGAGGTAATTTTGTATATCAAAAAAATGTAAAAATATGAAACTATTTATTACTCCATTTTCTATTTACAGGAAGGCTAATTTAATGGCGACTCTAGCTCACGCTCTGAGGGAACATAGCTTTTCAAGCGCGCTTTAACCTCCGCGTATTCGGG
>JAKVCM010000041.1 GCA_022448605.1 Puniceicoccaceae bacterium | reverse complement strand
CTCGCCAGTAAAAAAAGCTATTCCAGATTCGTCCTTATAATATTTAATCCACTGCCAAGTGCCTGCGTGCATCTCTCTGTGCACCTCCGCTCCTTCATAAAAAGCGCGCATGGAATCCGCTGCCGCTCCAAAGAAATGCATATAATATTCATCGAGCAGTGCTGCGCTATCCTGCCAAGGGTTCCATAATAATTCAGCTGCAAGCCAAGCCTTGGCTCCATCTAAGCCCCAAGCAGAGGGCAACTGCGAGAAGAAGACAGTGACTTGGTTGTCGGCTAAATGCTTTAGGCTCTCTGCAATCCTGCCGTTAAACTGGCGTGGGTATGGAAGAGGCGCACCAAAATAGTAGTCCCAAGTTGCGATGCGAGATGCGCCGGACTTCGACCAGCGTTCGATCAAAGCACGATCCTCAAGGCGGTAATCAGGATCATGCCATTGCGCGCGGTCGGAAGTAAGCACTGGCATAACATTGGGGTGCAGGCGCATAGAAGGCGACTGCTCTGTCCAGTAATAGGCGAGTGCACTCAAGTAGCGCGTCGCACCGTTTGGCGTTCGCCAAACACTGGTTGCCGCTTTGTTTTCCACGAACTGAAGTTCATGCAACTCCTCCACTCGCTCCGCGACTTGATTCATAAAGCCGAAGACTAGATCGGAGTAATTGGGCCGCTCACGAAAATAGCTTAGCCTACCAAGTGCAGCAGCTGTGCGTTCGGAATCGTCAAACAAACAATTATCGTTAATCGACAGTGAAAAGCTCTGGCTTTCTGGATTGTCCTGAAAATGCTGTAGCGCCGCCTCCGCGGCTAGTTCCACGGCTCGCGGCTGGGTAAAGTCCGGCTGTGGATCATGCTTATTGCTACCTGTTGGAACTCTTCGATTACCGTAAACTTCAGCGAAGAGATCAGGCTCACGAGCAAATAATTCTGGGGTAAATATTTTCGAAAGTGCATGATTAAATTGATAGCCACCGACTAGGCGGTTGCGCCGCCCGAAGTCATTTCCTATAGGGTGAAGACGACGCTGTACAAATGCAGGCGCCTCCAACCAGCGCTGCTCTGGAAAGAACCGCGGCACTTCCCCAACAAACTCTCGGCCGATATCGCTCGGCCAGTACCAACGTACGCCAAGTACGTCTGTGCACAGCGCATAGATGGCATTTAATAAGCCTGCATCTGTATAGGCATCTAAGTAAATACTGCTATACTGCCGAGCTAGAGTAAAACTTCCGGCTACCTGATGACCTCGCCACTCTGCAAATGGCTGCAGTTTAGTGCGCCGCAAAATAATAGCACATTGAGGCTCTATTTGCAGCGGCGCTACCTGGAGTCGAACTATTTCTAGAGGCTTACCTACTCGCTCAAGCCATACTGCTTGCAGATCAGTGGCAGCGGCAATAAGCAATTCGCTGGCAACAGAAGGTAATACTAGTTTCTGAATCTTAACTAGTGCCGTGCGAGCCGAACCCGGTAGTGCCTCAGGCTTCCAAGAATGAGCCCTAGAATAGGCGGACGCTATGTATGGCAAACAGGTTAGTAGCAATAGGGCAAGAATTACTCGAATGCGCATTGGTGTAATGGTAAAATATATGTGCTTAATACCATCCGCATACTTGTTTTTCGAGCTTGAATTAAATGACTTGTGACTAAGGCCTGCAAAGGCCTCTCACTGCCCGCAAAGCCTCACGAAAAACAGTCCTTAAATGCAACACCTTGAGAAAACAATAAAACCAGCCACAACCGCCAAAATTATAGCAATCGAACTTGGTTCAGGAATTGCAATCAGCTCAATGTTATCCATTCCAATCACTCCTGAATATTCAGCGCCTATAGCAGAATATCCGTTGCCGTTACTTATGAAGCGAAAGCCCTTCAAATTTGATAACGTTTCTTCAAAAGAGTCCGTCCCTGGGGTATCTGAATTGACGGTTCCAACTCGCTGCATCTCACTTTCCAATAGATTAAAGCTAACATGCTCCCATTGCCCTTCGGGACTTAAATTATAGTAGGTTGTGCTAACCCACCAAGTACCTGTAGAGATCTGCGGGTTGGCTACATTCGATATGGCTAAACGCAAAAAGACTGTATCTGACTCACTGCTATTTTTAACATCTAACTCCACTCTTTGAATACCTTTAGAAATGTAGTCCCCTAACCAAGGGTCACTTGCGATA
>JAKVCM010000040.1 GCA_022448605.1 Puniceicoccaceae bacterium | reverse complement strand
AGTCAGTTGGAGACCGAGACTGAAATGGCGCTTGCGCGCAAGCTGGTGGGCTTCGTCGGCGCACTCGAACTCACGATCAACGATCTGCGCCCCCACTTCCTCTGTATTTACCTCTACGAACTAACCAGTGCCTACAGCAGTTTCTATAACGCGGATAAAGTCTTAGTTGAAGATTCATCCGTCAAAGCGCGGCGCTTGATACTAAGTGCGCGGACACGCACGATTTTGAAAACGGGATTGGAGCTTCTCGGCATACAGCCGTTGGAGCGGATGTAGCACTACTACCCGTGTCATAAGTGAGAAAGTAGATTTTCAAATTATATTTAGAATTATTCTAATTACAGCTTGCTTCCTAGTAAAAGAGTGTACATGATACAATAATAACAAGAATAATTATAATCCTCCACCCACATGCGATTAGAACCAAAATATAAAGAACTGCTAAACAGCGCCTTAGAGCGTAGTGGGCAACGTGCAACAAAGCAGCGCGAGCACATTTATGCGCTCCTCCTAGAAAAACGCAATCATCCCACCGCGGAAGAGGTTTACGTCCGCGCAAAAGAGGATATGCCGACAATTTCTCTCGCGACGGTCTACAATTGCCTCGAGACACTGGCCGAAACAAAACTCATTCGCCAAGTCAATTTCGAGCGCGAACCGACCCGCTACTGCCCTAATTTGACCAAGCACGCGCACTTTTACTGCCGTGAAAGCGGCGAAATTGTCGATGTCGACCTCTCGGACCAACTTCTCGACGAACTCATGAAGGTTTTACCCGCAGGCTTCACCGCCAAACACATCGAAATCTCCTACGACGGCGCCTGCAACGAATGCCACGACTAATATAAAAAAGCCGATAAGCGGTCACTTAGAAATCCTGAATCTCGTATCACCAAGCATCTTAATTTAGAAAAAATGAATCACTCTATCGAAGTCAAAAATCTCCATGTTTCCATCGATGGGCAAGCCATCCTTAAGGGTTTTAATCTGACAGTCCCTAAAGGCGAAGTGCACGCGCTTATGGGCCCCAATGGTACGGGTAAAAGCACGCTCGCTAAAGTCATGGCCGGCCACGAGGACTACACGGTCGAGAGTGGCGAAGTGCTCCTCGACGGCGTCAACATCCTTGGCCAGGAGCCGGACGAAGTTTCTCACGCAGGTCTTTTCCTCGCCTTTCAATATCCGATGGAAATACCAGGCGTCTCCATCGCCAATTTTATCCGCGCCGCAAAACAAGCTCGCCTCCCAGAAGGCGAAGAGATCAATGCGATCGAATACTACAAGGAGCTCTACGCTAAGATGGACGCGCTCAAAATGGATCGTAAGTTTACTGCTCGTTCACTCAACGAGGGCTTCTCGGGTGGTGAAAAGAAGCGCTGTGAAATACTTCAAATGGCCATGCTCGATCCTAAGTATTGCATAATGGATGAAACCGACTCTGGTCTGGACATTGATGCGCTCCGTATCGTCTCCGAAGGTGTCAACCTCATGCGCAGTGAAGACCGTGCATTCCTCGTCATCACTCACTACCAGCGCCTGCTCGACTACATCGTGCCCGACGTCGTCCACGTTATGTTCGACGGCCGCATCGTTCACAGTGGCGATAAGGAACTCGCCAAAGAACTAGAAAGTAAAGGCTACGACTGGGTCAAAGAAGCCTTCGCGACAGCTTCAGCCTAAGTTCCTACTCAATAATCAACAATTTAAAACTATGAGCGATATAGACTTACAGGACCAAGCTATTCAAGTCGATACCGAGAAGGGAAACTTCAAGTATCCGGAAAACTATGAATTCGATGCGGGCATTGGCCTCACCGAAGACACCGTCAAATACATTAGCGATGTCAAAGACGATCCAGATTGGGTGCGCGAGTTTCGCCTGAAGGCATTCGAAGTCTTCAAAAAGAAGCCCATGCCGACCAAGTGGGCGGACAAGGATCTGGAGAACATCGATTTTGATAAAATCCGCTACTACCTTTCCAAGGGCCAACAACCTGCTCGCTCCTGGGAAGACGTACCTGACGACGTAAAGGAAACCTTTGAGCGCCTAGGCATCCCCGAGCAAGAGCGCAAGTTCCTCGCTGGAGTGGAGGCACAGTTTGACTCGGAAGCTTCATACTCCCGCATGAAGGAAGACCTTGAAAAAGAGGGTGTCATCTTCGTCGGCTCGAGCGAAGGCCTCGCCGAGTATCCCAAAATCTTCAAGCCCTACTTCGGTAAAGTCATCCCAACCGCGGATAACAAATTCTCCGCGCTTAACAGCGCAACCTTCTCGGGCGGTAGCTTTATCTACGTGCCCAAAGGCGTTAAGCTCAAGCAACCTCTACAGGCCTACTTCCGAATCAACGCGGAAAACTTCGGCCAGTTCGAGCGCACGCTCATCATCGCCGACGAAGACTCTGAGATCACCTACATGGAAGGCTGCACAGCGCCAAAGTTTGAGACAGCTACGCTTCACAGCGCGGTGGTCGAACTCGTTGCCCTGAAAAACGCCAAGATTCAATACATCACTGTTCAAAATTGGTCTTCCAACGTATTTAACCTCGTGACTAAACGTGGCATGGCCGACGAAGGCGCTGAGGTCAAATGGATCGATTGTAACATCGGTTCACGACTCACGATGAAATATCCGGGCGTCGTGCTCAAAGGCAAATGCGCTCGCGGCGAAGTACTCTCCATCGCCCTCGCTAATGACGGTCAGCACCAAGACACGGGCGCGAAAATGATGCACCTCGCGGACAACACCACGAGTAACATTATCTCCAAGTCAATTTCGATTGGCAAAGGACGCTCCACCTACCGTGGCCAAGTTCACATGCCCAAGCATCTCAAGAATTGTAAGAACAATACCGAGTGTGACGCCCTATTGATCAACACGAATAGCCGGACCGACACCTACCCCGCCATCACCACGCGCGGGCAAAACAATACGATCCAGCACGAAGCCAGCGTATCCAAAGTCAGCGCCGAGCAAATTTTTTACATGATGCAGCGCGGCCTCTCCGAAGGCGAAGCCATGAGCCTCGCAGTCAATGGATTCGTCAACGAACTCATGAAGGCCTTCCCGATGGAATACTCCGTCGAGCTGAAGCGCCTCATCGACATGGAAATGGAAGGCAGCGTCGGGTAAACCTAACTAAAGATTAAACTTAGAATAAAGAACAAGATAAGAACTCCCCTCCTTCAAAAGGAATGATCGCATGACGCAGTCGGGGTAGCCACACCCCATAGCGCGCATTACTTACAAAACATGAATACCGCTTTAGAATCATCGACAAGCACCCTCTCCGTCAAAGAGCCTAGCTGGCTGACCGAGCGCCGCAGCGCCGGACTCGATCAGTTCAAGAATTTAAGCATGCCGACGGCAAGCGCCGAAGAGTGGCGCTTCGCCAGCGTCGGCAAACTGAGCATCGACAACTTCAATCCTGTCGCAGCACCCAGTTCCGTTACGCTTGATGCCTTGACTGAACGCTCCAATCTGGTCTCCGATCGCGCTGGACTCATGGTCTACGTGGATGACGCGCCAGCTAACTTTGAGTGCATCGGCCCCGAGCTTGCGAAACAAGGCGTGATCTACTTACCGATCTCCGAAGCCGTCGAGCAGCACCCCGACTTGATGGAAAAATACTTTCTCCAAGAATCGACCCAACTCGGCTCACAAAAATTCTTTGGCCTGCACGCCGCCACGGTCAAGGCCGGCGCCGTGCTCTACGTGCCCAAGGGCGTCGAAATTGAAAAGCCATTCGTTAACTACTACTGGACGAGCGGCAGCCGCGCAGCTGTCTTCCCGCACACCCTCATCATCGCAGAGGACAATTCGAAAGTCTCCGTGGTCGATATCTTCTTCTCCGAAACCGAGGAGAATGAAGCGCTCAACATCTCTGTCTCCAACATACATGCTGGAGCCAACACCCATGTCTTCCGTAAAATTGTTCAAGACTGGAATAAAAAAACCGTCTCCTTCCAGCTCGATACTACCGTGGCCGATCGCGATGCTCAGGTAAAAAATGTCGCGGTTAACATCGGTGCCGAACGTGCCCGATTCGAGAGCCAGACCCGGATCGAGGGTGCCGGTGCCGACGTAAAGATGTATTCACTAACCGTCGCAGAAGAGACGCAGGAGTTTGACCAACGCACCTACCAGACGCACAACGCCCCCAACGCCGTATCTGATCTTCTATATAAGAACGCGCTGCTCGACAATAGCCGCAGCATCTTCTCTGGTCTGATTAAAGTCGCCGAAGGTTCACAGCAAACCGACGCCTATCAAACCAACCGTAATCTCTTGCTCGACCCCTCCGCCGACGCCAACGCCCTACCTGGGCTTGAAATCTTAGCCAACGATGTTCGTTGCTCCCACGGAGCCACTACTGGCAACGTAGACAAAGAAGAGCTCTTCTACATGATGCAACGCGGCATACCCCAACGCGTCGCCATGCAACTTATGGTCTTCGGATTCTTCGAAGAAGTCATCGAAAAAATCGACAGCGTAGAACTCGTCAAAAATCTCCGTCAACTCATTCATCAGAAATTTTCTGGAAAAATTTCTTAATCTAAAGGACTGATTACAACAATAGCTATCGCCGATCAGTCATCACTCATTAGCCAACATTAACAGATAATATGGACGATAAACGCACACTCTCTCGCGAAGTCGAGGCCACACTCATCCCGCAAGGCACACCCATGAGCCTGCCTGAAGGCGAAACTGTGACCATCACCCATCGCCTTGGCGGAAACTTCACTGTGATGACGCATAACGGCATGTTCCGAATCAAAGGCGTCGATGGCGATGCGCTTGGCGAAGACGTCACGGAAGCCGCTGCAAGCGAAGACGAGTATGACGGCTCTCCGCCCGAAAAAGATGCACTCTGGGAAGCACTCAAGAAGGTCTTCGACCCCGAAATTCCTGTCAATATTGTCGATCTTGGACTTGTATATTCGCTCAACACTAAGGAGCGACTCGAGGGCGGCTACAAGCTAGACATGGACATGACCCTCACCGCTCCAGGTTGCGGCATGGGCCCCGCAATCGCCGAAGACGCCAAAGGCCAACTCGAACGCGTCCCCGGCGTGAGCGAAGCCGAAGTTAACATCGTCTGGGATCCACCATGGAACCAAGACATGATCAGCGAAGAAGGCAAAATGGTGCTAGGTCTAGTTTAGAACATTTAATTGCAAAGCAGTTCACGAAAGCGAGCTGCTTTTTTCATGTCTACTCCAAAGCTTCCGGCTGAAGCCGCGCCAAGCAAATTAGCGCCGAAAGGCAGCAAACAACCTTAGGGCATAGAATCTGCTAGCTATATACGTGAGGAGTTAAAGCGGAGAGGAGGTTAATTTTCTTAAAAATAAACCTAAATCTATAGCTATTAATGACTTAAATAGACAAAGTTATTGGGCATTTTATAGTATTATAATTTTACTCTCGCGCAGAATTTTTTTACATGGAAAATATAAATTGTAGTGTGCAGTAAATTGCTTAGTTGCTAAAATTTTTCTAAACTGATAAATGCTCCATCCCAAGCCTATATGCCGAACGAAGAACGAAGCTTTTGCTTTGGTGATTGCTTTAAGCATGATGAGTTTCGTCCTCTTGCTCCTATTGAGCATGAGTTTGCTCGTGTCAGTCGAAACTGCGAACGCGCATAATAGTAAGCTTAGTCTATTGGCTAAGGAGAACGCACGCCTAGGCATGATGGTTGCAATTGGGAACCTACAAAGATATGCAGGCCCCGATAAACGGGTTACGGCTCGGGCCCAAATTGACGCCGGCACCTCCAAAAACGCCACAATGTGGACTGGTGTATGGGACAGTAATTCTGGTTCTGCCAAAAATCCAATATGGCTTGTATCTGGTGAAAATCCTAATCCTGCAAGCGGCGCGCTTGGCTCATCCCCTTCGACACTCTGCGCATCAACTCAAGAATTCAGTGGCGTCCAGGCTGACTGGGTTCCTGTAGAAGGAGGCCAAAACCTAGCTAAGGCCAAATTTGCTTACTGGATCGAAGAACAAAGCGTAAAAGCAAGAGTAAATCAGGCAGATAAGACGAAGACGATGGAATTTCTGAACGGTGACAGCGAAGCAATGCAAGATATTCGCGAGAACCTTCAACTCCACCCATCTCAAGATTTTGTTTTCGACGCATTGATCCCCGATTCCGAAACAGATGGCAGCCTCTTAGAAGTCGAACAAATCGAAGAGTTAGGCCGAGCAGAAACGATATCTCAGATCGGCTTTTCATTCCCTACAGGGGTCGACGTAGCCAATAATCTTCGCAATCAACGTCACGACTATACAGCATACTCTCTAGGTATCCTCGAAAATCCGATCGACGGAGGCTTGAAGACTAACCTAACAGGACGCACTCAAGAAGATATCGACTCCTTACTTGCGCAATCGACCAACGCAAAAGACCACTACCTCAAGGGCGATTACCTACTCCACTTAAATATAGACCCTGCCACTGGCATTCCCCTTGCTAGAAATGCGAATCCTAACAGCCCCAACAGCTCTAAGAGCAGCCTCAACTCTAACGGTGACTTTATTCGACTACCTACCGAAGACTATTACGATTTTCGCGATAATGCTACAGACCCTGATGACGACGAGATTCAGGTAATACGTAATATCATGCCAGTCGTCTCTGAGGTATCGTTTAGGTTGGGGGCGTTTCATACCCAATCAGACACAAAGCATCGGATTCGTTTCCACGCAGATGTAGAGTTTTGGAACCCTTACCCATACCCAATTCGCTTTCCGGGTGAAGGTCGAAATCGCTCATTTATTGCCATGATGGTTCCCTCTGAACTAGGCACTGGTGGATTCAGGGGTAGACCCGCCGAAAAGATGATTTTAAGTATTGAAAAAATCGGTGCAGGTTTCGGACGTTTCGGAGGACTAGTTGAAGAAGAATTACATACCAATCTATTCGATTTCGACGAAGACCTAGGTTCAATACTCGGAGGTGGCGTGACCAACAATACAATTAATGAAACCGTCATCAGCAGTTGGATGGTTGTTGACGATGCTGTGATTCAACCGGGCGAGGTGTATTGGGCGACAACGTCAAAAAGTAACGGATTAGCCCGTGATTTGGGAGGATACATACTCAAAGCTGGAGGTGATCCAAAAGCAGCTAAAGATTATATTCCGGATCCGCAACATGACCATAATAAGTGGTCTTGGCACACTACGGAAGATCCGAGCCATCCTGTCCTAGAAGAAAGAGACACAGTTCGGATAAGCCTCCGCATGCCAGAGAATGGTATCAGCTTCAGGCTCATTCCATTTAATTCAGCATCTACTAGCCAGACACCTGTCTATGAACAGGTCAGCAATCAATGGGCCAAACCTGTATTCGAATTGAGGAACATTTACAAAGTCACCGACTCAGACCTTCTGGTAGACGAGCTAACTCCCTCAGAATATTCCCGTTCTACTAGCGGTTCTTACAACTTAGATAATTATAACATCGGGTTCCACTTCCGCCTAATGGATGACTTCATTGTCGGCGCAGACGCTAGCGCTGCGAACATCGGGCTAAGTTTTGACTTAAGGCAACCTGTTTGGGATTACGAAAATCCACAAGTAAGGCGCGCTGTTATGGTTGGCGGCATAGATCCTGAAGATGCACAAGATGGGGCACAACCTAGCCCTTTTGACGCACCAGATCAGCTTGATTTATTTTTCAACGGACTTGATATACTTGCCGATACAAATCCCGACACTCATAGAGGCGTTTATGAGCGCGCCTTTCTATATCCCCGCCCAGATGGGGAACCGCTTTCTGTAGGCAGCTTCCGCAACCTTCCGCTCAGTCCAGAAAGCGTCATCACGGACACTGACGGAGATGGAACGAGTGAAACCGTGCAAAAGGTGGTTGGTATGCCTTGGGGTGATACTTTAAACAAATGTTATGACAAATACTATTACACTGGTGTGCCCTCCTCGAATTGGACGACAGACCAACCGATGCCCATCCCTGCAGAATTAAGAATCGGTGCTACCGAGCAAAGCATGCGGGAAGCCAACGCAGCCGAAAACCTATTGATTGAAGGTAGCTTTAACGTCAATTCTCTATCGGCGAGAGCATGGGCTTCTATGTTGTGCCGGACTATTCACAACTGGGAATACAACGGCACTTCAGGTAAAACAACGGCGGCACTGAAAAATGCATTTTTTAATTTGAGCAGTTCAACAGATGAGGCAATCGGCACCATTGGTATCCTTTCTGATGAGTCTGCTCTAACAAGTACAAATCCTAACGACCTAAGTGGGCCTGAGTCATTAGGGCGACTCGCGATGCGTCATCCCCTTCGACGACCAAGCGATTTGCTCATTTATAATCCAGATACGGCCGATGACGATTCCTTAGTCGAGTTTTTAGTTGATGAGTTGAAAAAACATTTCCTAAGCAGCGCACCTTTTGCTTCCGTATCAGAATTCATCGATAGTGGCGTCTTAGCTAAAGCCATTCGTCGCTCCGGAATCAATGGCAGTATACCCATGTTTTCGCCTGCCTACATCTCTCAGGCGGTTATACTCGAGCCAATCGCACCTTTCCTGACAGTTCGTAGCGACACATTTATTGTTAAAAGCGTTGGCCATTCTGAGAATCCCATTTCTGGTGAGACCATAAGCAAAACATTCTGCGAAGCCGTTGTCCAACGTATACCGGACCGCGTAGATAATAACAGCACCCTTATTATGGAAGATGCTACCAGCGCAAATAATGCCTTTGGCAGGCGTTTTGTGATTAAGGATATTAGATGGACAGGAGATGATACATGATTCGTCTTTTTGTATTTTTCAGCTTACTAGGATGCCTAACCGCTTATGCACAAAATGGGGAGAATCTCGTCAAGGCTGAGTTTCGTGTATTCCCTGTGCTTAACATCGAAAAAACAGGCATCTTCTACAGGCCGGCACCCAATGCGGCCATGATTGAGCTAGTATTCCGTAATCGCGCCCGCTCAATCGACACTTATCAATATAAAGGTGAGCAGGCGATTCGCTTTTATCGCGAGGATGGGCTCGATGATGAGGGACTCATGCAGTATAGACTAGTTGGACAAGTCGAAGTGGCAGCTAGCGAAATGCTCATCTTCTTCGCCGAAGCCAGAAAAAGCGGAAAGAACTTTGAATTTACCTTGCTTGCACTCGATGACAGCCCCAAAGGACTCCCGATAAATCACGTCACTTTCCTCAACTTTACTCCTATTCCACTTAACTGCCGATTCATGGATCGCGACATGGTCCTGACACCTGGGGAAAACAAGCCCATCTCCGTAGAAAAGCGACTTAACGAAGACATCTTTATTGGTTTAGCCGTCACCAATAATGATTCACATCGCGTCGTACTAAAAAGCCGCTGGCAATTCCATAGGGGAAATCGCCACCACATTCTACTGCTACCACCATCCCGTGAGGGTTCCTTTAGAATGCGCTCCTACAGGATAACTGAGTTTGTGGGCGATTTTCAACGCTTTAATACAGCAGTATTCGAGGAAGGATCATGAGCGAATTCAATATTACAAAGTTATTCACATTAAGCGGTATAATGTTGATAACTTTTTGCAGACATTAACGAAAGTTTTACACATAAATGCATTATTGGCATGTCCAGTGCTCCAAGGTCTAATCACTCTCTAACCACTCACCCATGAAAACACATACATCATTACAATACACCTATCTGCCCTTAGCTTTCTGCTTGGGACTTACTGCGCAAGCGCAACTTCTAAACGAAACCTTCGACAGCGCTGCAGGCTTTAGTATCGCCGATCAAAATGGTGATGCCACCTTTTTTAGCGATGGCAGTAACGACTACTTTGGTATCTACGATGGCGACGGAGACGGTGGGGCAAACTTTGGAACAGCTACTACAAATCCTTCTGGCATAGCCGGCTACACTTCAACAGGTGACAATTACATCGCGGGTGAAGATTTAGATGGCGAAGGTGCCACAGACCCATTCATCCTCACTTGGAGCAGCTTACCCTCTTTGAGCGGCGAGACTTCATTAAAAATTAGCGCCGACTTCGCTAGCACGAGAATGGATGCTGACGATGGTATAAAAGTCTCTTACCGTCTAGATGGAGGTACATGGGTAGAAGTTCTAGGTATTGCTGGCGCAGCTGGAACTTATAACTCTTTCCCATATGAGATCACTGATTTTTCTGCGGGTACTGGAGATAGTTCAGCCACGCTAGTAAATGGGACATTCACCAATGTAAGCAGTACAATCTCTCTAGCTGGGACAGAATCAACTATCGAGCTAAAAGCTGAATTTGAAACCGGAAACTCTAGCGACAATTTAGC
>JAKVCM010000004.1 GCA_022448605.1 Puniceicoccaceae bacterium | reverse complement strand
ACTCCTGTGATGGTGCAGGGTTTCGATTCGCCAATTGGCATGCTTGGTCGTACGAAGGACTTTAAGAGCTACGAGCGTATTGAAACGATCACGCAACCGAAGAATCGTGGGGCTTCGTTGTTTCCTGAAAAGATCAATGGCGAATATTACAAGCTGGACCGCCCGGGCGGGGGCGATGGTGGCGATGGTGATATTTGGATCAGCTCGTCGCCAGACCTCGTACACTGGGGGGCGTTTAAACCGGTCTTGGCTGCGGGATATCGTTTCTGGAACGTTCAGAAAATTGGACCGACTCCGCCTATCAAAACTGAGCATGGCTGGCTCGATATTATCCATGGGGTGTTTACGCCCGCAGGTGGCACGTATTACTACATTGGCGCTATGTTGCTAGATCTCGATGAGCCATGGAAGGTTATCGGCAAGACAAATAGTTACCTAATGATGCCAGAGGAGCCTTGGGAACAGCATGGAAATTGCGATAATACGATCTTCCCTTGTGGTGCAATTGCCGATTATGAGAAGGATCAGATTCGCCTCTACTATGGCGCTTGTGATTACGCTATCTGTCTCGCGACTGGTTCCTTGAGTGAGACTGTTTACGCTTGCCTTAAGGGGCTCTAGCCTGAGTCGCTTCCGCGATTGAGTATTTATCAAGGCCGGCGGCTCAAGCAAAGTGCAGCACTATTTAATCTTTTTATAATGAACCAAATGAAAATACAGATTTTGACGGTCGCAGGGCTTGTGCTCCTCGTAATGGGGGCAGTCGCAAAGGATTCGCGGCCTAACATCCTCGTATTGATTAGTGATGATCAGAACATGGATAGTATCGGTGCTTATGGTTCAAAGTATGCCACCCCTCATATTGATCGCATTGCAGCGGAGGGCATTTTACATACTCGAGCCTATTCTACGGCAACGCTCTGTGTGCCGACACGCTACAGTTGCTTGACTGGATTATATGCCAGCCGAAGTACGAATTCTATATTCGGGCCCTTGACGAGGCAGCCTTCTATCCGCAACGGAGCTGCGTTCCGACCGGATGAGCGAACGGTCGTCCAAGCATTGCGTCAGTCCGGCTATTACACTGGAGCGACTGGCAAGTGGCATAATGATCTCAACCTCAAAGAAATGTGGAAAAAAATTCCCAAAGATGCAAATCCAAAGGAACCGCAGGTCCTTGCCGATCTCAAAGCAATTCAGGATGAGTTACGCGTACGTTTAGACAACTATGGTTTCGATTATGCGGAGTATATAACAGAGGGTAATCTGGATCACTTTCCCAAAGCATTAGAGCACCATAATATTGAGTACACGGTAAAGGGGGCTGTGGATTTTCTCGATCAAGTTCCCGAAGGTAAGCCCTTTTTCTTGTGGACAGCATTCACCACGACACATGGCCCTCATGAGCCGATTGATTCGGGCGATATACGACATACGCCCGAAGGTTATACTGAAAAGCATCTTGGTCTGATGCCTAAACGTTCCAAATATATTGATGGCAATGCAAAGTGGCGGAATGTGGTCAAAGAGATGGTCCTGTGGATGGATGGTGGTATTGGTGTGATTCTCGATAAGTTAGAAGCCGAGGGTGAGTTGGACAATACCTTGATTATCTTTTTATCTGATCAGCAGAATGCAGGGAAAGCATCGCCCTATGAGCGCGGTGCAAACATCCCATTTATTGCCCGTTGGCCGGTAGCTATTGAGCCAAATACACAGAGTGATGTTTTGATTGATGTGACAGATATGGCGGCCACCTTTTTGGATCTGGCCGAGACTGAACCGCCTGAGGGACTCCAGTTGGATGGCTTGAGTATTGCGCCTGTGTGGCGCGGCGAAAAGGATACCTTGAAGTCGGCAATTTTGACAGAGAGTGGCTTTGCCAAAGGAATCATTACTAAAGACTACAAATATATTGCGATACGTTATAACCAGGACGCTTTAGACCGTGGTTTTGTGCCGCCGCAGAGTGGTGGGATTAAGGAGCATTTGGCACAAGGGTCCTTTGATCTTCTATGGGAGAAGAATCCATTTGGACAGCCACGTGATAATATCGGCGGCATCGTCGACCCCGATCAGCTTTTCGATCTACGAAAGGATCCGCAGGAAACCAAAAATTTGGCTCAGAATCCAGAGTATGAAAAAGTATTAAAAGTGATGCAGGCGCATTTGTCTGATTGTGTGCAGATCATTGGTCGACCTTTTGGTGAGTTTTCGAAGGCTCCAGAGTAATTTTTTTAAGGATATAAAAATCCCGACTGAGATTAAGACTTTTATTGCTGAGTGATATTGACGTGTAAGAAGGTCTCGACTGTTTTGTTCACGTTCCAAAGCGTATTCTTGGATACCCGCTAATGTATTTAGAATGTTACAACCCAAAATTATATTATCCAGCCTAATGGCCTGCTGCCTGTTGTCTTTAATGCAGGCGGCGGCCCAGAGCAGACCAAATATCATCGTGGTTCTGGTCGACGATATGGGGTATTCTGATCTGGGGTGCTATGGTGGCGAGATTCAGACGCCGAACTTGGATAGCCTTGCCGAATCAGGCATCCGCTACACTGCCGCCCACAATACCTCTAAGTGCTATCCCTCACGGGCTTCTTTGCTCACGGGGCTCTATTTTCAACGGACTAACCGTGAATTGATAAATGCGGCTACCCTTGGTGAGGTGCTTCGTCCAGTCGGGTATCGGACGCTGTGGTCGGGCAAACGCCACGGGAGTACGAATCCAATCACTCGTGGATTTGACCGCTACTATGGTCTACTTGGTGGAGCGAGTAATCACTGGAATCCTGGTAATAAAGCTCGCCCGGGCGAGGGCATTCCTGCGGGTGCGGGAAGAGGTAAATGGATGATAAACGATGAGGAGGTCAAAGGTTTCGTACCCGAGGACACGTCTTGGTATTCGACGGATGCAATGACTGACGCTGCTTTGGCTTGGTTGAAAGAGTATGAGGGGGAGGAGAAGCCCTTTTTTCTCTATCTTGCCTACACCGCACCGCACTATCCGCTGCATGCAAAACCAAAGGATATTGCTAAATACGATGGAGTGTATGACGCTGGCTATGATGTGATTCGCGATGCGCGCTATCAGCGTCAATTAGAAATGGGCATGTTTGATGCCGCGAGTGCTCCATTGTCCAAGGCTGAACAGACTAACTCTTGGACTGACCTATCTACTGCTGAGCAGGAAAAAGAAATTCTACGCATGCAGATCTATGCGGGGATGATTGACTGCCTTGATCAGAATATTGGCCGTATCATTTCGTATCTGAAAAGCGCGGGTGACTATGACAACACGCTCATCCTGTTTGCGTCCGATAATGGCGCCTGCGCGAGCACCGACAAACCTGCGGGCGGAGATCGTTCGGGTGTTTTTGGGGGCGTCAATAGCTATGAGTGTATTGGCCTGTCATGGGCGAATGTTTCCAATACCCCCTTCCGGTTTTATAAGTTGAAATCTTACGAAGGCGGTACGACGACCCCCTTGATTGCGCATTGGCCTAAAGGGATCACAAAAAAGAATGTGTTTAATCGCGAGAACTGCCATTTCATCGACATCATGCCGACCGTCATGGATCTCGCGGGCGCGACCTACCCGGGAGAGGTGAAAAACGTTGCGGTTAACAGTCCAGATGGCGTCACTCTGTTGCCGACATTCACTGGTCAACCACTTAATCGAAAGGCACCAGTGTTTTATGAATATGGCTCAGGGGCGGCGATTCAGGATGGCGCGATGAAGCTTGTTCGAAGTAAGAAATGGGAGCTCTATGATTTGTCCAAAGACCGCACGGAGACTTCCAACCTGATAGCCCAGTATCCGGAGCTCGCTCAGGATTTACTGAAGCAATGGAACGCGTGGTATATCGAGTGCACTGGTGTAGATTATGCCGATGCCGAAGCGGTTAAAAAAGCTGCAAAGACGGGGCAGAAGAAAATGAAAACCAAAAAATAAAAATAAAGCTCCATAGGGCATTATCCAAACTTTAGACAATAAAACTTCATGAAGACACCTGAACTAGCCGTTGCCCTCGTGATGCTTATTTTAGCTTGGTCCACTGCAGTCATTGCAGCTGAACCTGAGAGCCAGTCGGACCGACCCAATATTGTGTTTGTGCTAATTGATGACCTTGGTTGGAACGGAACCGCAAGCTATGGCAACAAACTGGTGAAAACACCACACATCGATAAGCTGGCTACCGAAGGCGCCCAGTTTAACGCGGCCTATGCTATGGCGCAGTGTTCGCCCACTCGATTTGCCTTTATGACCGGACAATATGCCGCCCGCACGAATCATACCGCGGTCATTATGGAAAAGCACTGCATGCCGTATGCGCGCATGATTCAACCAGAGTCCAATCGCAGCATGGACAAGAATTTGTTTAATGTTGGCCGCATGCTAAAGCAGGCCGGCTACCACGTCGGTCAAGTTGGTAAATGGCACGTCGATCTTGGTGAGATGGGG